>CP054838.1:4632748-4958664 GCA_028768545.1 Desulfobacter sp.
GGCGTGGTGGGCATATTGGCCCCTTCGCAGACCACGCTCACCCCGTTTTTCACCAGGTTTGCGGCATCTTTTTCATTGATCTCGTTCTGGGTGGCCGAAGGAAAGGCGCAATGGGCCTTATGGTCCCAAAGGGAATTATACTCTTCTGACCCGTCCAGGGCCGTGTACACGGCAGTGGTATACTTGTCGGCATACTCTTTGATTCGGCCCGCTTGACATTTTTCAGGTACATCACCCATTGGAGCTTGTCTCCGTCAATGCCTTCCTCGTCATAGACGTAGCCTGAAGAATCGGACAGGGAAACCACCTTGCCCCCGAGCTGGTTGATCTTTTCAGTGGTGTACTGGGCCACATTGCCCGATCCTGACACCAGGCAGATTTTGCCTTGCAGGCTCTCCTGGCGGGTGGCCAGCATTTCATCTGCAAAAAAGAAAGATCCGTACCCTGTGGCTTCCGGACGAATCAGGCTGCCGCCCCAATTAAGGCTCTTGCCCGTGAGCACACCTGTAAATTCATTCTTCAATTTTTTATACATCCCGAAAAGATACCCGATCTCACGCCCCCCCACCCCGATGTCGCCGGCCGGAACGTCGGTATCAGGCCCAAGATGCCTGAAAAGCTCTGACATGAAACTCTGGCAGAACCGCATGACCTCAAAATCGGATTTTCCCTTGGGATCAAAATCAGATCCCCCCTTGCCCCCGCCAATGGGAAGGGTGGTCAGGGCATTTTTAAATACCTGTTCAAAGGCCAGAAATTTTAAAATGGAAAGATTGACGGACGGATGGAAGCGAAGTCCCCCTTTATACGGACCGATGGCTGAATTCATTTCTATCCGAAATCCCCGGTTGACCTGGACCTTGCCCTGGTCATCCATCCAGGGCACCCGGAACTGGATCAACCGCTCGGGTTCAACCAGTCTGTCCATGATACCGGCGTGGCGGTATTCAGAATTTCTGTCAAGCACCGGTTTTACAGATTCCACCACCTCGTGAACCGCTTGGTGAAACTCCTTTTCAAACGGATCCCTTGCATTGACCACGTCCATTATTGTTCCCATTTTTCCACTCCTGTTTTTTGTTAAAAGATAGTCCCCCTTTATATTCAGCCGCCACAATAATAGTGGCGGCGTCCTTTGATATGATTCAAAATAAAATTTATATTACTCAACATTAAACAGGGTTGACATGGCGCCCATGAAATCGGATTTGGCTGAAGCGGCATAGGCCTCCCAGTCAAGTCCGTGCTCATAAAATGCCAGAGATGCCATCTTCTTGGTGATGATGGCATCCCGGTAGGCTGGTTTTTCATTCATAATATTTAAAATAGCCTCCCGTCCCAGACCTTTGACCAGCACCTCGGGGATATAGGATTTGAGCACTTCCCAAAGCAGATCAGTTTTGGCCGTGAGCTGGTCAAGATGCTCTGCCACCAGATGCTGGAACTCAAAAATCTGTTCGCTGGTTTTTACGGAAAGCACAAACAGAGGAATCTCCGGGTTGGCCTCATGAATCTTGATCAGCATCCGGGTTTCTGCCGCCGCATAGGTGGAAACAAGCCCCATGATATCCCGAATCAATGCCCACCGGGTTTTCACATCTTCCATGAGTCTTTTTTCATAGTCATCTTCAAACAAAAAGGCGGTGAGCACTTCAGCCACGGCAGAGGAAAAGACCCCTCCCTTGTTGGCCGAGCTGTCCTTAATCTGGCGGATATCCGTGGATGAGGCAATATACCGTCTTGCGGCATCATCAAAAAAGACATTTGCCCCTTCCACAATAAAGCGCAACCCCGTAAAAAGGGAGGCAAAGGCCCTGACATTGGCATGGTTGATGGTGTCCTTGAATCCCCCGCAGGGGATAAAAGCCTGGATATCGGCCTGTTCAATATATTTTCGATTCTTGGGATCTGTGATAAAATTTCTGTGAAAAATAGCCCCGTCCTCCACAATACGACCGTCGGGAAGGCTGATATTTTTCCCCTTTAACGGGACCTGAAATCCGTTTTTACCCAATTTTTCAACCGGGTATTCAAGGGAGTTGACCCGAGGAGATGAATGGCGCATGAACCCCAGTTTCATCAAGGCTTTCTTGTCCAAGCCGTCCGGATCAAAGAGCACGGATCCCCCGTCAATGATCAGACAAATCTTTCCCTTGTAGCATTGGATCTCATTGGACCCCAAATCCCCGTCAGGTCCGCCTGTCATCATGAGGTTCAGATTTTCTTCCTTTGCCCCATAATGCTGGATCAGGGTGCGGAAAGCCCCCATGACCGAGGTGGTGGTCATGCCGCTGATCTCAATTTTTCCGCCAATACGGTTCCAGATTTTGTCCATGTCCGAGGTGGTTTCAACCACCTTTCCGTTAAGGGCAAGTTCCGTTGTCTTGTGATCATGCTCCAAGAGCCCGAAAACATCCCCATTGTCCAAAAGTCCGTAGGCGTCATGGGGAATCCCGAAGCTTTTACCCGTGGTAATGGTCCGCCAATGGGCATATCCCCTTTGTTTGGCCCTGAACGCCACGGCATCCATCAACGGTGCCGTGCCTTCATCCGGTCCGAAAAAGATCATCTCAGGCTGGCCGAAATGGTCATGGACATGGGGATCAGGCAACATGAGATCCATGATTCCTTCGGTATAATCGTAAAGCGAATCCATGGCGTAGGACGCGTAAAGGGCATGGGGAACCACCACCCCTTTGGATCCGCTCTCGCAAATATCCTTGTGTTTAAGACGCTGGGCCTTGGGACCTAACGCATAGTTGAGCAATACGGCATTGTCCAGTTCCATGGCATGGTTGCCCGGTGTGACCCGGATCATTCGCAGCCCGCCCCTTGCGATATCATCGGCCCGCAAATGGGTGCCGCAGGCATAATGGCCGTTGACAAAAAAGACACCGAATACAAATTGTTCAAAGACCAGAGGATCCATGACCTGGTTGTCCATCCTGAATGCAAACGAGCGTTTTGCAGGCTTGTAAAAATTGGTTTTCAAGGTGGCCGGGACCAGTTTGAACATAAAGGCAAAAATATCACGGCCCAAAGGAAAGTCCATGAATCGCACTGCCAGCATCCGGTCAAAGGCGTCCCATTTTGCCTCCAGATCAGCTGGACAAAGATCGCAGGGCCCGGCCGGATCGAATTTACGCTCAAAAAGCCTGAACAGAAACTGAATCAGGTCCGGATGGGCACAAACGGTTTCCATGATGGTCCTGGAAACATAGGTAAACTTGTTGGACTCATGAATCCTGCCGGCAAATGCAGCCTTATGGTCTGCATTGTCAAGGCTTTCCATGATTTCCCGGTCACTTGAATTGCCCCGCTCGTTAAAGATGAACATATGGGTAAAGTCAATTGCATTACCGGCAAAAAGCATCTCTTTAAACGTAAGCTTTCCTGCCACGTATAGTTTTGTCACCCCATTGACGGAAAAACTCAAAAAGGCACTGAGATCGTCAACAAGGCAGGCTTCCTGCTGCCTTGACAATTCCCCTTTAACATAGAGTGAACATATGGAAGAGGGCAGAGCGGCATCGTTGTAATAGGGTTCCCAATAGGCCCTTGTAATGACAAGGCTGTGATCGTTGAATATCTGCCGGAGCACGGCCAACTGGGGACGTTCAAAATCAGAGTTAAACATAAACCTGATTTCTCCGATATCCGACAGGTTAAACACCTCGATCATGGGAAGAACCGAATCGGAGGTGGACTCAAGGAACTGCTCATACCGGTTCCGGGTCAGCCTCGGGGTCTGGGTATAATCCTGGTCCAGGCCGAATAAAAACCGGGTGTCTGAAAACCTGTCCGAAGGAAAATCAGCCACTGTCTCGGTCCTGAATATATAGGTATAATAATCTTTTTCAGGGTTATAGTAGTATTCTCTTCTATGACCGGTCAGCTGGGTGTCCAAAAGCGCTTCCACCGAATCCCGGGTCTCCTTTGTGGCAATGCGGACCCGCTGAACCTGGCTGCCCTGGAAAAGGTCCAGATCAATGTCTGCCACCCAGGAAGAAAGCTCCACCTTGTCCCCCTGAACCTTTAGGCTTTTGGCGATGGAGGCCAGGATGTGTTTAAGGGAATCTTTGGTAATGGTTTCAAAAAAATATTGGGGCAGGGCCAAATCGTTGAGCAGAATACCTGCGGCCCTGTTAATGCAGTTTGCAGTAATCAGACCTTCGGAGGACAGGTCAATAACCGCCTCGTATAAAAGACTGGGGTTGAGATGATTTTGTCTGGCCTGGTTGATAATGTAGGTGCCTGCTGAAACAGGGCCTTGGGATTGAGTCCCCATTGGGTCTCCTATAAGCTTTGCATGATTACGATGTAATTATCTAATTGAAATACAGGTCTTACCAGTTGGATTCTACGGATCATGAATAAGAAATAAAATAACATTTTCATTGGGTTGCTTACAATATTTTAATCAAACTTTGGATTATAAATTTCGTAATTCATAAAATCCCTTGTCATTTTTATAATTCGTCCATCGATGTATACCCTAAACCAGGCCTGGTCAACCTTAAACAGGCAGCTTTTTTAAAAAACAATGTTTTATAAACCTGGAGGCAAATAAACGCCTATTTTTATTGAATATCCCAGAACCCGTATTGACTTACCAAACAGACATGATAGGATATTTTCCTATTTTTTTATACTATAGGACACTAATTTATGAATCAGAATCAAAATGCTGTCATCTTCACGCCCCAGGGCAGTCAAC
The DNA here is from genome assembly GCA_028768545.1 of Desulfobacter sp. Classification (NCBI taxonomy): domain Bacteria; kingdom Pseudomonadati; phylum Thermodesulfobacteriota; class Desulfobacteria; order Desulfobacterales; family Desulfobacteraceae; genus Desulfobacter; species Desulfobacter sp. Next base: position 4,637,466 of record CP054838.1, read on the forward strand.
AAATGGTTCCCATGACCAGGACACCCGGTATTCCAGGGTTATTTGCCAAACTGATCTGCCTGTCCATGGTAAAGCCCTCGCACCTTTCAGCCCAAACCATCCTTGAAAACGTTTGCTTTGTCCTCAAAGATGTTGAACTTAACGAAAAAAAAATAGACCGGTTCAAGCAGGTGTGCGGGTATGATCCCGGCATTGACACCGTGCCAGCCTCGTTTATCCAGACACTGTTTATCGGGGTGGTGGCCAAATTTATCGGGTCTTCTTGTTTTCCCATCAACCCCATGGGCCTGATCCAGGTGGGACAGTCCTTGGAACTGAGACACCCATTGGCTGCAGGCCAACGTTTGGACCTGTTCTGCTCTCTTTTGGACATGACCCAGACCGACCGGGGCATCCATACCCGGTTTGAATTTAAGGCCAAACCGGCCCGGAAAGAAGAGGTCGTCTGGCAGGGGACAGCCCTTTATTTTACCCGGGCCAAAAACCCCGAAAAAAAACCCAAAAAAGATAGAAAAGAAGAGATTGCCCTGGCCGTAAAAGAAACCATCAGGGTACCGGAAAATATCGGCAGATTATATGCCGGGGTCTCAGGAGACTATAACCCCCACCACCTGTACGGGTGGACAGCTAAATTTATCGGATTCAAGCAGCCCATTGCCCACGGCATGTGGAGTCTGGCCCGGGCAGGGGCAAGCCTTGAAAAAGAATTTGGGCACCCGCCCACCCTTGAGATGGAAGGCGCGCTCAAGCTGCCGATTTTTTTACCGGCCACCGTTACTCTCGGATACGAAACCCATGGCAGCCAAGCGGTTTTCGAGATCAGGGACCAGGAAAAAGGGATTCCCCACCTCAAGGGCAGTTTCCGGTTCTAACCGGCCCTGAATCATCCCATGGGAGCAGATTAAATGCTTGGATCTGTGTTTGCCTTGAGCTCCGCTTTTTTCTGGGCTTTGGCCGTTATTTTATTTAAAAAATCGGGGGACCATTTTTCCCCCCTTTCCCTGAATATCTATAAAAGCCTGGTGGCCTTTGTCCTGGTCAGCCTTTCCATGGGGGTCATGAATATCTCTTTTTTCCCGGATGTTAACGCCCATGACACCCTGCTGCTGGCCCTATCCGGCTTTTTAGGCATCACCCTGGCGGACATCTTTTTTTTTATGGCCTTAAACCGGCTGGGAGCAAGTATGGTGGCTGTGGTGGAGTGCCTTTATTTACCCAGTGTCCTTTTTTTCTCCTTTCTCCTTTTAGACGAACGCTTGGGCAAGGGAGCTGTTTTCGGCAGCCTCCTGGTCATCTGTGCCATACTTGTGGGATCCTTTTCTCCCGAAAAAAAAACCGTTAAACCCAACAGCGCCATCCTGACCGGTGTTCTTGCAGGATTCTTGTCCATGATATTCATGGCCGTGGGTATTGTCATGATCAAAGATGTGCTGGAACAGACCAATGTATTCTGGGCCACCCTGGTCCGGGTAACCGCCGGCTGCATCACCCTGGGGGCCATTCTCCTTTTCCATCCGAAACGAAACCGCTACCTTGGGGAACTCAAATTTTCAAACTCCTGGATCACGGCCTTGCCCGCATCTGTTTCAGGCAATTTCATTGCCCTTGTTTTCTGGGTGGCCGGAATGAAATACACCACCGCATCAAGGGCGGCCATTCTCAATCAGATGTCCACCATCTTCATCTTTATCCTGGCTGCTGTATGGCTGAAAGAACCCATCACCCGCCAACGGGGGATTGCCATCTGCCTGGCAGTGACAGGCGCCTATCTCACCATATTCAGCAAATAACCGTCCCTTTCAAGGGCCAGCCCTTATCTTGCGTTCCTTATTCTGCAATATGGGCCTGACCGGCAGCAGCGTTTGTGATCCAGGAATTTAAACGATGTTCAAGATCTGTGATCATTGAAGATGGGGGCAGGGTCCCTAAAATGGCGGAAACCGCCCCTTGAGCCAGGACGGCGGACAGGGACCGGGGAAAATTCAAATCATACACCATGCCGACCTGGAACAATTTCATGTCATTGAGGGTGGCCACCTGATCATAATCAATGGCCCGGCCATTTAAAAGCTGGGTCACAAGAACTTGGGATACTTTACCGTCATCTTCCAGGTCGTGGGTGAGAAACGCCTGGGTCTCACAGCTGAGGTAATAGGCTTTTATGACCTTGAAAATATCTATTTTATCGGCATCCCGAAGCAGTCTTACAAGCAGGTTCAGGTCTTTTTCAAGTCCCTTGGGAAGGCGGGCAAGATTGTGCAGGGCCACCGCCCTTAAAATCAATTGCTTTTCATGCCGGCAAATTCCCGCAAGAATCTCTTGTTTCACCATAACCCCGGCACCCAGCGCCCCGTGACTCTTGGACAAGGCATCGGAAAAAGTAACATAGGTTTCAAACTGATAAAACCGTCCCAGGTCATGAACAAGTGCTGCGGCCCGGGCAAGACGGGTCTCAGGCCTGCCGAGATTAAGGGATGCTGCCAGCATGGCAATATTTTCACAGACCCTGAGACTGTGTGCTTGTTTCAGCTTATAGAGATAGGGATCAAAAGCCCTGTTGATAAAAGGCGAGGTATAATCATAAAACCTATGTTCAAGAATTTTTAACTCATTTTCAGTCATGCATCAATGTCCAGGTTCAGGCTGAAGTTTAATTTTTCAAGTATCCTCCCAACCCTTTTGTTTGTCAAGAGACCGCAAGGGCCCTGATCCACCAGGCGGTGCCATCTTCTTAGTTGCCTGCGTTTGCTCCTCCCTGGGGAGTATGACGGATATTATCTCACTTGTCGCTCACTTGGCGCCGCAATATGGTACCGCCTGGTGGCCAGGAAAGCACGGAAAATCCCCATATTTAACAAATATAAAATTAGGCGGTGGATTTGGGGTCAAAAAGCCCATACTTGACCCCGGGCCGAACCAGGGGTATAAACCGGAAACACCATTAAAAAAAGGGACCCCATGAAAATCAAATACAATGCCCCTGTGATTCTGACCTATGCCTTTGCAGCCATAATCTGCCTTGTTCTGCCCCTTGGCCATACCATGGGGATCAGGTTGTCATCCCCGGCTCACCTTGAATTCTCAAACCCTGTATTCTATTTTCGCCTGGTCTCCCATGTATTTGCCCATGCCGGCTGGTCCCACCTCATGGGCAACCTTATGATCATTCTTTTGGTCGGTCCCCTGTTAGAGGAAAAATACCGGTATTTAAAACTCTTTGAAATGATGGTGGTGACGGCGGCAACAACCGCCCTGATCAATGCGGCTCTTTTTTCCACCTCATTGATGGGAGGCAGCGGCCTGGTGTTCATGATGATCCTTTTAAGCTCTTTTTCCAATTTCAGGGCCAAAGAAATCCCTTTGACCTTTATCCTGGTGGGTGTAATTTTCATTGGATCCGAAATCTTTTCCATCCTCAAGATAGACCAGATTTCCCAGTTCAGTCACCTGGCCGGAGGCTTCATGGGTGCGGTTTACGGATTTTTCAGAGGCGGCAGAACCTAAGCCTGAGCCCTGGGATTACCCTGATCTCATATTGACAAATCCCCCGGGATTCTTTTATAATTTATGCCTCATTGCCAGGGTGCCCGCGTTCCATTTTTTTTGGAACCGGGGTAATAGGAAAAACGGTGAGATTCCGTTGCATGCCAGCCGTTGCCGTGAACGGGGACTTAGACCTGTATGATGCCACTTGGCGGCCTGACAAATTCAGGCCAAAGGGGAAGACACAGGACAAGGGATGATCCGTCAGCCGGAAAGCCTGCCCAGGCCGGAAGACCCAAGGATGTCTGCTGGAACTAAATCCTGTTGAATATTATTACAGGAGAAAATCCATGTCCCTTGCAGATGACAAAGCCTTTGGCGCGTTAATCACCCGCCTTATCAACAAAGAAAACCTGTCCCGAAACGAGGCCTATCAAGCCTTTGAAACCATTCTTTCCAACCAGACCACCCCGCTCCAGCAAGGGGCATTTTTAGCCGCCCTTACCGCCAAGACAGAGACGGCCGAAGAAGTGGCCGGGGCCTGGGAAGCCATCTATGAACTGGATACCGTAAAGGTGGATCGGGATCTTAATGTAGCAGAAAATTCAGGCACGGGCATGGACACCTTTAAAACCTTTAATATCAGCACGGCCGCCTCGATCATTGCAGCAGCAGGCAAGGTGCCCATGGCCCGCCACGGGGCCAGGGCCATCACCTCGACCTGCGGCACCGTGGACATGGCCCAAGCCCTGGGCGTTGATGTGGAATGCACGGCCCCTACCGTTGCCCAGAGCGTAAAAACCTCCGGATTGGGGTTGTTCAACGGCATGAGCCCCCAGATTCATCCCAATGCCCTGGGAAGGATTCTTTCGGGCATTTTTTTCGGTTCCACCCTGAACATTGCCGCCTCCCTGGCCAACCCGGCCCTGCCTGCCATCGGGGTCAGAGGGGTTTATTCAAGGGAGATGATCATGCCGGTGGCCCAGGTCATGAAAGAGATCGGCTTTCAAAGTGCCATTGTGCTCTATGGAGAAATTTCAGGATCCAGCCTGGGTATGGATGAAGCCTCGGTCTGCGGCATCACCCATTGTGCAAAAATCACCACCGACCCTGAGACTAAAAAGAGAACCATCCAAGAATTCACCATTGACTCAAAAGCCCTGGGCCTTTTCTCCAAAACCTGTGACCCGCTCGAGCCCGAGCCTGTACTTGAACATGAGGCAAAACGGTTTGCAGGCCTCATGGCCAGCCGGGAAGAAGGGCCCAGGAAAAATGCAGCCATCCTCAATGCAGGACTGATTTTTTGGGCTGCAGGCAAGGCCCCCACCCTGGAACAGGGCATTGAGCAGGCAGCCGTTCTCCTTGAAAAGGGAAAGGCATTTGAGACCCTGGAAAACTGGGTTGCCGCCCAGAACTCAGACCCTGAAAAAGGCCTTTCAACCCTTCACGCCCTGGTGTAAAAAACATGGAATTATTAATCATCAAAATCGGTGATCACTATCTGCGGGTAAAGCCCCAAGGGTTTTTTAAGGTCGGCCTGGACAAGGCCTCGGTCTTTCCCATGAAAAATCTGGCCCAGGTTAAAACCCTTGCAAATGAGGCTGAAACCAAAGGATTTAAAAACATTGTCATCAAAAAGCTCGTGTTAACAGAAGAGGATCTTCCATGATTCAAATGGTGCTCAAAAAAATCAGACAGCTTGAAATCCAGCCCCTGCCCCCCATGGCAGCAGACCCTGATAGCGGCCAGGTCTTGATGGATGTCCTGGCCTGTGCCATCTGCAGGACTGATGCTAAAATGTGGGACCAGGGACACCGGGACCTTGTCTTTCCCAGGGTGCTGGGCCATGAGATGGTGGTTCAGGACCAAGAGAAAAAAATATATGGTCTGGCCCGGACTAAGCTGCGGCAATTGTCCCTATTGTCTTGCAGGCAAACAAAATTTGTGCGACAAGATGGAAATCACAGGATTTCATACCCACGGCGGATTTGCCCACAAGGTGATTCTGCCCAAAGCCAGCCTGATTCCCCTGCCCGGGGATCTGGATATACGCACCGCCTGTTTTGCCGAGCCTGTGGGATGCGTGGTCAATGCCTTTGAAAAACTCTCCCCTAAACCCGGCGCCAGGATTTTAATCCTGGGCGGCGGCACCATGGGCCTGATCATTGCACTTTATGCCCAATATCTGGGCCACTCTCCTCTGATCATAGAAAAGGATGAGGCCAAAATCCAGAAGATCTCCCCCATCCTGGACAGGGCCGATCTGATATGCCTTAAACAGACCCATGAGAGTCTTTTTGACCTGGTCATCAATGCCTGTCCGGATTTCAAGGCCTTTGCCCAGGCCATTGCCAAGGTGGACAAGGGCGGGAGCATCTGTTTTTTTTCCGGAATTTCAAAAAACCAAACCCTGGAGACCAATCTGCTGAACCTGATCCATTACAAGGAGGCCCGTATTTTCGGGGCATACGGCATGAAACGCTCTGACATGGAAAAGGGTATTCCCTTTCTGGTCTCCCAGGCCGAATCCATTCAAGGGCTCATCCAAAAGGTGGTTCCTCCGCAAATGGCCCCTGACCTTCTTGCCCGGGTACTTGCTGGCAAAGATTTAAAATATATCCTTGATTTTACCGGCCATGACACCCCTTTTGAAAACGAGGTCTCCACCAAGGCCCAGGCCTCTACCATAAAAAAGAAATCTGACCTCAGCCCCTTGTGCGCTTCCACAATCCAGGCGATTGTCTCACCGGATCAGAGGCTCAGGGCTGAGGCAGGGGCAAAAATGGATGATAAGAGCAAACCCTTGGGTGCCCTGGGAAAACTTGAAACCCTGAGTGTCCGGATCTGCCAAATCCAGAACACCCTGACCCCGAAAATAGAACAAAAAGCCATGCTGGTCTTTGCAGGGGACCACGGCATTACCGAAGAGGGGGTCTCTGCCTTTCCCAGCGAGGTCACAGGACAGATGGTGGACAATTTCCTCAAGGGCGGGGCAGCCATCAATGTGCTTTGCCGTCATCACGAAATTGAAATGAAGGTGGTGGACATGGGGGTAAAAAAAGCGTTTGAGCCCCATCCTGATCTGATCCGGGCAAAAGTTGCCGCGGGCACCCGGAATATGACATTGGCCCCTGCAATGACCAAACATCAAGCTGTCCAGGCCCTTGAAAACGGGATGACCGCCTTTTTCTCCATCTGGGAAGACAAAGGTCCCATCCAGATCATCGGCCTTGGGGAGATGGGTATCGGCAACACCACCTCGGCCTCGGCCATTATCTGCGCCATTACAGGCCTTGAACCGTCCACGGCTGCGGGCAGGGGAACCGGGGTGGATGACGAGGGGCTCTCCCATAAAGCCGAAGTGATTGAACGGGTGCTCAATTTCCATCACCCTGATCCTGAAAACGGATTTGAAATTCTAAGAACCCTGGGCGGATTTAAAATTGCCGGCATTGCAGGGGCAGCGCTTGCCGCGGCATCCAAAGGCTGCGCCGTGGTTCTGGATGGGGTCATCTCCACTGCCGCAGGCCTGGTCGCCCATGCCATCCATCCTGGAATCCAGGGCTATCTCATTGCAGGCCATAAATCCGTGGAAAAAGCCCAGGCGGCAGCCCTGGCCCATATGGACCTTGACCCGATAATTGATTTGTCCATGGGCCTGGGAGAAGGGACAGGCGCAGCACTTGCCATGGACATGGTTCAGACGGCCTGCAAACTCATGACGGAAATGGCCTCCTTTGACGAGGCCAAGATATCCAGATCCCGATCAGGCACGGAAAAAACATAATTGGGGAATGGTCAGCTTGAAGCCTTAAAAAACGGAAAAAATTAAATTTGCAAATCCAGACAAAGGAGGATAGCCTGTGAAGCATGGATGGATCAAAACGGCCCGCTCCCATAAAAAAAAGCCATGGGCGGATAAAGAAAAAGCCCTCACACAGCAAAGGTATTAACCCCAAAACAGACGCACCCAAAATATGTCAACCCCGACACTAACCCAATACCTGGCCCAATCCAGGACAAAGACAGATCACAAAGCGATTGACCTTGTGGTCATGGGCAATGAGGCCTGCGATCTGGATTCCATGGTATCGTCAATTGTCCTGGCGTATACCATGGCAGCCAAACAACAAAATGGCTGCTGTATTCCCCTGCTCCCCATAAAAAGAGGGGATTTCAGGCTCAGGCCAGAAGCGGTCGATCTGTTTAAGCTTGCAAAAATCGATCTCCAGCCCCTTGTTTTTCTGGATGATATAGAGCCGGATGGTTTCATGGCCCGGACAAAAAATATAATTCTGGTGGATCACAATCAATTGTCCAGGGCATTTGAATCCCATGGACCTAAGATTTCCATGATCCTCGATCACCACAAGGACCAGGGGCTTTATCCCCAGGCAAAAAAAACAATCCAGGCGGTGGGATCCTGTGCCACCCTGGTGGGAGAACGCCTGATTAAAAAACACCCGGAACTGGTTGCCCCCTGCCCGGGCCTCCTGCTTTTAGGCGCCATTCTTCTGGACACGGTCAACCTGGATCCAAAAGCCGGCCGCGTGACCCCAAAAGATAAAGCCATGGCTGCAGCTCTGGCCAAGTTTAGTCCCTCCGGACTGACTCCGTTTTTTAACCATCTTCAAAGCACCAGGTTCAGCACGAAAGATCTATCCTCTTTTGACCTTCTGAAACGGGATTACAAGGCGTATGGTTTCAAAGACTTCAGATGGGGCATTGGATCGGCCCTGGTCTGCCTGGAGGCGTGGGAAAAACGAGAAAACAACCTGGGCCTGGCGTTTGAGTCCTATGCCAGATCCAAAAACCTGGACCTTCTGGGATGCATGATTGCATATAAAGCCCAGGGATTTCACCGGCAAATGGTTTTATATGCCAAAAACGGGGCCGTCCATGACGGGGTGGTCAGGTTCCTGGAAAAAAAACTGGATTTTGAACCCTACACCTTAAAACATAAAATTGGGGGGCTGAACGGTAAAATCTCTTTTTACGCCCAAAAAAACCTGGAGATCTCCAGAAAAAAGCTGGCCCCCATCCTGGAAACCTATTTTAAGCTTATAATCCGCCCAAAATCGGGGGAATAAAACAAACCGATTATAAATATTTACTGCTCAGACCGCCATGGGGTTAATGGGAAGTCTTATGATAAACCGGGTACCCTTTCCGGGAAATGACTCAACCTCCATTTTCCCTTTATGATCCTCTACAACAATAAAATAGGAAACCGAAAGGCCCAATCCTGTTCCCTTGCTCACCTCCTTGGTGGTAAAAAAGGGTTCAAAAATCCGCTTTTGGGTCCGGGCATCCATCCCGGGGCCATTGTCCTCAATTTCAAGAACAATTGAATTTACCCCCGGCCTGAGGCCAATCGTGATTTTAGGGGAGACATCACTTAATTTTCGATTCATTTCCTGGAAAGCATTTTTTAAAATATTGAACAACACCTGCTGGATTTTGCTTTTCTCGCAGAATACCGCCGGGGTACCTGGATGATAATCCCTGAGGATTTCAATATCTTTAAAATCATACTCTTTTTTAAGGTCATAATCATTTTGGATCAGTTCCAGGGTCTGCTCAATGATGGTATCTATTTTTGCTTCTTTTTTAATGGATTTTCCCAGCTTGGCAAAACTCAACATATTTTCAACTATTTTAGCGGCACGACCGCCGGCTTTGTTAATGTTTTCCAATTGATTCAGCACCCCTCGTTTTTCCATAAAAGCGCTGATGATATCCATTGAAGTGCCCAATTTACGGGCCGTTTTCTCATTTGCCGGCAAGGCCTTGTTGGTGAGCCTATTGTAAATCACCTGGGCATTTTGCATCATCCCGGCCAGAGGATTATTGATCTCATGGGCCATACCTGCCGCAAGCCCGCCCACGGACATCATTTTTTCGGACTGGATGATCATATGCTCCATTCTTTTACGCTCGGTAATATCATGGACAACCACCCTTGCCCCTGTCATCCGGCCATTTTCATAGATATAATCCGAGTTGAGAACCACACAAATTTTTTCCTTATTTGGGGTGATGATTTCATATTCAACATTTGTAGCAGCTTTTCCGCCCCCAAGAACGCGCTCATATATTTTCATAAATTCTTTTCGGCTTTGTTGGGTTAAAAGCACCAAAGGGTTCATGGAGAGCAGTTCAAGTTCGGAAAAACCGGTATACTCACAAAAAAGAGAGTTCACCTTAACAAATGCGGGAATTCTAAAGTCAATCTCAAACATGCCTGCCGGGGCATGGTCAAAGAGATGGCGATACCGTTTTTCACTCTCCCGCAGTTCATCCTCTGCACGCTTGCGGTCAATGGATATGGCAATTTGATGGGAAATGGATGCCAAAACCCTTAAATCCTGCCCAGTGTATAAATTGGGATCTGTATAGCTTTGAACGGTAACCACACCAATGACTTTATCCTTGATCATGATCGGCACTCCCATCCAGATTTCAGGCACCGGTCCCCTGACACCATCTTTTTCTGATATTTTTTTTAGCATTCCAGACTTGAGCAGCAAGGGTTGTCTTTGGGACACCACCAAGCCGGTCAATGATTTTTCGGGATCAAAATCCACAACCTTATAGGATGCGTCATCCGTCTGGTCTACGAAATACGGAAAATGCAAGGTCTTTTCCGTCTCATTGACAATGGCAATAAAGAAATTGGTAACATCAAAAATCGCACCGAGCAACGAATGAATCTGTTGGTACAACTCGTCTAAATTCAGGGTAATATTCACAGCATATGAAATGGCAAATAAAATTTTATTGATATCTTCTGAATCAGTGATGTCCGGTTAGGTTTTTGCTTGCTCAATAATTTTTTGATCTTTGACAATATTGTCCCTGTTTGAACTATGAGAGCCCTGCTCCTCGCAGCCAAACAGGTCATTTAGAATGGCGGTTCGCAGCTGCCGAACTCTTTTGATCGTGACCTTTTCATTAAACTGTTTTTGGCAATGGATTGCCAGTAACAGGTAAGTGATAAGGCCGCCAAGAATCTGAACCATAAGGCCGTATTCACTGCGGGCAATGAGATGATATACCTTCAGATGTTCTTTCCACCATTTGAAAAAATCCTCAATGGTCCACCGGAGTTTATAAATTGTTGCTATTTGTTCCGCTGTTAAATCATGCCTGTCAGTTGCCACATAGTATTTGACGCCAGCAATTTTATAGCCAACAACCCGAACAGGCCTTTTCGTCTGGTTTTGATTCGGAGTACCAAGTTTAACCAGTGCATCATAAAAAATGTAGCTGTCGGAAGGGGTCTCGTGGTTATCAATAATTGTTCTTGTTGTCCTGGTTTTTATACGGCAGACAAAATGTTTGCCTTGCTCCTGAAGCAGGTCAAATTCTTTATGGGATTGATATCCACGATCCATAACACCTGTTTGCCCCTTGGAAAGTATTTTGGGAACAAAAGTGCGTTCAGCGCCGTTGCCTTCAGTCAAAAAGATTTTGTTTGGGATTCCGTGATTAATGTCAAATCCGCAATGTACTTTGGCTTTTTTACTTCCTTTTCTGTAGTTCGCCCAGTGCATTGAAAGGACTGCATTTATGAGACTACCGTCAATGGAAACCAACTCTCCTAACTCGGCGTGTTCACCCGGATGACACTCAAGAGCCTGTTTATAAAGATCCTCAAAGATAAATTGCAGTTGTTCGAGTCCCCTGTGATTGATGGCTTCACAGAAACTACTACGGCTGATACCACCGTCTGGCGCAATATTTTCTTTAGCAAAAACATTCTCCTTGAGATCCTGAATTAAATGTCGGGCAGACTTGTGCTCCTGAAGATGGAAATAAACCAAAGCATTTATCTGGTCTTCGAATGTCATTTTTAAAGGGCGGTCTCCTCGAGATTGTAATTCCGGTGCTTTTGAAAGTGACTTTATCAGAGGGCACCTGAAATTGTCAAAGTTCAGGGACCGTAGTTGTTTTTTAGGGACTGAGATGTGCGTCATTTGAGCTCCTTGAGTTAAATTTTCAAGGCGCACAAAAATTTTTACGCACATTTGTCAACACAAAACAGACTGTTTTTTCAATGATTTTAGATGCTTTTTATATGCAACAACCTAACCGGACACTACTGCTTCTGAATGTTTCCTGTCCGTTATATCATTTACCAGAGAGGCCACACCAATGGTCCGGCCGCTCTCATTTTTAAGGACCGTATTATACCAATCGCACAAAATTAGCCGGCCGGCCTGGGTCACATTTCCGTTTTCCCATTTTCCCCCGGCCCTGCCTGCAACAAGGTCCTGGAAACAATGCGGGACCAGTTTTTTTTCTTTCCGAGGCAGAATGAATTCTGACATATGTCTGCCCATGGCCTCTTTTCGAGTATATCCGAATATACGCTCAGCCGCAGTATTCCATTCAATGACCTTTAATTCCCGGCTCCAGTAGATGGCTCCCACCGGGGTATTTTGAAGGTAAAAGGAAAGAAGCTGTTCACTTTTTTTCAACCGGGAGTTTACCCGTCTTGCTCTTAAAAAAAGAATGCTGACGACAAGGATCCCTCCCCCCAGCAGTAATACTGCAGCCCAACCCAGCCAGGCGGTCCTTTGGCCCTGCCCATAAAAGCCCAAAGGCCGATTGATGATCCGGCTGCCCTGGGGAAGGCGGTCCACGGACAATCCAGATTTTTCAAGGGTGTTAAAGTCAAAGGTATAATGGCCGGGACTCTTTTTCATCACAGGAAGATTGCCCGGTACCTCACCGCCAATAATACACAGGCCCATCTGTGCTGCAACACGGCCCTGGGCAGACGCTATGTCGGGGGAAAAAAAGAGCAGAGGCATTAAAATAAAAAATAATTTTGGCAAACCGTGTAGATCTTTCATTCATCCCCGCACGCATTCTTATCGACAATAGAGACCCGCCCAAACTCTGGGGATCCCGATTCCACCTGGCCCAAACTTCCCCCCTATTCCAAAAAAATGCCGATCTGTTTCATATAGGCTGTGATCTCATTGATGGTTTCAGGAATCTTTTCTTCAAGGGTGGGCACAACAATAATGGTATCATCTCCGGCCACAGATCCGAGAACCAGGTCAAAATCATGGTCATCAATGAATTTAGCCACGGTATTGGCTGTGCCGGGCCGGGTGTGAATAACAATCAAATGGGTATTGTGGGCAATGGATTTGACCAGGGAATCAAAAAAACCAATGTCTTTGAGTTCGGTTTTGGCCAGGGCCCAGACCGTACTGCCGGAACCGTCCTGGCCCTTGATGGCATTAATTTTTTTAAGGGCCCTGGAAACCGATGACTGGGTGGTGGTAATGCCCCTTTCCTTGAGTGCCTGAACCAGCTGGGCCTGGTTGCCGGTCACTCCCTGGGAAAACAATAAATGGAGTTCTGAAGCTATGGTCATAGTATTATCATATTTATGCATGAATATTAAAAATATATGCGCTTTTTATACTCAATACCCTTGACTATTTCAAGATTTTTCTGCATTAATAGCCAATGTTTAATCCCTATAAAAATAAAATATAAAAGGAGTTCATAATGACAAAGGAAAAAGTGGTCCTGGCCTATTCCGGCGGACTGGATACATCGGTCATCCTCAAATGGTTGCTTGAACAAGGATATGAGGTGTTTGCATATATGGCCAATATCGGTCAGCAGGAAGACTTTGAAACCGCCGAAAAAAAAGCATTGCAGATCGGGGCTTCAAAGGTGTTTATCGAAGATATGAGAAAAGAATTTGTCACCGATTATATCTTTCCGGTATACAAGGCCAACACAGTGTACGAAGGCCGGTATCTTTTGGGCACAGCCATTGCCCGCCCCATCATTGCCAAAAGACAGATTGAAATCGCCAATGAGGTGGGTGCCCAATATGTCTCCCACGGCGCTACAGGCAAGGGCAACGACCAGGTCAGGTTTGAACTTTCCTATTATGCCCTCAACCCCCAGATCAAGGTAATTGCCCCATGGAAAAACACGGACTTTCTCAATGCGTTCAAGGGACGGACCGATCTTTTAGACTATGCTGAAAAACACAATATCCCCACCAAGCAGACCGCATCCAAACCCTATAGCGAGGATGACAACCTGCTGCACATCTCCCATGAGGCCGGTATTTTAGAGGATCCGGGCGCCATTTGTGAAGAGAGCATTTATTCGCACACCATCTCTCCTGAAAATGCCCCGGACACCCCCACAAGAATCATCCTTGAATTCAAGGATGGTATTCCGGTACGGGTAGAAAACCTTGAAGACGGGACTCAAAAAACCGATGCCTTGGAGCTCTTTGAATACCTGAACCAGCTGGGCCGCGAAAACGGTATCGGCCGCCTGGACATGGTGGAAAACAGATTTGTGGGCATCAAATCCCGGGGGGTCTATGAAACTCCGGGAGGCGCCATTCTCCACCAGGCCCATATGGATATTGAAGGCATTGCCATGGACCGGGAGGTGATGCGGCTGCGGGACATGCTGGCCGCCAAGCTTGGTGAACTGGTATATAACGGATTCTGGTTCAGCCCTGAAATGGAATTTCTCATGGCCGCCATGGACAAAAGCCAGGAAGTCATTGACGGGGAAGTCACCCTGAAATTGTACAAGGGGGTTGCCTATCCCATTGCCAGAACCTCCCCCTCATCCCTGTACAACCAGGATCTTTCGTCCATGGACATTGAAGGGGGATATAATCAGGAAGATGCCGAAGGGTTTATCCGGATCAATGCCATCCGCCTCATGGCCCACAGAAATATCGTCGAAAAAAAATAATCCGCTTTGCTTCCCCGGGTGACCGGGGAAGCAAAATTTATTTTAGCCTGGGATTATTGCCCGGCAATGGGCTCAACAAATCTTGACTCCGAATCCCAGGGAAAAAGAATCCAGGTATCCTGGCTCACTTCGGTTACATGGGCATCCACCAGAGGTTTTCCCGCGGGTTTGGCATATACCGTGGCAAAATAGGCCTTGGGCAGCATCTCCCTGACCAGTTTTGCCGTAGAACCTGTGTCCACCAAATCGTCAATGATGAGCAGGTCTTTTCCATCCCCTTCCATGGGCTTTAAAATGGTGGCTTCTCCCTGGTTCTGCCAGTCATAACTGGTAATGCATATGGTATCGATAAGATGAATAGAAAGCTCCCGGGCAATGATGGCGGCAGGCACAAGCCCCCCCCGGGTCACGGCCACGATCCCCTTCCATTTTCGATCCCTGTCATGAAGACGCCAGGACAAGGCCTTGGCATCCCTGTGAAGCTGGTCCCAGGAAATGGGATAACTCCTTTTGTAACGGTCTTCTTCTTTTCCCATGATACGGCTTTGCTCCCGTGAATAAAAATTATCTTTCATATTATGGACTTTTTGTCTGCCTGTTTTATGTTATCTGAGGATAAATGAAAAGTATTTACCCGAATATTTCACAAAATTTTAGGCTGGGCCATGAGACCCATAATAATTTGACCCGCAATTGACAGGGTTTAAAATATCCAGCAAAAAGGAAACCCATGAAAAAAACCATTGGAAAATGCCTCTCCTGCGGTGGAGAACTCAGGATCAAACGAACCTGAACCCGGATATATCTTTGCTGCAGGTCCTGCAGCACCCTTTACCCTGAAGATAAATACAAGGATCTCATGGATGAATTTCTCGAAGAACAGCTCGCCAATGTGCCGGTGAACAGACTATAACCCCCAAAAATATCTTTTCTGTTATGGTGTTTTTTTTATAATTCTGTATCTGTTAAGACCATTCTTTTCCAGGTATATTATAAATAATTATATCAAATTTCAACCCAAGGGGGAGTATTATGCAGGGCTCACGCATGTAAATATTGTAAAGTGCCTATAGTTTTGATTGGTTCAAGTATCATCCAAACATAACTTCCTCCAGATATTTGATATCCATAGCAGCATTCAACCTTTTGGTTTTTACACTCCCTTTAAATGTCTTATTGTTCCGTAATAAATTTAATGCAATGTGCCGAATCGCTGCAAAATTCTCAGGAGAGTTCCCCTTTCTGACTCTGCTTTCGTCTTCACGGAACGCAATATCCAATACCCAATGCACTGAATTTTCAATTCCCCAATGCCTCCTGACAGCATTACCAAAAATATTGGGGTCGCTATCCAGGCTCGATATATAATATCGCTTTTCATGACTGATCTGGCCGTCCATTTCCCGGGTGGATTCAATCATTCCAATACTTTTCAAACCTTTCCAACTTTTTTTATCTTCAAACCAATCAATATCAGAGGTTATCACAGCCCTGCGCGTTTCGACTCGACCGTGCCCTCCGTCAACACTGGTCTGTTCATTAAACTGGTACCCCTGATTTTTCATTTCTTCCATTTTATTGAAAAAAAGTACCGCTTCATCATGCAAGGTTTTATGATTTTCTTTCAGGGCAAGGACATAGTCACACCCTTTGTTTATTATGGTTTCAGCGATTTTCTTTTGAGTGCCCATGGCATCAATGGTTATAATGCAGCCCGAGATATCTAAAAGTTTTAAAAGATTTGGAATGGCCGTAATTTCATTTGATTTTTCTTCGGTTTTTAATTGCCCTAAAACCACTTTATTAGACGAAGCCCACGCACTGATCATATGAATGGCTTTCTTATCATTGGAGGTATCGTGTGAACGCCTTAGAGTTTTGCCGTCGATTGCAATGACTTGACCTTTGGTCATCTTTGCAACCGACTGAACCCAGTGCATAAAACTGCTCTGAAATTCATTCGGGTTCATCCTTTCAAAAATTCTGCCAAAGGTGTCATGGGAGGGTATCCCATGGGGAAGGCTTAGAAATTTTGACAACCACCTTTTTCTCTTTTTGCCAAAGTTTTCAATTTGCTCATAAGTGTCTGCGCCAGCAACTACCGCACAAATTGCGATGATGACGACATCAATTAAATTATGAAGCTTATTGTGGTGTCTGGGGTCCTGAATATTGTCAAAAAAAGTTTCAAGAGATTTTTTTTCGTTCATTGGCAACTCCCTGTGTTTATTGCCATATATATCGTATCTGTGCAGCGATGTCTAGGAAAATTTTGTTCGATGCTCATATACTATAACAAGCCAGGAGAGCCAGGCTGGGATAGGGTGAAGGGGGTGGAGTGGCGTAAATGAGCGGCCCGCCAGGACGGCATAGGTCCGATCATTTCCGCTTCTTAAGCGGTCAGGACGACCGCTTAAGATTTAACGGAATCCCCCTCACCTATTCCAGCCGGGTAAGGACGAATCTTAATAAAAGTTACATGCGATGACCCTGGAGTATTATGGCGTTCAAACATATTTTAGCCCAGCGGACCAAACTCATGGAGGCCAATGCCATCAGGGAAATTCTCAAGGTGGTCTCCAACCCGGGAATCATCTCTCTTGCCGGGGGCATTCCCTCTCCGGACAGTTTTCCCATGGAGATATTTGAACAACTCTGCTCCCAGGTTCTGACCACCTATAAATCCCAGGCATTTCAATACGATCTCACCGAAGGGTTCATGCCCTTGAGAGAACAGATGGCAGGGCTGCTTGAAAACAGAGGCATTAAAATCACACCCCAAGCGGTGAATATCACCTCAGGCTCCCAGGGCGTTCTGGATGCCGCAGCCAAGCTCATGATATCCAAAGGGGATAAAATTGCGATTGAAGCGCCCACCTATCTTGGGGCCATTTCGGCTTTCAACCCCTATGAACCTGAGTACATCCCCATGGAAATGGATGACCAGGGCCTTGTTCCCGAATCGTTAGAGCAAGTCCTCAACACCCACAACATTAAGTTTATTTACCTGGTGCCCACCTTCCAGAATCCCACGGGCCGGAGCCTGACCATGGAAAGAAGGGTTAAGATTGCCCAAATCATAAAAAAGCATAATACCCTGCTCATTGAAGATGACCCCTACTCCGCCCTCAGATATTCAGGAGAGGATCTTGCCCCCATCAAGACCCTGGCCCCGGACCATGTCGTCTATATTTCCACCCTGTCCAAGGTCTTTGCCCCGGGCCTGCGTATCGGGTTTTATGCTGCTCCCGAATTCATCCGCCAATGGCTGGTATTGGTTAAACAAGGGGTGGATCTTCATACCTCCACATTCAATCAGGCATTGGCTGCCCAATACCTGGCCGGCAACCACCTAAAGGCCCAGCTGCCGAAAATCATCGACCTGTACCGGCCCAGACAAAAGGCCATGATGGACGCCTTAGAGCACCATCTCCCGAAGGAGTTCAAGGTTGCTCCCTCTGAAGGGGGGATGTTTTTATGGGTCCAGGGCCCCAAAGGCTTAAACGGTATGGATCTTTATCAAAAAGCCCTGGAAAACGGGGTGGCATTTGTGCCGGGACAATTTTTTTATACCGATCCCGACCAGGGTCATGAAACCATGAGGCTCAATTACACCATGGCAGATGAACCCACCCTTGAAAAGGCCGTTGAAAAACTGGGCAGGGCAGTCCGCCAAATGCAGGAATAAAGCGTTTTTCTCAAATCCACTGCCTAATTTCATATTTGCTTAAATATGGGGGTTCCGTGCTGTCCCAGCCACCTGCAAGGTACCAGATTGCGTCGTCAAGCAAGCAACAAGTGAGGTGTATAAGTCAGACTCCCCAGGGAGGAGCAACCCCAGGCAGCGAAGAAGAGGGTGCTGTATGGTGGATCACAGGTTTTTTATTTTCCGTTTAAAATCAAACATGGATATGATAGATTATCTGCCATACCGGCATTAAGATAACCCTCTATCTGGAACGTCCATGATTTTTTTGATCAGGCGATTTCTTTATTTCTCTATCCTTGTTTTCTGGATCGCAGTCCTTGTTTTCTCCACCAGACTTGTCAGCCAGGCGGCAACACAGACCTCTGTGCCGTCTTCCAAAACCTTTCCCGTGTTCAAAGAGATAGAGCCCAACGTTGATTTCTGGATTGATATATTTACAAAATACTCAAAAGCTCAGGGCGTTCTCCATGACGCCCGAGACCTGTCCCGGGTTTACAAGGTGATTCAACTGAACCCGGACAATACCCGGAAGGCTGCCAAGGAAAACCAGAAAACCAAAAAAAAGGCCATTAAAAAATACAAGGCCATCTTGTTGAAACTGGCCCAGGGCCATGCCCCGGCCTCAGCAAAAGAGAAAAAAACAGCCGCCCTGTTCGGTTCCGTTCCCAAGGCATCCACCCTGGGTCAGGCCGCCTTAAATTTACGAATCCAGACCGGGTTGAAAGACCAGTTCAAAGAGGGGCTTGTCCGGTCAGGCGCCTTGATTGACGAATTCAAACGAATTTTTTTATCCCATGGACTGCCCCAGGACCTGGCATTTCTGCCCTGCGTAGAGTCCTCCTTTAATGTGAATGCCTATTCAAAATTTGGTGCAGCCGGGATCTGGCAGTTTACCCGGTCCACAGGAAAACGGTATATGGAAATCGGTTATGTGGTGGATCAGCGGCGGGATCCCTATATATCGACCCAGGGGGCTGCAAACCTGCTCAAACGCAACTATTCAGTGCTCAAAAACTGGCCCATGGCCCTTACCGCATACAACCACGGCCTCAACGGAATGAAACGGGCCAAAAAAAAACATCAAACCTATCCCAGGATATATTCAGACTATAAGAGCAGGTCCTTTAAATTCGCCTCCCGAAATTTTTACTCAGAATTTCTGGCAGCCCGACAGGTGGCCAAACATCCTAGCCAATATTTCAAGGACCTGACCCCGGCCAAACCTGTCAGCCACACCCTGTTCAAGGTTCAAGGCTTTGTGCCGGCAAAGGATCTGGCCAAGGGGTTAGGCCTTGGCATCAATGAGATTAAACAACTAAATCCGGCCTTAAGAAAACCGGTGTTTGACAACAGAAAATATATTCCCAAAGGATATGAACTCCGTCTGCCCCAAGGCATTGCCAGCCAGGCTGTGGCGCGGGCGGCAGCCCCCTTGTACAAAGACAGGCAAAAGCCCAGCAAATTTCACCGGGTCCACAAAGGCGATACCGCAGGCCGCATTGCCCGCACCCACAAAGTGGGTCTCAATGACCTGATCCTGGCCAACGACCTTGGCAGACGGGCCACCATCTACATTGGCCAGACCTTGAGAATTCCGTCCAGAGGCGAAATCGTTCCCCTTAAAACCGCCCTGGCCAAAGCCCACCCCTGAAAAAAAAGAGATAATAACAGTCTCCCATGCGCCACCCAAGGCTGACAAGACAAGCCGTCAGCCCCGGCCTGCCCCCATAAAAACGGTTAAAACAGTTCCCAAGAAGGCAGTGGTTCCAAAAGACCTTACCCTTGAAAAACAGCCACAGGCCATTTTACCACCAGAGGCTGAAATCCAGGCAAAACCGGCCATCACAGCCACCCAGGTCAACCTAAAAATTGTGACCAGCGATCTTAAAATCCAAAAAACCATTCAAAAAAACAACCGATTGATCGGGGTCATCCATGTGGCAGCCGAAGAAACCTTGGGCCATTATGCCGACTGGCTCTCCATTGCCACCCAAACCATAAGAAACCTGAACCGCCTGCCCTTTGGCAGAGCCATCACCATTGGCCAGGCCATTAAAATTCCTTTGCCTGAAACAGGGTCCAAGGATTTTGAAGAACAACGTTACGAATTTCACCAGGAAATTCTGGAAGATTTTTTTGATTCCTATTTTGTGGCCTCAACCCAGGTCTATGACATCAAATCCGGGGATACCCTCTGGTTCTTGTGTGTAAACCAATTGGAAATCCCGCTATGGCTGCTTGAAAAGTATAACCCAGCCATAAATCTGGCCCGCCTTAAACCAGGCCAGCAACTGACCTACCCCCTGGTCAGCCCCAATGAAATTCATGGGGACAAAAACGGAGAAATCCATGGGCTATAAATCCATCGTCCCTGACTCCTTCCTGGACAAAGCGCTATTTATCGTTCTATATTGGCGCCAGACCCAATTAATTGCTTACAATATATCAACAAGGCAGACGTTTTAATCGATGGACCGGCTCTTTAATCCCCTTTTAAGGCATTATGATAAAAGGGAAAAAGAAATTTATCTCAAGGCAAAATTTATCCTGGTGGGCACTGTTTTCATAACCCTGTCCCTGTTTTTTTCCTTGATATATACCATCTGGCTGGATTCTGCCCCTGTGTCCGTCGTTCTTGTTGAATCCATTGGGCTTGGACTCATGCTATTTTCCCTGGGCGTGCTTGTTAAGGGCAAATACGATATTGCCGTTCATACCATTTTGACCATCAGCTTTATTACGATCTGGACGATTTTATTTATTGAACCGGCAGATTCGATATTTACCAAGCTGGATACCATTGTCTTTGTGCCTGCCCTGCTTGCTGCCATGCCCCTTTTATTTTTTAACAGCCGAAAACCCCTGGCAATTTATTTTTCTGTCAATATGGCTGTTTTTTTCCTGTTTATCTATCTTTTAAAAGATACCCCGGGCCTGAGCGAACTTGAACGGATCGATTATTTTCTGGACAATTCAGTTGCCATCGGATTTGTCTCGTTTGTCTCTTTTGCCCTGTTTGCCATATATAAGAATGTATTGACCGCTTTGAAACTTGAGTTACAAGACCGGGAAAACGCCCTTAAAGAGAGTGAAAACCTTTTATCTTTCCATCTTATGAATACCCCTGTGGGCGCGATTTCCTGGGACATAAATTTCAATGTAACAGAGTGGAACCCGGCAGCCCAGATTATATTCGGATATACAAAAGAGGAGGCCCTGGGCAAAAATGCCGCTGACCTGATTCTTCCTTCAAACGTCATCCACTCTGTGACCGAGGTTTTCCAAAAGGCATTGTCAGGCACGGGCGGGAAAAAAAACATCAATGAAAATATGACCAAAAATGGAAAACACATTCTCTGTGACTGGTTCAACACCAAATTGATAAATACTGAAGGCCAGGTCGTTGGCGTGGCCTCATTGGTCAACGACATTACAGAACGAAGAAAAACCCAGGAAATAATGATTCAATCGGAAAAAATGATGTCCGTGGGCGGGCTTGCCGCAGGCATGGCCCATGAAATCAACAACCCCCTGGCCGGAATGATGCAGAATGCCCAGGTGGTGTTAAATCGACTGACCAAGGATATCCCGGCCAACCATGAGGCCGCCCGGAAAGCTGGCACCTCCATGAAGGCCATCAAAAATTTCATGGAAAAAAGAGCGGTTCTCACCCACCTTGACGATATCCACCAGGCAGGCGAACGTGCAGCCAAAATCGTTGCAAACATGCTCAGCTTTTCAAAAAAAAGCGGGGTTGCCAGAAAAAAAACAAACCTAGCCGAATTGATTGACAATGCGCTGAATCTTGCCCAGAATGACTATAACCTGAAAAAAGACTTTGATTTCAAATCAATTAAACTTAACCGAAAATTTGCTCCAGATTTGCCACTGATCTATTGTGAGGAGACCAAAATTCAGCAGGTTGTCTTTAATATTATCAAAAATGCCTCCGAGGCAATGGGACAAAATCCCCCCCAAGTTCCCCCTGAAATCATCCTGCGCATTTTAGAACAACCCGGCATGGCCTGTATTGAAATAGAAGACAACGGCCCGGGCATTGACAAGGAGACACGCAAACGAATTTTTGAACCTTTTTTTACGACCAAAGAGGTGGACAAGGGAACCGGACTTGGGCTTTCGGTCTCATATTTTATCATCGTAGACGACCATGGCGGTGAACTCTCTGTGGAATCCCCCCCTGGCAAAGGGGCAAAATTCATCATCAAACTCCCGTTCAGATCTTGAATCCAAACCGGCCCCGGGTTCAAGCAAACCTAATCCATCGGCAGAATCTTCAGAACTCAGGGCATTATCAAGCCCATGTTATCCCGGAAAACAAACATCAAATCCCATGTTTTTTTTTCAATCCCCGAAACTGATCATAACTCAGCCCTAAAAGGGCAGCCGCCTTTTTCTGGTTAAACCGGGCGTCACTCAGGGCTGCAAAAAACCTGTACCGCTCCAGAATCAAAACAGCCTCCTTTAATGGTTTTTCCCTAAGTTCCTTGATGTCCAACCCTGTTTGGGCATTTTTTTGGACTGGCAACTCAGGTGAATCGGGTTTGGAAATAGCAGGTTCAGGCCCGTTTTTTTTTGTCCCAAGAAAGGTACCATATGGACAAAAGAAGGGATCAAAGGCGATATCTGAAATTTCATGGGTCATACTCTTGTACACCGCCCTTTCCACCACATTTTTCAACTCTCTTACATTGCCGGGCCAGACATGGGATTCCAGGGATTTGACCGCTTGACTGATGATTTCAGGCACTTTTTTTCTTCCCAGTTCAAAGGCCATTCGGGATGCAAAATGATTGGCCAGTAAAAGGATATCTCCCTTGCGGCACCGCAACGGAGGCACATAAATAACCTCAAAGGAAAGACGGTCAAGCAAATCCTGCTTGAACCGACCCTGGTCCGCCATAAGGGAAAGATCCATATTGGCTGCCCCGACAATGCGGACATCCACCTGAACAGGGCTGGAAGCCCCGACCCGCTCAAAGCTCCCGTACTCGACCACCCTTAAAATCTTTTCCTGGACCTCCATGGGAATATTGCCTATCTCATCCAAAAACAGGGTGCCGTCGGCAGCCTGTTCAAACCGCCCCTTGTGACGGGTTGCAGCCCCGGTAAAGGCCCCTTTTTCATATCCAAAAAGCTCAGATCCGATCAGGCTTGGGGTCAGGGCGGCGCAATTAAGGGTGACCAAAGGTTTTTGCCATCGTTTTGATAAAAAATGAAGCCGGGCTGCAGCCAGCTCCTTTCCGGTTCCCCGCTCTCCTAAAATAAGGACTGGCCGCTCAATGGGTGCCACCCTGGAAATCTTCTCCTGAAACTCCAAAAACACTTCAGACTGCCCCAAGGCCTCGGACATGGACACGGATTTTACCTGGGAATTCATATCATGGGAATAGGCCATGCCCACACCTCCATAGTTAAACACATTAAAATATGGTTAAATCAACCACTATTTGGCCAATAATACCACAAATCTTTTTCACAGTCAATTCAATAAGTCGTTGAAATTTAAACGAATCCAAGTTCAAATAAGATTGGCACGCTTTCTGCTCTATTCATCATCAGAGATCAACCAGAAAAATAAACACCCAAAAGGAGATAAACCATGGGAATTTTTACACGATTCAGAGATATTGTATCCTCAAACATCAATGCCATGCTGGACAAGGCAGAAGACCCTGAAAAACTGATCAAGCTCATGATCCGGGAAATGGAAGACACCCTGATCGAACTAAAATCCTCCTGCGCCAATACCATTGCCAACCAGAAAAAGGTAGAGCGGCTGCTTGAAGAGACCCGGGAAAGAGAAGATTTCTGGACCACCAAGGCGGAACTTGCCGTCAACAAGGGAAGGGATGACCTGGCCCGCCAGGCCCTGATGGAAAAACGCAGATTTTCCCAGCGGGTGGATGCTGTTGAAGAAGAATTAACCGAGCTCACCTCTATTGTGGAACAATACAGGGATGATATCCAGGAGTTGGAAAACAAACTTAAATCTGCCCGGGAAAAACAGCGGTTGCTGGTTCAGAGGCATATCCGGGCCCAGAAAAAGAAAAAAGTCCAGCAGGAAATCCGGCGGGTAGACTCTGCCGATGTCATGCAGAAATTTGAAGAGATGGAAAACAACATCGAACGGATGGAAGCTGAAGCCGATCTGGTGAATTACGGCAAACGATCCACCCTGGAAGAAACCTTTGAAGACCTGGCTGCAGACGATGATATTCAAAAGGAACTGGATGCCCTAAAATCCTCCCAATCCCCCCAAAATGATGATACAACCACAAGATAATCATAAGGATTTCGGAGGACTTATATGAGCGGCGCAATCATCGTAGCAATCTGTATCGGAGGCTTTATCCTGCTTCTGTCCACCCTGGGTCTGATCATCATCGGCATCATCAGGGCAGCCAAAACCGGGGGGCTGTCCAAAAATGAAAAACAGACCCAGACCGAAGAGACCAAGATGATCCAGGATATATTCAACGGGCTGTCAAAAATGGAAGAACGGGTAGAAGCGTTGGAAACCATCCTCATTGAACGCCAGAAAAAAACCAGTTAAAAACGCGGCAGCCTCTGGATAATGTTTTAAAAAAAGGACGTAAAAAATGAAATACCATTATAGGCGACATCAGCATGGCGGATTCAGACGCCAACGAGGCCAGTACGGCAGGTTCAGGCAAAAGATAGACACCCTGGCCACCACCCAGGGGATTTACAGATCCAGGCAGGGCATCTTCATGGGCGTCTGCCGGGGGCTTGCCCAGCACTTTAATTTCTCTGTGTTCTGGACAAGAATCATTGTCTTTATCCTCTTCTTGTTCACCGGGTTCTGGCCCGTGGGGGTGATCTACATTGTTGCAGGCCTGCTTTTAAAACTGGAGCCTGCCATCCCTTTGAAGAACGAAACAGATCAGGAGTTTTACCAGTCCTACACCACCTCAAGGGAATCGGCCATCCAGCGGATCAAACGAAAATTCGACAATATTGACCGGCGAATCCAGAGAATGGAGCATACCGTCACCTCAAGGGAGTTTGATTTTTAACCCATGTTCAAAAGAGATCTGTGCCTGTTTGCCCCTGCAACAGGCACAGGTGTTACAAGTCAAATTTTAGCCCAAAAAAGCCCAAGCCCTCCCAGATCAGGACAAAAGAGAGTATACAGAGCATCAGCCCCAAAAATCTCATGGTGAATACATACATTTTCCCCATTAAAAAAGACCTGGATCTTGCAACCATAAGCGCCAGCCCCACCTTGGATCCCACAAGCATCGCATAAAAAGTTGCCACAAACCCCACACCGGCCAGGGGGGTCAGTTCCCAGGCCCTAGTGGCCGCAGGGCCGCCCACAGAGATCCAAAACAGATACGGATGGGGAGAGAGCAGATTCACCATCACCCCCTTGTAAAATGAGGTTCCCCCATGATTTTTTGTATCCAAAACGGTTGCTTGGGCCCCCAGGCCTGACACCCCCATTTTCAGGATCACAGCCCCGCCCAAAAGGGAAATCAGGCCCAGAACCCAGTTAAAATCCGAAACTTGTGACAGCCCCAGCAATGCCAGGGCAAAAATGGGCAAGTCTGAAACAAGGGGGGCGAACCCCACCCAGATCCCCGCTTTAAGCCCCCGGGAAAGGGTTTCAGAAATAACAAGGGCCAAAAGAGGGCCCGGGGAAAGTCCGGCAGACAATCCCAGGATCAGGCCCATGAGAAGATAATGGCTCATATGGGCCGTAAACCTGTTCTATATTCTTTTAGGTCCTGATTTTCCATTTTCTTTTATGGCCCCCTCTATTTTTTACCGTGGCAGCGTTTAAATTTTTTACCGCTGCCGCAGACACAGGGCTGGTTCCGGGAAAGGGGAACCGGGGCCAGGATTTGACCCTCTGTGTAATACCATCGGTTCTTTATTCTGATGAACAAAGATCTCTCGTGGAGTTGACCCAAGCTGCTGTCCTGCTCAAAAAAGGCCACAAATTCCACCCGGCCTCTGTCCGGGCCGTCCATATCCTTGCCTAAGATATCAAGTCCCAGCCAGCAGGTCTGGCCCATGGTCAGGGCCAAATCTTTTTCAAGCTGCTGGCGGGCAGTTTCATTCCTGGTCTGTTCAGGATCAAGGGTGGCCATAAGATAATTTTTATTCTTTTTGCAAAAGGCCGTATACCGTGATCTCATAAGTTTTTCGGGAGTAGGAGCCCACACGCCGCCGTCGATAAAGAGCTGACAGCAGTCTGCATATTTTTTATTGCTCTTGCAGGGGCATTTTTCAGGGGACATTTTTCAAGAGTCCTTTTTCTTTCAAGCCCCATGCCGCAGGGCAATTTTCTCAAACATCAGGGCAATCCCTTCACAAAGCGTATATATGGACTCAATATCAAGGGTGTCATCCGACACACGGTCAAAATAAATGTGAAGACCTGATTCAAGTCCATCTTCAGGTTTCCAATAGCAAACCATTAAGGGAAAAAAAGGCAGGGGATACAAAACAATTGAAATATCCGAATCAATCTGGCTGACAATTTTCTTGCCGTCGAAAATTTCCAAAAGATCTTTAAAAAAATCCGTATAGGTATCGGCAATTCGCTTTAAGGGTTTTTCGCACCGCTGCTGAAAATGAGCATACCGGGAAGGGCCCCCTTTCAGTTCCCGAAATGTGATCCACTCCCCTTGGGGAGACTTGCCCGAACCGTTCAAAATATAGTTCAATGCCGGTACCACCATATATGCATTGATATGAACCTCAGATGCAAGGTTGCCCTTGGGGTCTGCACTAAATCTTTTACCAAAGATTTTTATGCTCAGTTTATTGTTGGAAAATTGCGCCCCCATGCGTTCTGCGGCTTTGGAAAGATCAATCAAAGAGATCTGTTGCTTTAGGTCTTCAATGGCGCGGGCCTTATTTTCATCAATGGTATCGGGTTTTTCAAATCCCCCCCCATAAAGTTCAATCACCTCTTTTTCCAAATAAGGACACCTTTGGATTGGTTTTGTTTCCTTGAACACGGCCACGGCAAATGCCAGACAGGTTTTTTCACCGCATTCCCTGCAATTAGAGCCGTTCAACAATTTAAAAACTTCCATGGGATTATTAATATGTGACATTCAAAAAAATTCCTTTTTTAAATTACCTCTCATTGAATAGGTTGAGTAACAATTCTCCACTGCCATTGCAACAGGCATTCACGAACAAAATAAAGCCTTACCCCCCAGGGTAAAAAGAAAAAAGGAATTAAACACGGCAAAGGGTAAAACAGGAAAACTATTGCCTAGTGAAAAAACCTGTAATAGCATACTCCCATGCCGCATTTATCTGAAAAGTATATCAAAGAAAGCCTGGCGGATTCTCCTTTGATCTTTGAGAGGGGAAAGCGCACCTGTGAAAACGGGTCTTATTTTTTATCCCAGAAAGATATGGAAGAGGCCAGCTTTGCCTATGAATTTGACGGGACATTCGGCCATTACACCACCCGGATAAAATTCACTAAAGATGCCATCACGGCCCACTGCAACTGCCCCTACCCGGGCAAAGGCTGCCGCCATGCCGTGGCCGCAGCCCTTAACGCCCTTTCACTGATGACCCGCCCCAGAATCCAAAAAGAGATGTTTTCCAGTGAACAGGAGCTGTATCTTTCTGAAAAAGAGATCAAAGACCAGGCCTTAGCAGAACGAAAAGAGCGGGCAGCGTCAGAGACCTTTACCCCCATCCGCGGGGACATGTTCACCGGGGACCATAAAATCCTGTCAAAGGACAGCCGGACCTATCTGGTCTGCCTCCACGATCCCGTAAAGGGAAAAGGTCATTGTTCATGCCCGGATTACCTGACCAACGGACTTGGGACCTGCAAACACATCCAGTTCATGTTCATGGCCCAATATCTCAAATCAGAGCCCGGGTTCAAAGCCCAGGCCGCAACCGAGACCCTGCCCTTCGTTGATATTTTCTGGGATTCTCTGGCCCAGGCCCCCAGGCATCATGCCCCAGGCTTCAACCCTGCCATGGCTGATCTTAAACCGGTGGTTGAAAAATATTTTAATGCCAAAGGAGACTTTATCGGATCAGACATCTCCCTGATCATGGGACTGATGCTCAGGCTCAGGGGAGACCGGCGGGTAAGGATACGGGAAAACCTGCTCAAACGGGTCGACCACAGACTCCAGGCCATACAGCTCAAAAAAATGGAAGGCCGCCCCCTGCCGAAAATCGGCCTGAACCGCCCTCTTTATCCGTTCCCAAAAAAAGGCGTCGACTTTGGGGCCCTAAAGACCGGGGTACTCATCGGTGATGAGATGGGCCTGGGAAAAACAGCCCAGGCCATTGCCATGGGCCTGGTCAAATGCGAGATATTTGGATTTTCAAAAATTCTGGTCATTACCCTGGCCTCGCTCAAAAAAGCCTGGAAGGATGAGGTCGAAATCGTATCCCGGGAAACCGCCTGCATCATCCAGGGCACCCCTTCCCAGCGGAGACGCCAATATGACGAGATTGGCCGGTTTAAAATCAGCCATTACGAGGCGGTTCTCAAGGATGTCCCCACTATTTGCCGGTTCAATCCGGACATCATTATTCTGGACGAAGCCCAGCGGATTAGAAATTTTTCCACCCAAACGGCAGAAGCAATGAAACGCCTGCCCAAAAAGCATGCCATCGTACTCACGGGCACCCCCCTTGAAAATAAACCCCAAGACCTCTACTCCATTGTCCAATTTCTGGATCCCTACAAATTTACCCCCTTGTGGCAGTTTGCCGCTGACCATTTTATTATCCCCAAAGCCAGACAGACCAGTATCACAGGATATAAAAACCTGGATCAATTGGGGGAAAAACTCAAGGATATACTGGTCCGCCGGACCTGGGAAACGGTCTGCGGCCAGTTGCCCGAAACCGTGACCAGCAACTATCGTATTGACCTGGCCCCGGAACAAGAACAGATACACCGGGAAAATGCAGGCTGTTTAGGGGAAATCCTGGAGAAAAAAATCCTGACGGATATGGACATGCGGCAGATCCAAACCCTCGTGCTGACCATGCGAATGGTCTCAAATTCCACCTTTTTAGTGGACAGGGAAACCCAGGTCTCCCCTAAAATCAGAGAGCTTTCCACCATTATTGATGAAATTGTGATCCAGAACCGGAGAAAAATGGTCATCTTCAGCGAATGGACAGCCATGACCTTTTTAATTGCCCGGCACCTGTCAGAAGCCGGCATCGGGTTTGCCGAGGTCTCAGGCAAAATCGATCAAGCAGCACGAACGGTCCTGGCTGAAAAGTTTGCAAACGCGCCGGACTGCCTGATCTTTTTGACCACAGATGCCGGGAGCAAAGGGCTGAATCTTTCCTCGGCCAGGTGTATGGTAAATGTGGAACTGCCCTGGACCCCGGATCAAACAGCCTTGAGGCAATCAAGACTCATCCCCCGGGCCGGATACGGAGACAAAGACTTTTTTCCTTGCCATATCATCAATCTCATTGGTGCCAACAGTATCGAAGAGCCCATTCTCAGGGGCCTGTCCCAGAATCCCGAACTTTTTTCCTCCCTTTTCGGTTCAAACCCTGAAAAAACAAGGCTTAATGAACAGGATTTCAAAAAAACAGCAGAACAGCTCCAGGCAATCATCGGCCGGAAAATTCTTTCCCAGCCAAACACAATTGCCCAAGAGATACCCGAAGAAAACCCCGGATATCTGTCTTCAAAAAAAAATCTCTCTTCTCCCCAAAATTCAGAGATCACCGATCCGGATCAAGATCCGGGGTTTCCCCCGGTGTCAGATCCCCAACAGCTTGAGGCCATTCTCAACTCAGGATTTGACTTTATTACAGGGCTGGCCCAGATGGCATCAGGCCAAACCATCAAACCCGTGGAAAACAAAAAGATTTCAGTGGATTCAAAAACAGGTCAGGTCAATTTCACCTTTAAGCTGCCGGGATTTTGATTGACTTTTGACCTGATTCATCATAGCTGATAAACTTGTTTTAAATCTATTCTGAAAGAAAGGATATAATGAGTACAGACCAACAATTTTCAACCTTGTCAGCCTGCAGACGCATTGTCGTTAAAGTCGGCTCAGGTGTATTGACCCAAAAAAACAGCCTGAACCTGGATACCATCAATTGTATTGCCACACAGATTTGTGCCCTTCACGACAAGGGCCTTGAAGTCATCCTGGTCTCTTCAGGGGCCATGGCAGCCGGGGTCACTAAAATCGGACTGGATCAACGGCCTTCTGAAACCCCAAAACGGCAGGCGGTCTCCGCCATCGGCCAGGCAGATCTCATCAGGGAATGGGAAAAGGCAATTGAGCATTGCGGCCGGAAAGTGGCCCAGATCCTTTTGACCCGGGGGGATTTTTGCGACCGGGTCAGGTATTTGAACGCCAGAAACACCATCAACACCCTTTTGGAATGGAAGGTGCTGCCCATTATCAATGAAAATGATACCGTGGCTGTCAAATCCCTTCAGTTTGGTGACAATGACAATTTAGGCGCCATGATCACCCTGCTCATGGGGGCGGATCTCATGATCAATCTCACGGACATTGGCGGTCTTTACAACAAAGATCCCCGAGTGCATGAAGATGCAACCCTTGTCCGGGAGGTAGCGGCCATGGGAGAAGATATTGAAGCCATGGCAGGAAAAATTGCAGGCCCATTGGGCACCGGCGGCATGGGCACCAAAATCTCTGCGGCCAAAAAACTGACCTCTGCCGGCATCCCCATGATCATTGCCTCGGGCCTTGACCCTGAAATTCTGATCAAAATTGCAGCCAATGATTATATCGGCACTTATTTTATGCCCAAAGATGAAAAGCGCAACTCCAGAAAAAACTGGATCGGCCTCACCCTCCAAGCCAAAGGACAGATCACCATTGACAGGGGCGCACAAAAAGCCGTTGTTGAAAAGGGCAAAAGCATTTTGCCCTCAGGCATTACCCGGGTTCAGGATTATTTTGAGGTTGGGGATCCCGTGGCTTTTGTATCCGAAGACAAGCAGATCCTGGGTATGGGGCTTGTCAACTACAATGCATCGGACATACTCAAAATCATGGAATGTAAAACCAGCCAGATCAAAGA
The DNA here is from genome assembly GCA_028768545.1 of Desulfobacter sp. NCBI lineage: Bacteria > Pseudomonadati > Thermodesulfobacteriota > Desulfobacteria > Desulfobacterales > Desulfobacteraceae > Desulfobacter > Desulfobacter sp. Next base: position 4,668,496 of record CP054838.1, read on the forward strand.
GCGGCTCGGCTTCAGGTCCTATGATGAAATCATCCACAGGGACAACCTTGTTATCACTGCCGATAAAAAATCCTGATTCAAAGAATCAAAACAAATCCGGGAGACCCCCCGGAGCCATATAAAGGAGATTTGCCATGTCTTTGGAGACTCAAATCATTCAAATAGCCCAAGATGCCAGAGCCGCAGCCCGGATCATGGCAACCCTGTCCTCGGAACAAAAAAACCGTGCCCTATACACCATTGCAGACCTGATCACAGCCCATGGATCCCTCATCCAAAAGGAAAATGAAAAAGACCTGGCTGCAGCCCAAAAAAACGGTCTTTCTTCTGCCATGATCGACAGACTCACCATCACGGACAAGGTCTTGTCTGCCATGGCCGAGGGATTGCGATTTGTGGCAGGGCTTGACGACCCTGTGGGCTCGCTCACGGATGCGGTCATCCGGCCCAACGGACTTGAAATGGCAAAGATGAGAATCCCTCTGGGGGTGATCGGTATTATTTACGAGTCCAGGCCCAATGTCACCGTGGATGCCCCAGGCCTCTGCCTTAAGGCGGGCAACGCCGTCATCCTCAGGGGGGGATCCGAAGCCATCCACTCCAATTGTGCCCTGGCCAAAATCATTGAACAGGGAGTCATTGAGACAGACCTGCCCGGCGCAGCTGCCCAGGTTATTACCACGGCCGACAGACAAGCGGTCAACATCATGCTCAAACAAGAAGAAAACATTGACCTGATCATCCCCCGGGGGGGCGAAGACCTGATCCGTCACGTGGTGGCCCAGTCGACCATCCCTGTACTCAAACATTATAAAGGGGTTTGCCACGCCTATATCGACGATCGGGCAGATCTTGATATGGGCGTGGACATCGTGGTCAATGCCAAGGCCCAGCGTCCCGGGGTATGTAACGCCTTGGAAACCCTGCTGGTCCATAAAAACGAGGCTGCATCCTTTCTCCCCATGGTACAAAAGGCCTTACACAAGGCAGGGGTCAGCCTCAGGGGATGTGAAAAAACCCTTGAGATTCTGCCCGGAACAAGGTTGGCAACAAATGAGGACTGGGATATGGAATACCTGGATCTTATCCTGGCCGTAAGGGTGGTAAAAGATATGGATGAGGCCATGGCCCATATTGCAGCCCATGGTTCCAACCATACAGAGGCCATCATCACAAAGGATTATCAAAGATCCCGAAAATTCATGCGGCAGGTGGATGCCTCCCTGGTCATTGTCAATGCCTCCACAAGATTCAACGACGGGGGGGAACTTGGGCTGGGGGCGGAAATCGGTATATCCACATCCAAGCTCCACGCTTACGGTCCCATGGGCATAAAGGAGCTGACCACCACCAAATTTGTGGCCTGGGGCCAGGGCCAGACCAGGACCTGATCAGTAAAAAAAGGCCTGGCCCTGGTTAATTGCGATCAAGTTTTATCTTTTCAATATTTTCAGGAGAGATCTGTCGTTCTCCCTTTTTTATCTGCCTGACCATTTCCTGAATCTGGAGATTGACAGGAGTGGGGACCTTTAGGGCCTTTCCCTTTGAGGTGATAAATCCGGTAAGGTAGTCGATTTCCGTTTTTTGGCCCCGCTCCAAAGACTGAAGACTTGAGGACTTGAGCCGGCGATATTTAAACCCCAGTACCCTTAAAAAGGCATGGCGTTTGATCAGAGCAAATCGCCCCCGGCCCCGGCAAAAGGAATAATAGTCCAGTTTTCCGGCAAAGACTGCCACATGAAGATCCATGGCTCCAGCCACAGCCATGGCCTCTTCCATGACCGACAAAAAAATATCCCTTGCCTTTTTAATGGAAAGCATCTCTCCCAAATAAAGTCCGCAAACCGCACCCAAAGAAGTAATACAGGAGTTAATAATCAGCTTGGAAAAAAGACTGCCCATGATATTTTCTGAAATCCGTGTTTCAATCACATGGTCCAGAACTGACTTTATCTTTTCCAGGCGCGGGTCTGGCTGATTGTCAATATTGCCGATGATAAAGTCACCCAGGGAGGTCATCTCCAAATCAATATCAGAATGCATGGTGGCACCCCAGCAAGTTTATTGGCAACCGATTCAACCGCCGTGGCCTTGACCCCTAAAAGGACCAAATCCCGGTCCCGGGCCATGGCATCCACCCCGCAGACCGCATCCATTTGGGCGGTAAAATCTCCTTTTATCCCGCCGACCCGAATCCCATTTTCCCTGATGGCCCTGGCATGCTCCTCTCTTCTGACCACCACCTGGACCTCATACCCGGCCCTTGAAATTTTTGCAGCACAGATACCGCCGATGGCACCTGCACCCACCACGGCAATTTTTAATTTCTTTTCTGATTCATTCATTAAAGACCTCTGACATGACCTCTCTGATTTTGGCAGAAAGGGCCTGCATTGAAAATGGCTTGTTTATAAAATTCAGTCCCTGATCCAGAATACCGTGCTGTGCAATCACATTGGCCGTATATCCGGACATGAAAAGGCATCTGAAATTCGGGTGCAATCGGGATATTTTTTCTGCCAAATCTCTCCCGTTCATCTCGGGCATGACCACATCTGTAATGAGCAGGTCCAGGTCCCCGGTTTCAAAATCAGAACTTATCCCCAGCACCTCTGCCGGTGTGGATGCGGCAAACACAGTATAATCCAGTCGCCGGAGCATATTTGCTGTCATCTGCAAAATGGCTTTTTCATCCTCCACAAGAAGAATGGTCTCATGGCCAATTAACACAATTTCCTCGGAACCGGCCACTATTTCAACTTTGGATTTTTCAGCCTGCCTGGGCAAATAGACTTTAAAAACGGAACCAACCTTCAGCTCGCTGTAGACATTGATAAACCCGCTGTTCTGTTTGACAATCCCGTATACGGTCGACAAGCCGAGACCTGTCCCTTCACCCATTTTTTTGGTGGTAAAAAAAGGTTCAAACAAATTTTCAATGGTCCCTTGATCCATCCCGGACCCATTGTCACTCACGGCAAGGCAGACAAAGTCTCCGGGGATAAACCCGGGATGATCCCGGCAATAGGCCTCGTCAAAATGAACGGTCCCGGTCTCAATGGTAACCTTTCCGGTATTTGCCATGGAACCCCTTGCATTGACGCAGAGATTGGCCAAAATCTGGTCTAGCTGGGAGGGATCGATTTTGACAGGCCAAAGGTCTTTGCCCGGGTGCCAGGACAGGTCAATACCCTCCCCGATCAGCCGGCCAAGCATTTTAAGAATTCCCTCAACAGCCCCATTAATGTTCAACATCCTGGGCGTGATGGTCTGTTTTCTTGCAAAGGCCAGCAACTGCCGGGTCAGTTCAGCCGAACGCTCTCCTGCTTTTTTGATTTCAGCCAGGCTCAAGGATGCAGGATGTGAAGACGCCAAATCCTCCATAACCATTTCAGTGTTGCCCAGGATAATGGTCAGCATATTGTTAAAATCATGGGCCACCCCCCCCGGCAAGTCTTCCTATGGATTCCATTTTCTGGGCCTGGGCCAGCCGATCCCTGAGAATTTCCTGCTCTGCTTGAGCCTGCTTGCTCGCTGAAATATCTGTCATGGTGCCGACCACTCGTTGGGGGGCGTTGTCTGAATCTTTTTCCACAACCCGCCCCCGGCCAAGAACCCATTTATACTCACCGTTTTTTGTTAAAAGTCGATGTTCTTTCTGCCAGGTATCTGTCCTGCCTTCCAAATGATTTTTTAGCGACGCAATTACCTCATCCTTGTCATGGGGGTGGATTTTAGATACCCAGGATTCATATACCAGCTCAACACTTTTTTCAGATAAAATTTTTGCCCAGTTCTGGCTGAAAAACACCCTTCCCGTTTGGATATTCCAGTCCCACAGCCCGTCAGAAGTTGCCTCCATGGCCAATCGGTATTTTTCTTCACTAGCGATCAATGCGTTATCCGCCTTGAAAAGATCTTTGGTCTTTTTTCGGGCCACAGCCTCAAGCCCTTGCTCCTGACGCCAAGAGGACCAAAGAAAAAAAAGGGACACCAGAATAAACCCAGAACCGAACACCCAAATTATGAGCCGGGGGAACAGGGGCGGGGCTTGTCTCTTTTTCAAACTCCCGGATAGGGTCCAGAGGGTATCGGCCACCCGAATCCTTTCTTGCTGAACCTCTTTCAAAAGCTTTCCAGAGCGCCAAAATACATTCCCGTCTGAATTTTTAAGGCTAAATATAAACCGATCCGGGGTCATTCCCTGCATGGCCTCATCAACAATTGCCTTTAGATCGTAGACCCCGATGGATAATCCCAAAAACAGATCATCCTTAAATATGGGAAAACGAAACACAATGCCTTTGCCTCCCTGTCTCAATTCAAAAGGGCCCTGCAAGACGGCCCTTTTTTCCTGAATGGCTTTTTTAGTCAAAGGTCCGCGCTCAGGGTCGGTGATCAGGGTGATGGGTCTGTCAATGGTAATTTTATTTCCCTCTGGCGGATACACATAGGTGACCTGTGTGTTTGAATCGGCATATTGAACGGCCCGGATCGACGGGTGAAAATCAAGAAGATTTGAGGCAAACAAGGAAAAGGCCTGGGTGTCGGTGTTTGGATCGAGAATAAACAGGGAAGCAAGAGATTTTACGGCGTTAAACCGATGGGAAATAGCGCTTTCCAGATGGATTTTACTGAGTTGAATCTGGGAGGCCAGCTCCGAACAGACTTTGGACTGCCAAGACATTGTCTGGTAACTGTCAATGGCAACCAGGGTTGAAAACCCAAGCAAGGCTAAAACGATGAGAATTAATTGCCGCATTTGATTTCTCAATTCAAATTTTTAGTATGGGCCCTTGCCCTTAAAGCATGCCTGAATAAAACCCATCCTGGCGGTTCAACCATCAGGTCAGGGGCATATTATTCATACTCCAGAACAATGAATTCACCTCATTGGCTTTTAAGAAAAGAAAGCTCAAATTGTTTATGTTCTGCCCTCTTAAGCAGGAACTCTTTTACTTTGATTAGAGCATGATCATTGTGTACCACAAAACCAATTAACACCACAAGCCACAAAATCGAAAGCCTGTGCGAATGCATAATTGACGAGAAACGAACCGCCCCATGGTTTTGGGCAAATGGAATGGCAAAACATCCCCCTGCTCACATCAATTGCTTAAAGGTTTGAAGATCTGTTTTAGCATAGTGGAAAAAATGATCATGAACCGAATCGGCAAACGCTTCAAACTTTTTGTAGGCCTTTTTGTCCAGAGAAGAAGAGTAGAGGTTGACCACCAGGTCATGGGCAATATAATCTTCACTGACCTCTATGAACCCCTCATCCCGACTCCAGGTAACCTTGGAATTTTCCCCCCGGGAGACAATGCCTGAAACCACATGGGAATGGTCTATGATGACGGAAAGATACCTATTCTTTTTTTCTGCCATATACCGTTCTATCCTCCGGTGGGGCACAAGGTCCTGGTAGACATCTGCGGTGCCGAAATAAATTCCCCGAAGCCTGACGCCCCGGTTCAGGGCATCATCCATCTCCCGGGTCAGTGCAGAAAGTTCCTCATCCCAGATGGAGACCGCCACCCGCTTTTGGGCCCCGTTGATCAGGACCTTTAAAAAACCAATGATATTTTCACGGCCCTGGATCACCACAAGCTTGTCATCCTGTTTGGGCTCATGGTACAGGGTGGCGGCATACTTGGACAGGCCGTCAAAGATCTCATTATACCGGGCCTTGAGTTTTTTAAGAAAGATCTCAGGCTCCACCGGAGTGTATACCCGGGTTTTACCCTTGTCCTGCTCAAAGACCATCTGCTTGGCAATCAGATTTTTTAAGACCTCATAAATTCTGGACCTGGGGATACCCGAGGCCTTGCTCAAGGCATAGCCGTTGACCGGAAACTCCTCGAGCAACGCGAGATAGGCCCGGCATTCATAGGCTGAAAAGCCCAAAACTTTCATGTCTTCCATCATCTGATCTTCCACAAAGACCTCCTTTGCCAATAGTTTAAAAAAACGTCAAAACAAGATAAGTCATCCCCACAGATCCCAATACCGGAATGATAATCCCGCCTCTGAACACCCCGTATACCAGGGTGAATCCCATGCCCCAAAGGGCAGCCTGGGGCAGGTCCGGTGTGGCGGTCAAAACGCCCGGCACGATCAATGCGCCGATGGCGGCAACGGGAATGGACTTTAAAAAACCGTCCACAGCCAAAGGTATCTTTATCCGGGAAAAAAACAAAAACGGGACCAGCCGTGGCCCATAGGTTACCAGGGCCATCCCCAGAATCAAGGGGATCAAAGAGCCTGAACTAAAATTATCCATGTGCCTTTTCCTTTTGGGGCAGGGTTAAATGTAAAACAGAACCGACCGAAGCAATGACAAGGATGCAGACAATGATGCTCCAGCCCCGGGGCAGGATATCCAAAGAGACCAGAATCCAGTTGAGCAGGCCCGAGCCCAGGGCCAGGAACAGGGATCTGAAAGATGACTTTATTTCCGGCATGAGTATGGCCAAAAGAAGGGCATAAAGGGCCACGTCCATGCTCTGGGTCAGAATGGGCGGCATGAATCCGCCCAGGAGAAACCCGGCCAGGGTGCCTGAAACCCATCCTGAATAGGCCGAAAACCCCACAATCAGAACAAAGGGCCGGGTCAGTTCTTCCCGGGTAAAAGAAAGAACGGAAAAAACCTCGTCTGTCACGCCGAATGCAATGGGGATATACCAGGCCCGGGTCTTTTCTTTGATTCGGGTGGCCAGGTAGGTGCTCATGAGAAAATGCCTGAAATTCACCAGCAGGGTAGTCAGGATTATCCCCAAAGGTCCCATGCCCGTAACCAGAAGATTTAGAGCAATGAACTGGCTTGCCCCGGCAAAGACCACGGCTGAAAATAAAAACGCCTCGAGCAGGGAGATACCCATTGTTTTGCCAAGGATACCAAAGGCCACGGCAGCCGGAAAATATCCGATAAATATAGGAATACCGGCACGAAAGGCAGCCTTGGTATTTGAATTTTTCATATTTGTCTCCCTTAAATTTATTTTAGTGACTATTGTAGTAACTACTAAAGTTTTGTCAATAAAAAAAAAGACCTTGAAAAATTAAGGCAACCACCGGCAATAAAAAGTTCGGGGTTGAATTCAAGGCGGGTGAAAGGGAAAATTATAATTTTTTAGTGAGTCTTGTTAAGACAAAACAAGACCTTTACGGCTTTTCTTCGAGAATAAAAATTTTTAGGACTGACCTCTATCCTAAGGTCCGGATTTGTTCAAAAATCCGTTGGAATAACCCGATTCTTTGATATCCCGCTTTAAAAGCCGAATAAAGGTTTTTTCCGTGAGGGAGGGGACCTTGTTCTGGAGCTGGACCAAAGAAATTTTGTTGATCACATCCTTTTGACCTGTGAGTACCGGAACAATATCGCCTGCGTCAATATGGATGCCAACGATATGCCTTGCAATGACCCCCATGCCCAGATGATGAAGGATTCCGTTGATCACGGCCTGGTGACTGTCCACGGTCATAACCCGGTTAAATGCCGGGGAAAACCGATTAAAATGATGCTTAAACCAGTTTCGTATGGTCAAAGAGGTTTTCTGGTAGGAAATAAACTCTTTTCGGGCCAAATTTTCAAAGGAATGGTCCCCGTTAATTTCCCTTTGGTAATAGACGTTTGAACAGGCCAGGATCACCTCTTCGTCAATCAGAGGCTCAATGCTGTAATGGCCTAAATCTCCGTACACCTGGTCCTTTGTGAGAAAAATATCCACCAGTCCGAAGTCAAGCTCGCCTTGGGATATCAATTCAAAGATCTCAGAAGGGTCCCCCAGTTTCATGGTAAAAACCACCTGGGGATATTTTTTTCTGAAACTTGCAAAAAAACCGGGGAAATAGGATTTTCCAAACTCAATGGGGGAACCGATACGAAGCATACCCCAGGGTTCGTCCCTGGCCCTGAGTATGGTTTCAACCCCTTTTTCAAGATCCCGGATAAAAGGAGAGACAATTTTAAACAGCTGCTTGCCGGCTTCGGTGGGTACAAGTTTTCTGTGAAGCCTTGTGAACAAAGGCAGTTTCAGTTCTTCTTCCAGCTTGCCCAAGGCCTGGCTCACAGCAGAAGAACTGATATTGAGTTCCCTGGCCGCCTGGCCCACGGACTGGGTATGGAAGATAAAATAAAAGACTTTAATACGGTTCAGGTCTGGTAACATTAGCAATACTTAACCAAAGAGTTAAATGTTTTAATTTTACTTAATATCAAAAAACCATTATCTTTTCAACCAATGCAGGTCTTTAAAATTTCACAGATTGGAAGAATTCGGCCTGAGGTTTAAACTCAGCCCATAGGAGGTGAAAATGAAAGCACAATTCAAAGCAGTTTACCGGACAATGGTTTATTTTTTCACACCTGAAGACTCAACGGCAACGGCGGGTCAGGGCAATCTCAGCATAGACATTAAACCCGGGGATCTGAACATGGGCAGTTTAAAAGCCCTTTTCTGGGTTTTAGGTACCATGGGGATGTTCTACCTGGTAACCTTATTGTAAAAAAAACGAATTGCTCAAATATAAACGAGCTGTTTATCAGAACCCTGGAACGAGATCCATTTTAATGTACAGCATACCTTAAATCGTGTCTCTTAGCTTTTTTCCTCCCCTTATTCATGATAAACAGCTCTTTTATTTTCTAGGGAAATATTTTCTTTAAAAACAAATTTATCACGGGGTAGTATTCTCTGGACTCAGAAATCGTATTGTGGCCTGTCCCCTGGACCATTACCAGTTCTTTGGGGGCTTTCAGGCTGTCATACATCGCCTCTGTCCGGGCCAGGGGAATAATCTCGTCCCGGGCCGCTGCCAGGATCAAAGTGTCGGCCCTGATCTGTCCTGAAAAATCAAGGGTTCTGTGGGAATCTGTCAGCACCAGATTCACCAGCCAGGCCGGATAAACCCCTGCCGCCACAGCCTCAATACTGTCAAAAGGGCAGGTGAGGATCAACCCTTTAAGGTTTTTCTTCCATACAAGATAGGACGCAATCGAAGAGCCAAGACTTCTGCCCCAGGCCCCGCACCGGTCCGGGGTCAAGCCGTGCTCCCGGGCAACAGAGTCAAACAAGGCCAGGGCATCTGACTTTAAATCAGCCTCCCGGGGGCGGCCGGCGCTCTGGCCGTATCCCCGATAATTGACCAGGACGATATTGGCATCCACCTGTGCCAGATAATCTTCAATATTCAAGGAGACCTCTTCTGCATTGCCTCCAAAATAAAAAATAACCGGAAGATTTTCCATATCCTTTTCAAGGATCCATCCTTTGAGACACCCCTTGTCCTTGATTTGGAGGGTAAGTTCTTTGACAGCAGGGCCAAGTGATTCCAGCTGCTGCTGCCGGGCCCTGTCCAGAGAAACGGGAAAATAGAGCAGTTTTCTTGAAACAAACCGAAGCCCTCCAACGGCAAGGACAAATGCAAGGCCAATCAAAAAAATAATTTTCATCTGTTTTTTCCTTAATTTAGACGGGTCCTGATCTTTTACCTATATTAAATTGGCAAAAAGGTCTCTGTTTTTTAAATTTCCTTGGCGGTTTTAAACAGGGTCATCGCATGTAACTTTTATTAAGATTCGTCCTTACCCGGCTGGAATAGGTGAGGGGGATTCCGTTAAATCTTAAGCGGTCGTCCTGACCGCTTAAGAAGCGGAAATGATCGGACCTATGCCGTCCTGGCGGGCCGCTCATTTACGCCACTCCACCCCCTTCACCCTATCCCAGCCTGGCTCTCCTGGCTTGTTATAGTATATGAGCATCGAACAAAATTTTCCTAGACATCGCTGCACAGATACGATATATATGGCAATAAACACAAGGAGTTGCCAATGAACGAAAAAAAATCTCTTGAAACTTTTTTTGACAATATTCAGGACCCCAGACACCACAATAAGCTTCATAATTTAATTGATGTCGTCATCATCGCAATTTGTGCGGTAGTTGCTGGCGCAGACACTTATGAGCAAATTGAAAACTTTGGCAAAAAGAGAAAAAGGTGGTTGTCAAAATTTCTAAGCCTTCCCCATGGGATACCCTCCCATGACACCTTTGGCAGAATTTTTGAAAGGATGAACCCGAATGAATTTCAGAGCAGTTTTATGCACTGGGTTCAGTCGGTTGCAAAGATGACCAAAGGTCAAGTCATTGCAATCGACGGCAAAACTCTAAGGCGTTCACACGATACCTCCAATGATAAGAAAGCCATTCATATGATCAGTGCGTGGGCTTCGTCTAATAAAGTGGTTTTAGGGCAATTAAAAACCGAAGAAAAATCAAATGAAATTACGGCCATTCCAAATCTTTTAAAACTTTTAGATATCTCGGGCTGCATTATAACCATTGATGCCATGGGCACTCAAAAGAAAATCGCTGAAACCATAATAAACAAAGGGTGTGACTATGTCCTTGCCCTGAAAGAAAATCATAAAACCTTGCATGATGAAGCGGTACTTTTTTTCAATAAAATGGAAGAAATGAAAAATCAGGGGTACCAGTTTAATGAACAGACCAGTGTTGACGGAGGGCACGGTCGAGTCGAAACGCGCAGGGCTGTGATAACCTCTGATATTGATTGGTTTGAAGATAAAAAAAGTTGGAAAGGTTTGAAAAGTATTGGAATGATTGAATCCACCCGGGAAATGGACGGCCAGATCAGTCATGAAAAGCGATATTATATATCGAGCCTGGATAGCGACCCCAATATTTTTGGTAATGCTGTCAGGAGGCATTGGGGAATTGAAAATTCAGTGCATTGGGTATTGGATATTGCGTTCCGTGAAGACGAAAGCAGAGTCAGAAAGGGGAACTCTCCTGAGAATTTTGCAGCGATTCGGCACATTGCATTAAATTTATTACGGAACAATAAGACATTTAAAGGGAGTGTAAAAACCAAAAGGTTGAATGCTGCTATGGATATCAAATATCTGGAGGAAGTTATGTTTGGATGATACTTGAACCAATCAAAACTATAGGCACTTTACAATATTTACATGCGTGAGCCCTGCGGTTTTAAAGGCAACACCTTGACAAGTCTGCGCCAAAGCCCTACCCATTAATAATGACAGCGTTAACCTTCAAGGAGATCCCATGAGCCATCCTTCCAATCAATCCAGAGAGCAGGTTGCAGCAAAAGAAACCTGGAATCTGGCCCCCTTATTTGAATCCCAAAAAGAATTTGAAACCCTTTATACTGACCTGGAATCCAAAATTTGTCTGTATGAAAAGTTCAAAAACAGCCTGGGACAATCCTTTGACCAATTCCTTGCCGGCATTGAATTTAACCATGTCATGGGCCGGAACCTTGAAAAAATGTATACCTATGCCCATTTGAAAAATGATGAGGATAAAACCGGTTCCCAAGGAGATGAACTCTTCCAGAGAGCCATGAACCTGTATACCCGGATCTCCCATGCGGCAAGTTTTATTGTTCCTGAAATCCAGGCCATTGACAAGGCCACCCTTGAAAAATGGCAGAAAAAAAAAGAATGTGCAGACTATCAATTTTATCTGGAAAAAATAATCCGGAAAATTCCCCACACAAGAAATGCCGAGGCTGAAGAGCTTCTGGCCATGGCCAAGGAAAGCTTGGGTGCTCCGGGCCGGATCTTTGGACAATTGAATAATGCCGACCTGAATTTCAAGACCCTGGAAGACGAAAACGGCAAATCCACTCCCCTGACCCATGGTAATTTCACCAGATTTTTAAGCCATGACAGCAGATCCGTAAGAAAAAAAGCCTTTGATCAATACTACAGGGTCTATGACAGGCATAAACACACGATAGGATCTGCCCTGGCCGCCTCAATTCAAAAGGATCTTTTTCTGGCAAAGGCCAGGCATTTTAACACGGCCAGGCAGGCGGCCCTGTTCCAGGACAATGTATCAGACAAGGTGTATGACAGCCTGGTTGCCAGTGTAAAATCAAATTTGTCCCCCCTGTACAATTACCTGAACTTCAGGAAAAAAACCCTGGGTCTGGATGAACTCCACATTTACGACACCTATGTGCCCATCCTCCGGAACCAGGCATTTCACATGGGATATGATGAGGCGGTTGCCACCTGTATTGAGGCCCTTTCGCCATTGGGAGAGGAGTATTGTAAGATTTTAGAACAGGGCTTGACCCAGGGCCGGTGGGTGGACAAATATGAAAACAAAGGCAAGCGGAGCAGGGCCTATTCATCCGGCTGTTATGACTCCCCCCCCTATATTTTGCTCAACTATGATGAACATTCCATCAACAGCCTCTTTACCCTGATCCATGAGACGGGGCATTCCATGCATTCCTATTATGCCAACCATGCCCAGCCATACCCCAGCCATGATTACACTATTTTTGTAGCTGAGGTGGCCTCCACCCTGAACGAAACCCTGCTGGGTCAGTTTTTCCTTAAAAAATATGAAACCGATCCCCGGATGAATGCCTATATCCTGAACCGGGAGATCGACAATATCAGGGCCACCTTTTTCAGGCAGACCATGTTTGCCGAATTTGAAGATATTATCCACCACATGGCCGCCCAAAACAAGGCGCTGACTCTGGAGACCCTTACCAGCACCTACAAACAATTATTGACCAGGTATTTTGGAGATACAATGGTGATAGATGATGCCCTGGCCTTAGAATGCCTGCGCATCCCCCATTTTTATTCATCCTTTTACGTGTACAAATATGCCACAGGTCTGGCCGCATCTTTGGATATTGCCCAGAGAATCCAAAAAAAAGGACAAGAGGCCGTGGACGATTATATGACATTCTTAAAATCAGGGGGATCCATGTTCCCCATTGACCAGCTGAAAATTGCCGGGGTTGACATGGAGTCGCCGGACCCTGTGAATTCAGCCATCGACCATTTTAAAACCCGGGTTGAACAACTGGAAAAACAATGGCCGTCCATTTAGAGCCCATCGGCATCCTCCATACCTGCTTTAAGGAAAAATTCGGCATCCCAAGGCAGCCCAACCTGGTCAAAGAGGCCCCGGGACATCTTGAATTTTATCCTGAATTTGCCAGAGAAGAGGCCCTAAGAGCGTTGGAAGGGTTTTCCCATCTCTGGCTGATTTTTCTCTTCCACAAGGCCCAAAACAATAAGGAGAGGTCCTGGTCCCCCATGGTCAGACCCCCCAGGCTTGGGGGGAATAAAAAAGTCGGGGTATTTGCCTCAAGATCCCCGTTCCGCCCCAACCCCATTGGGCTTTCCGGCGTGGCCCTGGACCAGGTTGAAATCACAGACAAAGGCCCCGTTCTGCACCTGTCCGGGGTGGATATCCTGGACCAGACCCCCATCCTGGACATCAAACCCTATCTGCCCTATTCAGACAGCATCGCCCATGCCGAAGACGGTTTTGCCAAAGGGCCACCCAAGGCAGACCTTTGGGTTGAATTCACGGCCCCGGCCTTGGAGGAGATCAAAAAAAAACAAATCCCCCATCTTAAATCCATTATCCAAGGCATCCTTGAAAACGACCCAAGACCGGCCTACTCCAGGCAGACAAGCCAAGACAGGATTTACGGAATCCGTCTTTTTGACCTTGATATCAAATGGACGGTTGACCGGGACAGGGTATTTGTGGTCTCTATTGAGCCTGTAGAATAACCCTGGAATGCACATCCGACACCTGAATGCCTGGCAGTGTCAACCCCAAGGCGGCACAACCTTTTTAAAGGCGCCATCTCCAGCAATAACATGACGTTGCATTAGGACACGACCCCTTCAGCCTTGGGCGCCTTAAGGTTGAAACCTTTCTGATCTATGCAAGATGGAGATCAACTCAGGCATGGGCCGTTCTTTGAATGATCTCCTCTTGAAGGGCAGGCCCAAGATTTACAAAATAATCAGAATAGCCGGCCACCCTCACAATAAGATCCTTGTAGGAATCCGGATCTTTCTGGGCCTGGCGTAAGGTGGCTTTGTCCACCACGTTGAACTGGATATGGTGGCCGTCCATTTTAAAATAGGAACGGATCAGCTGAACAATGGGGGTTTTTCCCTTGTCCGTGGCCAGAAACTCAGGCAGAAATTTTTGATTGAGCAAGGTACCCCCGGTTTTTAAATGATCAATCTTAGAGGCCGAGTTAAGCACGGCTGTTGGGCCGCAGCAGTCCGCCCCCTGAACAGGAGAAATCCCCTCTGAAAAGGGAAGGTTTTTTTTCCTGCCGTCGGGCATGGCCCCTGTGACCTCCCCGAAATAAACATGACAGGTGGTGGGCAAAAGGTTAATTCTGTAAACCCCGCCCCGGGTGTTGGCCCGGCCCGTGACGGCCCGGTAAAAAACATCAAACACCTGGCAGAGAACCTGGTCTGCCTGTTCATCATCATTGCCGTATTTAGGGGCGCAGAGCAATGCCTGGCGAAGCGGTTCATGCCCCTTGAAATCAGATGCCAATGCGCTGATCAAAGTCTTGATATCAAACCGCTTTTGCTCAAACACAAGGAATTTAAGGGCTGCCAGGCTGTCGGTAATCGAGCCCATGCCCACCCCCTGGATATAGGCGGTGTTGTACCTGGCCCCGCCCTGGTTATAGTCTTTTGCGTTTTCAATACAGTCCTGGGTGACCAGGGAGAGCAAGGGCACGGGCATGAACCTTGAGTTGATCTGCTCAATATGATTGGACCCCTTGATTTTAATATCTGCAAAATAGCGCACCTGGCGCTCATACGCCTCAAAAAGCTGTTCATAGGACTCAAATGACCCGGGATCCCCGGTTTCAAGCCCGATCATCTCCCGGGTGAAAGGATCTCGCCCATTGTTCAGGGTGATTTCCAAAATCTTGGGCAGATTAAAATATCCGGTAAGGATATAGGCCTCTTTGCCGAAAAAACCTGCTTCCACACAGCCCAAAGCCCCGGCAAGGCGGGCGTCATCCACGGACTTTCCATGGGAGATCATCTCCTGGAAAATGGCATCAGCATTAAATACAGAGGGCTGGCCAAATCCTGTGGCAATGATGTCCAGGGCCCGCCTGATAAAACGGTTTGGATTTTTCCTTGAAACCTGGATCATGGACGAGGGCTGGAGCAACCGCATCGTCTCGATCACATCGAAAATCATATAGGTAAGCGCGTTGACCCCGTCCCGGTTTTCCGGGGTGACCCCGCCAAGGTTGATAAGGCAGAAATCCACATAGGTATTGCTCTCCTTGGCCGTCACCCCCACCTTGGGCGGGGCCGGATGATTGTGAAACTTGATCCAGAAACAGGAGAGCAGCTCTTGTGCCTGCTCAGGGGTCAGTCTTCCCTCGTCCAGGTCTTTTTTATAAAAAGGATAGAGATTCTGGTCCAGACGGCCCGGGTTATAGGCATCCCAGGGATTAAGCTCGGTAATAATCCCCACATGGACAAACCAATAATACTGAAGGGCCTCATGAAAGGTTTCAGGGGCATGGGCCGGGACCCTGCGGCAGATCTTTGCCATCTGTTCAAGGGCGGCGCAACGAAGGCCATCCGTTTCTTTTTCTGCTGCATCCTCCAAGACTTTTGCATGGCGATGGGCAAATTGAATCAGGGCAGAGGCGGCAATATCCATGGCCTGAAGGTTTTCCATCCGCTCCAAAGCCAGAGGATCGGCAAACCGGTCCTGGCTTTCAAGGACTTGTCCGATCCGGGTTTTTAAATCCAAAAATCCCTGGGTGTAAATCAAATTTCCTCCGGCAGTATGGCCTGGAGCGCGCTGTTCCTGGAATTCGGTGAATATTCCGGCCTTAAAGCTTTTTTTCCACTCTGGCGTCATGGCGTCAAAAATTTTCTCCCTGATGGTTTTGCCGGACCAAAAGGGAATAATGGTCTCTTGATACACCTGTTTGGTTTCATCGCTCACCTTGTATGCCACCTTGGGCCGGGAATCTAAAATCTCAAGATCTGACAAAGAATGCAGGCAGACCTCAGGGTATGTGGGTACCGCCTTGGGCTGAGGCCCCCGCTCGCCTACGATCAATTCATCCGCCCCGATAAAAATCGTCTTGTTTAAAAGGATGTGTTCAAGGCAATGGGCCCGCTGCACAGGCGGGGACATGAGGGGGCTGGCCTGTGTTCTGTAAAAATCGGTCACCAAACAGGCCCGCTCATGGGAAAGGGTCACGGGAGTATCAAGACTTTTTTGGCGTAATCGTTTAACTCGCTGATTCATGAATTATCCTCCAATCACCGGGCTGAACCCGTTCTTTTTAAACCAGAGGGCCACCGCCTCCACCCAATGGTTTTCTGGCGGGCGGATATGCTCGAGCGGATATTTCAGGTTCATCTGTCTGTACTTGTCCGCCCCTGTATTATGAAAGGGCAGAATATGAATATCCCTGTACCCTGTACGGGAGACCAGAAACTCAATCAACTGGGTGATGTTTTCATCCGAATCCGTCATGGAGGGGATCAACGGAAACCGCAATTTTAACGAGACTGCAAGCTTGTCCAGCATCTCAAGATTGGAAAAAATAATCCGGGAAGATTTTCCAATCATAGTGTCATGAATTTTTTCATCAAAAATTTTAATATCATACAAGACCAGATCAACGGCCTTGGCAGCAGATTCAATCACAGTTGCCGGGGCAAATCCGCTGGTATCCAGGCAGGTATGAATATGTTTTTCCCTGCAGGCCCGGATCAGGTCCATGAGAAGCCTGGGCCGGCTCAAGGGTTCTCCCCCCGAAAAGGTAACCCCGCCGTTGGATTCATCATAATAAATAATATCCTTTTCAATCTCCCGGACCAGGTCATGGACAAGGCCGGGCCGCAGCCGGCTCCATTGCCTGGCTTTCAGGGTTATGGCACCAGGGACAGGACAAGGGGCAGCCCTGAAAAAACAAAGTGGTCCGGATGCCGGGGCCGTCATGGATGGAATACCGCTGAATCCTGAATATCTCCGGGCCATGGTCTTTCATTGATCCTTACCCAGGTTGGGTTCTTTCATCAAAACGGCAAAGCGTTCCACATGGGCTCTTGCCAGACGGGCCGCATCCTTGGCATCTTTTCTGGACACAGCATTCAGAATCAAGGAAAGATCCTGGATATCCTTGTCAAGCAAGTCCCGAGAAAAAGGGAGGAACCGGGTAAAATAGGTATAAACGTTCCCATGGACGGTCTTAAGATTCGCCTCCACCAGGGGATTTTTTCCCATGGCAGCCAGGGCCAGGTGAAATTTTGCATCCAGACGGTTAAACTCATCCCAATTGTCCGGATCGGTCTTAGCATGGGCGCGAATCTGATCTAAAATTTTTCCAAGAAGAACCAAATCATCAGGTTCAGCCTTTTGGGCAGCCTCTTGTGCGGCATGGCCCTCCAAAAGCGTCCTGAACCCGGCCAGATGCTCAAGGCAAACCTTATTCTGCCTGATAAGCACCCCCATGCTCTCTTCCATGGCATGGGTATTGGCCGGCTGAATTCTGGCCCCGCCCTTTGCTCCGGTGCTGACACGGATCAGACCTTTTTGCTCGAGCACCCGCAAGGCCTCTCTCACGGTTCCCCGGCTGGTGTCAAACATCTCCTTGAGCTTCATTTCAGGGGGTAAACGTTCTCCCGGTTCCAGCTCTCCGCTAAAAATTGCCGCCTGGATCTGTTCAACCACATGCTGATAGGTTTTCAGAGGTTTGGTTTGGGTAATGGTCAGCCCCATAAGATCTCCTGGAAAAGTTTAATTGTCCTACAATTTAACCTTTTGTCTATCCCGGGTCAACCGATATTTATTAATTTCAATTGGAGATCCACAAGATTAATGATAAAAATCATAAACATCTCTCAAGGACAAAGGACACCATGAAGACCAACTCTATTTTTAAGGGATATATTTTCATTCTGACGGCTGCCGTGCTATTCGGGACCACAGGTACGGCCCAGATGCTGGGTGCAAAATCCATTTCCCCCTGGGTGATCGGGGCATTCAGGCTCATCATCGGCGGGCCTCTCCTGCTTGCCTTTGCCTCCGGCAGAAAACAAGCGGTCCCCGGCCACAACTCCTTCCTGGTCTTGGTTGCAAGCATTGGGGTGGTTTTGTTTCAATTTACTTTTTTTGCAGCCGTGGCCAGAACCGGGGTTGCAACGGCCACGCTGGTTTCCATCGGCAGCAGCCCGATAATTGCCGGAATTTTGGGCGCTTTATTTTTTAAAGAGCCCTTGGGCAAACCATGGACCATGGCCGCCCTGTTATCCGTTGCAGGATGTTTTTTTCTGGTCTCTTCGGGCAATGGGATGATAATAGATGCCAAAGGCATGGGCCTGGCCTTGGCCGCAGGCACAGGCTATGCCGTATATGTGGTGGCAGGCCGCGGGCTGGCAGGACAGATGCCCCCGGCAAAAACCGTGGGCATGATTTTAAGCTGGGGCGCTTTGATGATGATCCCCTTTCTGGGATTTACCGATCTCAAAGAATTGGCAAATCCCCGGGTCATGCTGACCCTATGCTACATGGGCGTCTTTCCCACGGCCTTAAGCTATTTTCTTCTGGCCCGGGGGCTTGGGGCGGTTCCGATTGCCTCTGCCGCTGTCCTGCTTTTGGTAGAACCCCTGGTGGGTGCCCTTTTGGGCATATGGATATTGGGAGAACCGCTCACCCTCAACTCCGGTATTGGCATGGTACTTATTTTTTCAGGCATGGCGGTGATTGTCATGAAACAAATTCCTTCCAGCATCTCCCTTGTACCGACAATCCTGCAAAACAAAAAATAAGCGAATCCCCTTTTAGTCTCGGTCTGAAGGATTTTCCAGACGGACCAGGTTAAAATCTGCGAGAATGGCATAGAGACTTGGCACCACCACCAGCACCAAAATCGTGGAAACCATAAGGCCGAACACGATGGAACAGGCCAGAGGAATTAAAATCTGCGCCTGGAGCGACCGTTCCGCCAGCAGGGGCAAAAGACCTGCAATGGTGGTAAGCGAGGTGAGAAGTACGGCACGAAAGCGATCCCGGGCCGCCTGCTTACCGGCCGCGACCACACTCTGGCCGTCGGCGGCGTGCTGCTTCACAAAGGTCACCAAAAGAATGGAATCATTGACCACGATGCCGGCCAGAGAAATAAACCCCATAATGCTGGGCATGGCAAGATCAAGGCCCATGAAAATATGGCCCCAGACCACCCCGATCAAGGCAAAGGGAATGGTCACCATGACCACCAGGGGCTCCTGGTAGGACTTGAATTGAAAACTGAGAAGGCAGAAAACGCCGAAAACGCCTATACCCAAGGCTTTGAACATGCCGCCCATGGAGGCTTTCAGCTCTTTTTCCTGGCCTTCCAGACCAATGAAAATATTGGGAAACTCCCTTTGAAGCTCGGACAAAAACCCGGTACGGGTATGGGCGATGATATCAGCGGCATTGGCAAGACGGGTATCCAGGTCGCCTGTGACCGTGACGGTACGAATGCCGTCCACCCTCCGGATACCGGCATATCCCCTGTCCCGGGACACCTGAGCCACCGAGGTCAAAGGAACCCGTTTTTTCTCTTTATTGATCAGATAAAAATTTTCCAGACGACCAATACTGTCCCGGTCCTTATCCGCAACCTTAAGATTGAGTTCATAGGATTCGTCCCGGACAATCATCTGACTGGCCTGGGCCCCGTAAAAGGCCGCCCGAAGCTGGGAGGAGACCATCCGGGCGGTGAATCCCCTGGCCTTTGCCCCCTGTTTAAGGGTCACACGGATTTCCGGCTTGCCCGGCCGCAGATCATCGTAAAGGTCAAAGACCCCTTGGTATTGGTAAAGCCAGTCAATGAGACGGGTGGAGGCCAGCTTTAATTCATCCAGATCATCACCTTTGAGCCGAATTTCGATGGGCAGCCCCTCAGGACCGATGACAGGTTCCTTAAAGGCCAGGGCAATGGCATCGGGCATATCCCCGGCCAGATTTCGCCACTGGGTTATGATCTGATCAATCGTGACCGTGCGCACCTCTGCGCTGAGAAGGTCCAAAGAAACCGTGGCCACATGGGGACCGGTTTCATTGGCATCTGCATTGGTATTGAACAGCACGCTGGTATGTTCAATCAAAGGGACCTTGCCCGGCTGGGCCGGGGTTAATTCCCCATTAATTTTTTCAGCCGCGTCCAAAAGCCGGTCTACATAAAAACTGGTTTTCTCCAGGGGCAAGCCTTGGGGGAATAACAGTCTTGCCTGAATAACGTCTCCGTCGATTTCAGGAAATACCCTGACCTTGAGCACCCCTCCGGCAATCATGGCCAAAGAGGAAATAAAGGCAAACAAGACCAGGCCAATAAAAAAATACCTGTAATCAATGGCCAGGTCCACCACTCTGCCAAGCAATTTTTCCCTGGTCACATTTAAAATTTTGTCAATGGCCTGCCTGAACCGATTGGCCTTGAGGGTCTTGCCGTTATGTTTCAAGGCATGGGCCAGGTGGTTGGGCAGAATGCAAAACGCCTCCACCAGACTCACGGAAAGGACCAGAATCAAGATCACCGGGATGACATACAAAACTTTACCGATATCCCCTTTCATGCTCAGGGCCAGGGCACCAAAGACAAAACAGGTGGTCAGAAAAGAAGAAAACACCCCCGGGGCGACCTGGGTGATCCCGTCCACCGTGGCTCTGAACCCGTTCATCCCCTTTTCCAGATTGGCCGCCACATTTTCAGCAATCACAATGGCATCATCCATGAGAATACCCACCCCGATGAGCAGGCCCACCATGGAAAGCATATTCAGGGACAAATTCATGAATTTCATAAAGAAAAAGGTCAGGGCAAAGGAGACCGGCAGTCCCATAATCACCCAGAAAGAAAATTTAAAAGGAAAAAACAAAATCATGGCGAAAAAGACCAGAACCAATCCCTGGAATGCGTTTTTGATCAGCATGTCCAGCCGGTCCCGGACGATTTTGGATACATTCTGGGTCAGTTCAAATGCCATGCCCGGAGGGGCCTGGGCCCGCTCTTTTTCAAGGAAACCGGCCACCGCGTCCATTATGTCCAGGGCATCTTCAGACTTGGTCTTGTTGATCTGAAGAATCCCGGCACGTTTGCCGTTGAACAAAATTTTATCTTCCTCATCCTCGAACCGGTCGGTAATTTTTGCAATCTCGGCCAGCCGGATCTCGGCCCCGGTTTGGGTAGAGACCACCACCAGATCCCCCAGATCAGGAATACTTTTCCTCTCTTCGGTAAACCGGATCAGAATATCCGAATCCCGGGTTTCCAGGCTGCCGGCGGGCAGATCAATATTCTGGGCAGCCACGGCAGCCTCAATATCCGACACGGACAGTCCCAGACGCATCATATCATAAAAAGAAATTTCAATGAGAAATTCCGAATCTGAAAACCCTTTCAGGTCCACCTGGGAAATCAAATCCATTCGTTTGAGTCTGTCCTTGAGATTTTCGCAGAAAAACTTGAGATGAACCGGACTCATGGGGCCTGTTACGGCAATGGAGACCACCTGATCCGTCCTGTTAATCTGTTTGATGATCAGGTCTTCCAACTCCTGGGGAAAATCGCTCACCGCCTCAACCTCGGTTTTGATATCATTGAGAAACTGGATGGGATCCCCCTCTTCTTTCATCTCAATGACCACCCGGGCTGAATTTTCCATGGCCGTGCTTTGAACCTCGGAGATATTGGAGACAGAATCCACGGCGTCTTCGATACGCCGGCAGACGGCCGCTTCCACATCCTGGGCCGTGGCCCCGGGATACAGGGCCGTAACCGCCACCGCATCCACACTAAAATCCGGAAAGGTCTCCCGTTTCAAATCCCCCGCACTAATGGCCCCCAGGGCCAGAAAAAGGATCATGAGCAGGTTGGCGGCCGTGGGATGGCCGCTTAAAAAGGTGACCATGCCTTTGAATGCATTCATATCAAAGGGCCCCCCCGGACTCAAAACCGGATGCAACGGATTTTACCTGCTCTGCCCTCTCTTTGTCCTGTTTGGGTAAAAGCTTCATCCCGGCCACGGCAGGCACCAGATCGGAAAGAACCAGGGCCTCCCCCTCAACCACCCCCGTGGTCAGCACGCTAAGATCCCCCATGGAAAACTCAGGCTCAATTTTGCGGATCTCAAGCCGGTTCTCGGGTGTGCAGACATAGATTTGGCCGCCGTGAACCGCGCTTCTGGGCAGAACAAACCGGTCGGCCAGGGACCGGCCTGACATTTCCACTTCCACATACATATTGGTGACCAGGGGCGGCCGTTTTCCCGGGATCAGACCGGCATAGGGATTGTCAACCGTAACAAAGAAACTCAGGGTGCCCGTGGCCGGATCTATGGCCTCTCCGGTCCTGGAAAATATTCCTTCCCACTCAATGATGAGGTCCTCGGCCATGGGAAGCCTGACCTTGGCTGAAATCCCGATGGCCCGGCGAATGGTCTCGATATCCGGAATCCGGGTAAATGCCTTGTTATGATTCCGGGGAAGAAGTTTAAAAAATTCAAGGGGACTGAGCTGAACCGGAATCTCCACCCGGTCGATACTTTCCGCCTCCAGTAAAACACTGCCGGCAGGGGCGAATTGAAACCGTTCGACATTCACCTTTGAAATTCTTCCGTTAAAGGGGGCCCGGATTTCTGTCTTGGCCACATCCAGACGCCGTTCGGCCACAGAAGACTCTCCCGACCGTTTTTGGGCCAGCAACGCCTTTTTCTGGGCCGGAATCAGTTTGAGGATATTTTCCAAATTATTGACCGAGGTCTGGCGGGCCAGAAAACGGGTCTCTTCTTGTTCAAGGTCGGAAGCTGAAATGAATTGCTTTTCATAGAGTTGACGCTTTCGCTCCAGTTCCTGGGCCCCAAGTCCCAGGGCCTTTTTTTCTATGACCAGAAGATGTTGGGTATTTTTCCGGGACTGCTCCAATTCCTTGAGCCGGGCATCCAGATTCATGACATCTGCCACTCCTTTGGATTCTGCCAGGCCGTAGGATCGGGTATCGATTTTCAAGAGCAACTCACCCTTTTTTATGAAATACCCTTTTTTAATGTTTTCATCCATCTGGACAATCTGCCCGCCGACCTCGCCAATGGCCTGCCAGGTACGGTCAGGCCGAACATATCCGTAGCCCTTGGTTCTCGGGATCACAGCCATTTTTTCCAGCGGCATCACCCTTACCGCCTGGACCCGCTCTTTATTTTCAAGGCGGTTCGGCTGGGTTTTATTTATTTTCATCACCAGGAACAGGGCAACCCCGACAATGACGGGAACCAGAATGACAAGGCGTTTAAAGGTTTTCATTATTCATTTCCTAAAAAATTGGGTCTGGATCTTCCATACTCAAATCTGCCTGGGCGTTTTCCATCATCTTGTCCAGCCCGGTTTGAATGATCTTAAGGTCATCTGGATCAATATCCTTGACCAGAACCTGGTGCCAGTTTATCAATACCTGTACAAAAGGGGCCTGCATATCCCGGGCCTGCTGGCTCAAAAAAACCTGTTTAACCCGGTAGGCATCCGGATGGGGACGCCGTTCCACCAGCCCCATTTTTTCCAGCCGGGCAACGGCCCGGGCCGTATAGGATTTATCCACCCGGATCTGCCGGGACAACTCATCCTGGCTCAGGCCGTCCTTTAAAAACAAAATCGCCATAAACGAATAATCCCCAGTGCCCACCCCGAGTTTTTTCATCTCTCTACGCAGATGTCCCATGGTCATTCTAAACAAAAAATTAATACGCCGGGCAATGGATTCCGATGCAAAGGTTTGAAAAATAATCCCCCTCTCAGTTGACAATGAAACTGAGCTTAGCCCTGATCAGTTTCATTGTCAACTGAGAAAAATATCCTGGGCTTGGTAAGATCTCTTTTCCCACCTTGCAGATCGGTGAACCTGGCTTATATTATTTAGTCGTAAAAATTATTACAAATGACATAAACAGGAGTTTATGGAACTGCTTTTATTATCACTGGAATCCACGATCTCCCTTGTATTGCGCATGGGATTTGTCATGTTCATCAGCCTTTTCGGAATTGAATTTTTCATGCAGCTGGGTTTGATGAAATACCTTAAACCCATTGGCACGCCAGTGGCCAAACTTGCAAACCTTCCCTCTGAGAGCGCTTTAAGTTTTCTGGCTGCAATCGGTTCCATGATTGCGGCCCACACAATGGCTGCTCAATTCCATGGGGATCAGAAAATATCAAATCAAGCACTTTTACTGACCGGGGTTTTGAATACCGTCCCCTTTCATTTTAAAGAGACCCTGACCTTTCAGCTGCCCATTGTCCTTCCGCTGCTCGGGTTTCGCCTGTGCATGATTTATATTGCAGTCTTCTGGTTAACCGGTATCCTTAAAATCGGATTTGTCATCTTATGGGGACGCATCCGATTAACCCCTACCGTTCAACCCCAAGATGCCTTTGACCATCTGGAATGTGACCCAATGGATGCGGATTGTAACCCCAGATCTTTAAAACAATTATTAACTCAGACATGGGTGGCCCGTAAAACAATGTATATTCGCATGGTCACAATGCTGGCCATGATCAGTTTTTTAATTCAACTGCTGATGAACTCAGGCGTATTGGTGCGGCTTGAATCCATGATTGCGCCCCTGACATCGATCTTTGACCTTCCGGCCGCTGTCATCGGCCCAATCACCACCTATATATTCAGCCCGACCATCGGAATTACCTTTATGTCCAATCTAATGAATCAGCAGGCCGTGACCGCTTATCAGGCGATTGTTTCTCTGCTGGCCGGAGGCTTGCTGATGATCCCCATAACCCGTCTGAGACGGACCCTTCCCAGATATACGGCCATCTACGGGTTTAAGCATGGGGCGGCCATCTGTGCCCTGACCACGGGATTCAGTCTGCTGGCAAGGGGATTGGTTCTGATCTGGGTCCTGTTGTTCTTCTAAGTAAAATACCGATATTTCAATTTCAGGCCAAAGGGTTTGAAAACTTTACCCATCCCAATTATTCTGGTAGTATGCACAAAACAAATTAACCTGGACTGGACCTAATATTTTTGTTGTTTAACCCCTTTACATTAGCCTTCTCCCATGAATGGGCACACCTGGAACCCCAATTTCGGGCCTATCATTTTGAAGGGTCATTGTCCCGGGTGAGGCTGGCCATCCTGGTCGGTATTTTCTTTTACGGTATATTCGGCATTCTGGACTATGTCATGATGCCGGATATAAAAAATATTTTCTGGGCCATCCGTTATCTGATTGTCATTCCTCTGGCGCTGTTTACCTTTGGCTTTTCTTTCAGGCCTGAATTTAAAACCTGGGCCAACCCCTGTCTTTTTTTCATCTGCCTGACCGGAGGCTTGGGCATTGAACTGATGGTTATCCTGGCAGACCCGCCAGCCACCTATTCCTATTATGCCGGAATTATTCTCGTTTTCATTACCATCCACACCTTTTTGAACATCTCTTTTTTATGGGCAAGCGCCTGCTACTGGTCCATTGTCCTGTTTTACGAAATCATAGCCATCTGGGTGATGGACACCCCCAGCATTGTTCTGATCAATAATAACTTTTTTTCATTTCCGCCGTGATCATCTGAATGCTGGCCGGCTACACCATGGAGGTGAACAGCCGGTACAGATTTTTGTCCAGCCATTTACTGGCCCTTGAAAAAGACAAGGTCAGCCAGATCAACAAAAGCCTGGACCACAAGGTAAAAAAAAGAACCAAAGCATTGTCCCTTGCCAACAGCCGGCTTCAAAAAGAAATGGCCGAACGCCTGAAAACCCAGGCCCAACAGCTCAGGCTGGAAAAAGAGTTGAACAAGCGGCAGAAACTTGAAGCCATCGGCACCCTGGCCGGCGGCATTGCCCATGATTTCAACAATATTCTTTCGGCTGTCATCGGGTATACCAAACTGGCCATGGAGGATACCGATCCCCAAGAAAGAACTAAAAATCAGGCACAGGTGATCAAAGCGGCCCTGCGGGCCAAGGAACTCACCTCCCAGATTTTAACCTTCAGCCGCCAGGCTGAGCCCATGGCCCGTCCGATTAAAATCCGGCCGGTCATGGAAGAGGCCTTAAATCTTCTCAAGGCATCCATTCCGGCAAGCGTGACCATCACAACCCAGCTGAAATCTGAAGCCAAGGTGATTGCCGACCCCACCCAGATACATCGGATCATCATCAATTTATGCACCAATTCGGTCCAGGCCATGGCAGACCATACCGGGACCTTGAACATTATTCTGGATGATCTTTTTTTGGATGCCCCCAAGAAAAGTCTTGCTCCAGGCCCCTATATCAGGCTGTCCATCAGCGATACGGGCCAGGGCATGAGCCCCCAGGTCATGGAAAAAATATTTGATCCTTTTTTCACGACCAAGGCGGTTGACCAGGGCTCGGGAATGGGGCTGTCGGTTGTTCACGGTATTGTCAAACAATACCGGGGCAGCATCCGGGCGTACAGCGAACAAGGCCGTGGCGCCACCTTTGTTGTCCTCCTGCCCCAGACCGACAAAAAAATTACAAAAAGCATAATTCCGGACCCCACGCCTTTGGGAAAGAATGAAACCATTCTGGTTCTCGACGATGAAATCGCCCTGACCCAAATGATGGAAAAAGCGCTCACCGCCACAGGCTACCAGGTAAAACCCTTTTGCTCGCCTCACAAAGCGTTGGCATACGTAAAAGCCAACCACATTGACCTGATTA
This sequence comes from Desulfobacter sp., assembly GCA_028768545.1. Lineage (NCBI taxonomy): Bacteria > Pseudomonadati > Thermodesulfobacteriota > Desulfobacteria > Desulfobacterales > Desulfobacteraceae > Desulfobacter > Desulfobacter sp. The sequence continues at coordinate 4,695,064 of CP054838.1, forward strand.
TCACGGATTTTTCCATGCCTGAAATGAACGGGGTTGAGTTTGCCAAAAAGGTTGTGGCCATCGGGAATGTTCAGAATTCTGTGTCACGGTTTCGGTTCCCGGATCTGCCTCAGCGCCAGCGGAAGTAAAAGTCAGGTCCGAGAATGGGCCTTCAATCAGCCACGTCGGAGGAGTTGACTTTTGCTGGAGTGGAGTTCCTGGAACCATCTTTTCCATCTGTAAATAAATCCCTATCAAATTCCCAGCTCTTTATCCAGCCGGCCTTCAAAGAAAATTGCCAACTGGGAAATTGTCAGTGACCAATTTTGAATCGGCATTGTCCATTTTTTACTGGCGTTCTGGATCCCCATGTAAAGCAGCTTTAACAGGCTGTCCTGGTTCGGGAATGATCCCTTTGTTTTGGTCAGTTTTCGAAACTGTCGATGCACAGCCTCAATGGTATTTGTGGTGTATATTATCCGTCGAATCTCTTCTGGATATTTAAAGAAATGACTGAGGCGTTCCCAGTTGTTCCGCCAGGATTTTATCACAATCGGGTATTTGTCATTCCATTTATTTTCCAAGATATCCAGTTCTTCTTCGGCCAGATCCTTATTGACCGCTTTATAAACACGTTTTAGATCTGCCATAAATTCCTTTTTATTTTTGGAACCAACGTATTTCAATGAATTTCGGATCTGGTGGACTACGCAGACTTGAACTTCTGTGTCCGGGAATATGGTCTCAATGGCCTCGGGAAAACCTTTTAGACCATCAACACAGGCAATCAGGATATCTTTTACCCCTCGGTTTGAAAGGTCTGTTAACACCTGCAGCCAGAAGTTCGCACCCTCATTCTCGGATATGTACAGCCCAAGAACCTCTTTGCGGCCCTCGATATTCACCCCAAGAATTGTGTAAACGGCTTTGCTGCTGACCTTTCCGTTTTCTCGTACTTTATAATGTATGGCATCAAGCCATACGATTGGGTACACATTTTCCAACGGCCTGGCCTGCCATTCTTTGACGGTATGAATGATTTTATCGGTAATGGTGCTCAGAGTGGCATTTGAAATCTCAAGTCCATAGATTTCCTGTAAATGGGAAGCCATATCATTATAACTCATGCCCAGGCCGTAAAGGGCTATTATCTTTCTTTCAATTTCATCGCTGAGCGTTGTCTGATGTTTTTTGACGATCTGTGGAGAGAAGGTTCCGGCCCTGTCACGCGGGGTTTTTAGCTCAAATTTACCATCCAGGGATTTAATGGTCTTTTTGCTTTTTCCATTACGGCGGTTGGCAGAAACTTCCTGCCCGAGATGGGACTCCAACTCTCCTTCAAGAGCAGCTTCAGCAAGATTTTTGATTAATGATGTAAGGACGCCGCCCTTACCTGTGAAGGGTTTACCTTCCTGGATGCCTTTAAGGGCTTTTTGAAAATCAAATTCGGTGTTTTCTTCGGTCATGTCAGTTCTCCTTATTTAGCTGAGTATATCAGCTTTCATTCAACTGACACAGAATTTTGAACGCCCTTTGGCCATCAAACCAAAGCTGCCGATGATACTCTGCACAGGATATAGTGAAAATATCAGCCGGAAGAAACTAACCCCCGCCGGCATCCATGATGTTCTCACAAAACCCGTAGTCAGGCAGACCCTGGCAAATGCCATACGAAACGGTTTAGAAAAAAACCATATCCAGGCCAAAATATAAAATTCCCTGGGGCACCTTGACAGGCCGCAGGGAATTTAAATCTTTAAAAAATCCGGCCGGATCAGTCCATGACCCGTCCTTCTTCAACCCCGTGGCAGGCCACAAAACCTCCGCTGTCAAGCGCCCGCAATGCGGGCACCTCGGTTCTGCAACGCTCATCTGCATACACGCACCGGCCGTTAAAAACACAGCCTGTCGGTAAATTCACAGGGGTGGGCACCTCCCCTTTGAGCTTGATATATTTGGCCTTTTTTTCCCCGACCTTGGGAATGGCCGAAAGCAAAGCCCTTGTATAGGGATGGCGCGGCTCATAAAAAAGGTCATGGGCCGAGGCAAGTTCGCACAGGGTGCCAAGGTAAAGCACGGCCACCCGGCTTGAGATATGATGAACCACGGATAAATCATGGGTGATGAACAAATAGGTCAGATCCATCTCTTCTCGAAGTTCCATGAGCAGGTTCAAAATCTGGGCCTGGATGGAGACATCCAGGGCAGAGACGAGCTCATCCGCCACAATAAACTTGGGGTCCAGAATCAATCCTCTTGCAATGGAAATCCGCTGGCGCTGGCCCCCTGAAAATTCATGGGGATAGCGTGCGATCCAGGCCGGATCCACTCCCACCTTTTCCATGACGTCAGCCACCTTGTCAGCGGCTTCGGCCCCGGTCATCTTGGGATTGTGGAATCTTAAAGGCTCTTCCAGGGTCTGGCGGACGGTCTTCCTTGGATTAAGAGAGGCGTATGGATCCTGAAAAATCATCTGCATTTTTTTCCGAAAGGGCATCCATTGACCATGGTTGAGATTGTCGATGCGCTCCCCGTCAAAGTATACTTTTCCGGAATTGGGCGGATACAGCCCCATGACCACCCGTGCAAGGGTGGATTTTCCGCATCCGCTCTCGCCGACCACGCTCAGGGTCTCCCCTTTGTTCACAAACAAGGAGACATTATTCACTGCTTTGACCGTGGTCTTTTCAAGAACAGGCATTCCCCCCTTAAAGGAGAGCTGGTCCAAAAGGCCGCCTGAAATATCAAAATGCTTGACCACATTATCGATGGTCACCAGATGTTTTTCTTTGTTCATTTTATATCCTTCATTCCTGAAGAGCTGCTCCCGGGGAGCGGCTCGTGCTTTACTGCTCATATTTAGATGGCATTTTTGGTTCATCCGATTAATGCGTACCTTTTATTGTGAAGGTCCAAAAGTTTCAACCTGAAAAACTCCGAATCCCTGTATCCATAAGCTTTCCGTTTCATGGTTTTTATCTTGTTATTTGTCCCTTCTAAAGGACCTGTAGATATCCTGTAATCATAGTATGAAAGGATTCTTTGCCTGTGCACAGCCAAGGTCTTGGCAAATTTCATCAACATTGGAATTTTGGAAATATTGGCCAGATTGATCCAATTGCTGACTATCTTTTCAGCTGTTTCTTTTTTCTTTTGATTCCATATTTGCCTGAGTTCCTCTTTCATGTAGTAGACTACCAATAGCGGCTGATTTATTTTCAATGCTTCTTCTAACCGTTGGGCCTCCTTCTTGTCATCACTGAGGTTTTCGGGATTTTTTAACAAAAGCCACCGGACTCCCTTCAGAAGTTTTTGTTGCCCGGTATTGGCAAGAAGGTTGTAGAGCTTTCGCCTGAAATCCGACAGTTTCTCATTGAACAATTTAACAACATGAAATCTGTCAAAGACAATTGCTGAACCAGAAAGATTTTCAATAACAGCACTCAAGTATGCCGGGGACATATCGATGCTGACGGCTTTGATTTTTGCTTTCGATATTTTCACTTTTGTCCAAAAAGATTTCAAAGCTTCACCACCTTTTCCTTCTCCCACGTGCAGAATTCTACCGGATTCCAGATCCATCACGATGGTCAAGTATTTATGCCCTTTCCCTATGGAAATTTCATCTATGGCAATCTGCCGGACTTTCTCAAGGGGGATATTTCGATAACGCCTCAGCAGGTCTTCTTTCTGGATCTGCTTTATCGTATCCCAGCTGATCCTTAAATGGATGGCAATATCTTTGATTGTCATGAACTGAGACAACTCCAAGACATACCGTTCAAAAGCCCGGGTATAGCTTTTCCCCTCCTGGGCAAAGGATAGTTTGATTTGCCGGACAAATTGACAGAACGAACACCAAATTCTCTGGATAGCCGTCCTGAGAATCACGGGTTTTGAACCTACCGGTATTGTTCTGAGATCTCTTGTCACAATCCCTTTCCTGGTGACGGACCTGGAATTACATTCCGGGCATTTTACCGCCTCCGGTTTTGGTATGAGTTCAAAAGTGATTATTCCACCGATGAAACGTGTTGTTTTATAAAAGTAGTCACGAAGGCCAAAGGCATGGTATATGAAGCTTGTGGACATTAATTCATTCTCCGATTTTGTGCGAATAACACAAAAAAATTAGAACATGATCATGTTCACACCATCATTTCAAGCATAAAAATCCTTACTGTGTTATTGCCTTCCCAGTGATGTTTCTCAGTCCAGGTACGCGATTTTCTGATGAACCGCATTTTTTTTGCCATACGGGCAACCTATTTCATGTGGCAGGCCGCCATGATCCCATTGCCCTTGTTTTCAAGCCGGGGCACCTTCTGGGAACAAATTTCCTGGCTCAACTCAAACCTGGGATTAAAGGCACATCCCTTGGGGATGGAGGTCAGGTTGGGCATCATGCCCGGGATCTGCTTTAAATCCTCACCCGGCGGAATGGAGCCTGGAATGGAACCGATCAGCCCATGGGTATAGGGATGAACCGGATGATGGACCACCTGGTCTGTGGGGCCGTATTCAATAATTTTCCCGGCATACATCACGGCAATTTTTTCGGTCACCTGGGAAACCACACCCAAATCATGGGTAATGAGAATCAAGCCCATCTGTTCTGTTTCACAAAGCTCTTGAAGCAGGTCCATTATTTCCGCCTGGATGGTGACATCCAACGCCGTTGTGAGCTCGTCCGCGATGATAATGGCAGGATCCGCCAATAGAGAAATGGCAATGATGATTCTCTGGCGCATTCCCCCGGACAATTCATGGGGGTATTTATCCAGTCGTTCCTCTGGAGAGGGAATCTGCACTTTTCTAAGCTTTTCCAGGGCAATGGCCCGGGCCTGGGCTTTGGACAATTTTCTATGGGCCTGAAGGGTTTCTATCATCTGATAGCCGATGGTAAATACCGGATTCAGGGTCATCATGGGATCCTGGAATATCATGGCAATACGGTTGCCCCGGATCCTTCGCATCTGGGCATCGTTATAATCGGAAATCCGCTTGCCCTCAAAAAATATACTCCCCCTGGAAATAAAGCCGGGTTTTGAAATCAGATTAATGATGGAAAAACCGGTCACGGATTTGCCGGCCCCGCTTTCTCCCACAAGGCCTAAACGCTCTCCCTTGTCAAGGGTGAAACTGGCGCCGTCAATGGCTGTAATATCACCAAACCTTAAGGCAAATTTAACTTCAAGGTCGTTAACTTCTAAAAGATGAGACATCGTAAACTTCCTATCCTTTGTAGAGTTTGGGGTTGAGTACATCCCTGAGCCAGTCCCCCAGCAAATTGATGACCAGAACAAATACCACCAGCCAGATACCCGGAAAAATGGTGATCCACCAGGACCCTGAGAAAAAGTATTCCTGGCCGGCCCGGATAAGGGAACCGAGAGAAGGCTTGGTCACGGGCATGCCCAGACCCAAGAAAGACAGAGCCGCTTCACTCATCACCGCGTTGGCCACCTGGATAGTGGAGATAACCATCACCGATGTCAGAGAGTTGGGCAGAATATGGCGAAACATGATGGTCCATTTGGGAAGTCCGATCACCCGGGCCGCCTCCACATATTCTTTGTTTTTTTCGCCCATGACCGAGGCTCTGATGGTCCTGGCAAACATGGGCCAGTTGGAAAGCCCGATGATCAGAGTCAAAAGCGGGACGGCCAATCGCTCAAAACTGCCCAGGCCGAATACCACCTGGAAAATAGCGGACATGAAAATGGCCACCTTGTCCCGCTTAAAGCTGTATAGGAAATAAGAGTCTTTAAATCTTTCAAATTTTGTTTTCATTTTGTCCCTGTAATTCTAACGGTGGGATTGATAAACCCGTAAAGAAAATCCACAACCGTATTAACAAATACAAACAGACTTGCCACCACCACAAGATAGGCAATGAGCAAAGAGATGTCTGCCCGGTGCACGGCCTCCAAAAACATAAACCCCATGCCCGGCCACTGGAATACCAGTTCCGTCAGCAGGGTAAAGGCAAACATGATACCGATCTGGACCCCGAATACGGTAATCACGGGCAAGAGGGTATTTTTAAAGGCATGAATCAGCCAGACCCTTGCAGGGGAAAGCCCTTTGGCCCAGGCATATTTGATATATTCGGTTTCCAGCACTTCCATAATCTCGCTCCGGATCAGGCAGATAAACAAAGGAAGCATCAGAGTGGAAAGAGATACACAGGGCAAAATAAGATGCTTGAGTCCGTCAATGGTCAGCATCCCCGTGGTCCACCAGCCCTTGTTGAAAAGATCAATGGTCTCCCCCCGTCCGTAGGAGGGAAGCACCTGCCAGTGAATGGCAAAGAGAAAAATCAGCAGGATGGCGGTCAGATATACCGGCATGGAGACCCCAAGAGTGGAAAAACTCATGGTGAACCTGGATAAAATACTCCTGGGCCGCAACGCACAATAAACCCCCAGGGGCAAAGAGATGAAAACAATGATCAAGGCCGTGCCGAACACCAACTCTATGGTGGCGGGTGCATGGTGGAGAATCACCTCAAGGTTGGGTTTGTTATAAAGAAAAGAGCGTCCCAGGTCTCCTTTGGTGACCGCATTTTTAACAAACCGGGCATACTGGGTGAAAAAGGGATCGTTCAGCCCCATTTGATCGGCAATCTTAGCCCGTTCAGCCGGGGTGACCCGTTCACCCACAAGGTCCCTGACCGGATCGCCGATCTGATCTTTTATGGAAAATCCCACCAGACCAATGACAAGCATGACCAGTACTGCCTGGATAATCCGTCTTACTATAAATGCAAACATGTTTTCAACTTTTCATTTTAGGAATCGTCCCCCCGGAAAAATGACCGGGAGGACGATGTATGGTTGATTACAAATTATTGGGTTACAATTATTCGATGACCAGGTCGCCGAAGTAAGGAAAGTTCATTACGTTCAGCACTGGTTTAACCCGGACATTCTTTTTGGCACCATAGGAAAGATTCTGCCAGTGGTAGGGAACAAAGGCTGCATCGTCATAAAGAATCTGCTCAACTTCCTGGAGCATGGCAGCCCTTTTTTTCAGATTTGTTTCGGATTTGGCAGCAATGACAAGCTCATCAACCTTGGGGTTGCAATAACCGGAGTTATACTGTCCAATACCGGTTTCTGAATCCGCGCACATGGTCAAAAACTCGGAAAAATTGGCTGAATCTTCTGTGTCTGAATGCCATCCGATCATCATCATGTCGGCAGCTTTTGCATCAAATTCGTTCCAGTACTGGGCCTTGGGCATGGTTTTCAGATTTACCTTAATGCCGATTTTACCCAGCATCTGTGCAGTGGCTTCAGCAATTTTCGCATCATTAACATAACGGTTGTTGGGGGCCATCATGGTAATTTCAAAACCTTTTTCATAGCCGGCCTCTTTCATCAGAGCCTTGGCCTTGGCCAGGTCATATCTAGGTTTGAGGCTTGCCTTGTAACCGGCATAGCCTCTGGGGCCCTGCTGGCTTGCAACCGTGGCAGTGCCTTTCATGATTTTTTTCACGATACCGGCATTGTTGACGGCATGAACAATGGCCTGCCTCACACGAACATCTTTGAAGGCTTCAACACGATTCTGGTTCATCTGAAAGGTGATGATACGGCTGCCGGGAATGGCAACCAGTTTAACTTTGTCATCGGAAGCGATTCTTCTGAAATCCTGGGGAGGTACAGGAGAAATAAAGTCTACGTCGCCGGAAAGAAGGGCTGCGACGCGGGTGGCATTCTCTTTAATGGGGGTAAGGATAATTGTATCGACATTACCTGGGGATTTAGTATCCCAGTAGTCTTTAAATCTTTCCATTTCAAGAACCACGTTGTGTTCACGTTTGGTCACCTTAAAGGGGCCTGTGCAGGATACGTTGTTCAGGGCAAAGGATTCCCCGATTTTCAAAAGCAGATCCTTGGGCTGACCGTTTTCATCTTTTCCAGTGTAAAACTCGGAATCCATGGCAAAGAAATAGGTGGCCATGTTCAACAAAAGGGCATAGGGTTTTTTGGTTTTGATGTCGACAGTATAGTCATCAACTATATAACAGCCGTCAAAGGGTTCCAGCAGACCTTTGAAATCCACACTTTTTTTCATGCGGTCAAAGGACCATTTCACATCTTTGGCTGAAAAGGTATTTCCGGAATGGAATTTCACGCCTTTTCTGAGGTAAAACCGCATGGTCAGTTCGTCTGTACGTTCCCATTTAGTGGCCAGACGGGGTTCAAACGTCAATTCCTGGGTCCAGCGGACCAGGGGATCGGCAACCCAATGAGAGAGCTGAAGCATGCCGCCTGAAAGCTGAACCTGGATATCCAGGGATACAGGATCGGCATCCAGGCCGATTTTAAAGGTTTTTGCACCGGCAGAGACTGTGAATGACAGCACCAGAAAAAGACTGAGCATCATTAAAATATTTTTTTTCATTCTATCCTCCAATTTAAAGTTAAATCAACATGTTAAAAACAACGGATCCGCTCTTTTTAACGGTCTGGTCTTACTATATGTTTAAATAATATGAACTAACAAAAAAAGAGGGGGGGCTAATTTCTATTTTAACAAAAAACAGAGGTCTTCAATTTGGTTTTCCGAAAAAACGTGGATCTTATATTCTCTTAATAATGCAGTGGTAATTCCCATACCAGGGACCCGTCTGCCTGAAAAGCTACCATCATAGACAAATGAACTGCCGCAGGAGGGGCTTTTTTCTTTGAGCAGGGCCAGTTGAATTTCCCGGGCCAGGGCAAGGTCAAGGGCAGCCCGGGCCCCTCGGACAAAGGCCTGGGTCACCTCTGTTTTCCGGGTTAAAACTTTTGCCCGGGACAAGGAAAAATCTTCGGCCGTGGCTCTGAAAATCTCAGCCGGCGGCCTGGGTGTGGGCAGTCCCCCGGCAACTTCCGGACAAAAAGGGACAAGCCGCCCCTGATTTTTCCATTTTTGAATCAAAGGATGGTCAAAGGGTTTGGAGGCGCCATCATATCTGACAGGGGCGCCTAAAAGGCAGGCTGAAATTAAAATTTTTTCCATAAACATGATTATACCAACTAATCAATTGTTTGTAAAAAAATCATTGACTATAGACAGATTTAGTGCAATGAATTCAGTGATGTCCGGTTAGGTTTTTGCTTGCTCAATAATTTTTTGATCTTTGACAATATTGTCCCTGTTTGAACTATGAGAGCCCTGCTCCTCGCAGCCAAACAGGTCATTTAGAATGGCGGTTCGCAGCTGCCGAACTCTTTTGATCGTGACCTTTTCATTAAACTGTTTTTGGCAATGGATTGCCAGTAACAGGTAAGTGATAAGGCCGCCAAGAATCTGAACCATAAGGCCGTATTCACTGCGGGCAATGAGATGATATACCTTCAGATGTTCTTTCCACCATTTGAAAAAATCCTCAATGGTCCACCGGAGTTTATAAATTGTTGCTATTTGTTCCGCTGTTAAATCATGCCTGTCAGTTGCCACATAGTATTTGACGCCAGCAATTTTATAGCCAACAACCCGAACAGGCCTTTTCGTCTGGTTTTGATTCGGAGTACCAAGTTTAACCAGTGCATCATAAAAAATGTAGCTGTCGGAAGGGGTCTCGTGGTTATCAATAATTGTTCTTGTTGTCCTGGTTTTTATACGGCAGACAAAATGTTTGCCTTGCTCCTGAAGCAGGTCAAATTCTTTATGGGATTGATATCCACGATCCATAACACCTGTTTGCCCCTTGGAAAGTATTTTGGGAACAAAAGTGCGTTCAGCGCCGTTGCCTTCAGTCAAAAAGATTTTGTTTGGGATTCCGTGATTAATGTCAAATCCGCAATGTACTTTGGCTTTTTTACTTCCTTTTCTGTAGTTCGCCCAGTGCATTGAAAGGACTGCATTTATGAGACTACCGTCAATGGAAACCAACTCTCCTAACTCGGCGTGTTCACCCGGATGACACTCAAGAGCCTGTTTATAAAGATCCTCAAAGATAAATTGCAGTTGTTCGAGTCCCCTGTGATTGATGGCTTCACAGAAACTACTACGGCTGATACCACCGTCTGGCGCAATATTTTCTTTAGCAAAAACATTCTCCTTGAGATCCTGAATTAAATGTCGGGCAGACTTGTGCTCCTGAAGATGGAAATAAACCAAAGCATTTATCTGGTCTTCGAATGTCATTTTTAAAGGGCGGTCTCCTCGAGATTGTAATTCCGGTGCTTTTGAAAGTGACTTTATCAGAGGGCACCTGAAATTGTCAAAGTTCAGGGACCGTAGTTGTTTTTTAGGGACTGAGATGTGCGTCATTTGAGCTCCTTGAGTTAAATTTTCAAGGCGCACAAAAATTTTTACGCACATTTGTCAACACAAAACAGACTGTTTTTTCAATGATTTTAGATGCTTTTTATATGCAACAACCTAACCGGACACTACTGCAATGAATTAGTATTCATTATGAATGTATGAATATAATCAGGAGAAGTCGACAGTGGGCACAAAATACAAGTTTCTGCTTTTATTAAAAAATATCCTAATTTATCCCATGGCATTCCAGCCCGGTTGTCCTGATTATACCCGGACAAAAAAAATGAGAATGAATTCATTGTTATGATTCATCTGAATATGTATTTAAACGAACCGATACACCAGGAGAAAAAATGGCACAGGTAATTTCTGATCGACGGGACATTGAGTTTGTTCTCCATGAACTGCTCCAGGCTGAAACCCTGGCAGATCTGAATGAAGATTTTGCTGATTTCAACAAAAAGACCATTGATATGGTGATTTCAGAAGCCAGAAATTTTGCTGTCAAAGAACTGCTGCCCGCATCCAAAGAAGGCGACGAACAGGGCTGCGTACTTGAAAACGGCGAAGTTACCACACCGGCATCCTTTAAACGGCTGTTTGAACTTTTTAATGAGGGCGAATGGCTGGCCCCCACCGAAGATCCTGAATGGGGCGGACAGGGAATGCCCAGAACCGTTGCATCTGCTGCTGCAGAGTATTTCAACGGCGCCAACTATCCGTTTATGATGTATCCCGGTCTTACCCAGGGTGCAGGCCATTTGGTGGAACATTTTGGTACCCAGGAACAAAAAGACATCTACCTTAAAAACATGTACACCGGAAAATGGTGCGGCACCATGCTCCTGACGGAACCGGGCGCAGGCTCTGATGTGGGTGCGTTGACCACCAAAGCCATCCCCAACGGGGACGGCACCTATAATATTGTGGGTGAAAAAATATTCATCTCCGGCGGGGAGCATGATCTTGCTGAAAATATCATCCATCCGGTTCTGGCCCGTATTGAAGGGGCCCCTGCCGGGACCAAGGGAATTTCCCTGTTCCTGGTTCCCAAATTCCTGGTCAACGATGACGGGTCTTTAGGGGAGTTCAACGATGTGATCTGCACCGGCATTGAACACAAAATGGGCATCCACGGCAACTCCACCTGTTCTTTGTCCCTGGGCTCAAAGGGAAATTGCGTGGGCACCCTTCTAGGCGAAGAAAACAAGGGCATGAAAGCCATGTTCCTGATGATGAATGCCGCCCGCCTTCTGGTCGGATTCCAGGGATTTGCCTGTGCTACCACCGCATACATGTATGCCCTTGACTATGCCAGAAACCGTATCCAGGGAAGAGATCTCATGGAGATCATGAACCCGGATGCCGAAGGGGTATCCATTTTCCGCCACCCCGATGTCAGGCGTCAGCTCATGATGATGAAAGTCAATGTGGAAGGCATGCGAACCCTTCTCTACTTTGTCCACTATTGCTCTGACATGGCCAAATTTGCCAAAACAGATGAAGAAAAGGCAAAATACCAGGGATTTGTAGAAGTCCTCACCCCCATTGCCAAGGGCTATGTAACAGACAGGTCTTTTGAGGTCTGCTCCCAGGGCATGCAGGTATACGGCGGGTACGGGTTCATTGAAGAATACCCCATGGCCCAGCTCCTGCGCGACTGCAGAATCACTTTGATCTACGAAGGGACCAACGGCATCCAGGCCATGGACCTTCTAGGCCGTAAACTGGGCATGAACAAGGGCAAACCCATCATGGATCTGTTTGGTGAAATGCAGAAAACCGTTGCCCAGGCCAAGGCCATTCCCGAACTTGAAAAAGCCGCAGTAAAGGTTGAAGAGGTGATGAACAAACTCGGCGAAGTGGCCATCCATATGGGTCAGACTGCCATGAGCGAGAAAGTGCTTTCAGCCTTTGCCAATGCCCATCCATTTCAGGATGCAACAGGCGACACCACCATGGCATGGATGCTGCTCTGGCGGGCGGTGATTGCGACCCAAAAACTTGAAAAAGCCAAAAAGAAAGACAAACCCTTTTACCAGGGTATTTTAAAATCCCTTGATTTTTATGTGGAAACACAACTGCCCATTACCCTGGGCCGGTTTGCCGCATTGATGAACACCAGTGCCGTGGCCGTGGACATTGAGGACAATATGTTCCCGAGCTAAGCATTTGGCTGAATAAAAAAACGAATCAGCTTTCCTTTTTTAGGGCTGTTGGAATTTTTCCAACAGCCCTTTTTTTTTGAAGATTGACATCCATTTCACCCGGTACAGTTCCTTTTCCCTAACTTTTTATGGTTGAATCTTCATCCAATTCCAATTAGACTAAATCTTCATCCTTGGGATAATCCCGGGATAGATTTTAAGGACAAGAAAAGATCAGATGAACATAAGAGAAGAGGATCATTTAAACCTGTTGTGTGATTTAGGGGAGCTGACCGCCATCCTCACCGGGAATTCTGACATTGAAACCTTTTTGGCCAGCACCACAGCCCTTGTGGCCAAACACCTTAAATCCCATGTAAGCTCCATTTATCTTTTTGAGGCCCAAACAGGCGAACTGGTGCTCAAAGCCACCCAGGGCCTGAACCCCGGGGCCGTGAACCAGATCAGAATGAAACCCAGTGAAGGGCTTGTGGGTAAATGTTTTTCAGAAGACCGCATTCTCAGGGAAGGCAATACCCGGAAAAGCGTAGGCTTTAAATATTTTGACAATGCAAATGAAGATCCCTTTAACTCTTTCTTGTGTATCCCCATTTGCAGAGGCAAAATGCGAATCGGGGTGCTGGCGGTTCAGCACAAAGAGATTGATCATTTTACCCTGTTTGATGAACGGGCATTAAAAACAGTTGTCACCCAGCTGGCAGGGGCCATTGAAAATGCAAGGCTACTCATGACCCTCTCTTTGGAGCACCCGGAGCCCAGACACCCAATCGCCTGTTCCAGCCTGCCGACCTTATATCAAAGGCAAATCAGACAGTTCAGGATCTGCCACAGGAACGATCAGGCCCTCACGCCAGAACCGGAAAAATCTCATTTATGAACCGGATCTCTCGGGAACGGCCTATACCATGACGGATTTCAAGGCTGCCATGGAAAAAACCATGGAAGAGTTAAAAGCCCTTCAGGAAAAATTTGCACAAAGCCTTCCTGAAAGCGCATCCTTGATTTTCACTGCCCATTTCATGATGCTCAAGGATAAAAATTTCACGGGTAAAATGGAATCCCAGGTGGCCCGTGGGGTCTCCCCGGTTAAGGCCATTCAAAACCTGTCCCGAAAATATATAGAAATATTTGCATCAAGCCCCAATGCCTATCTTAAAGAAAAAGCGGTGGATGTGGAAGATTTAAGCATACGGCTTTTATCCAACCTCAAGGCGCTGCACACCAGCAACCTGCCCGGTAAAGGCAGTATTGCCGTTGCTGAAGATCTTTACCCTTCGGACATCCTCAAACTTGTGGCCGACGGCATCCAGGGGTTTGTTCTGGTCGGCGGCGGGGTCACCTCCCATGTAACCATCTTATCCAGGTCCCTTGGCATCCCTTTGATCATTGCAGACGACCCGCGTCTTTTGGACCTGCCTGAAACCACCCGATTACTCCTGGATGCAGGCCAGGGAAACATTTTTATCAACCCGGACTCAGATACCCTTTCCCTGTTCAAAAACAAAAAAGAGGCCGAACGCCAGACCCATCATGAGATGCAAGGGTCCACCTTTACCCGGGACGGCCATCAAATCAGGCTGTTAGCCAATATCAACCTGCTCAGTGAAATCCGCCTGGCCAATGAACTCAAAGCCCAGGGCGTCGGGCTTTACAGGACTGAATTTCCCTTTTTGATCCGGTCAAGCTTTCCTTCGGAAGATGAACAATACCTGATCTACAAACAACTCTTTGACCAGACCCGGGACAAAGAAATCATTACGGTCAGAACCCTGGATGCCGGCGGCGAAAAAACCTTGAGCTATGCCGATTTTTCCCGGGAGGCCAACCCGGTATTGGGGCTGCGGTCCATCCGGTTTACCCTTAAGCACAAAGACATTTTTCAAGCCCAGATCAGGGCCATATTACGGGCGGCCTATGACCAAAACAACATCCGCCTTATGTTCCCCTTGATCTCTTCCATTGATGAATTCCTGGAGGCAAACCAGGTGGTTGAGGACTGTGCCAAGGATCTTTCCCAAGAACAAATACCCCATAACCCCAATATTAAAATCGGCATGATGATCGAACTGCCCTCTGTATTGAGCACCATTGACGAATTTGCCAGGCTAGCTGATTTTTTTGCCATCGGCACCAATGATTTTATCCAGTATAGCAGAGTAAACAATTACTTGAACAAGGATTTATACAACTTATATTTTCCCCATGAGATATTCATCAGATTTACGCAAACGCGTTATAGATTTTGTAGAAAATGGAGGAAGCAAGACGGAAGCTGCCAGTCAGTTTAATGTATCCCGTGGAAGTGTTCATAACTGGACGTCTGCCGAAGATGGTTTGTCATACAAGAAACCCGGTCCAAAAGGACCACGAAGTTTGGATCTGGAAGCTTTGCGCCTCCATGTGGAGACAAATGATGACATGACACAATCGGAAAGGGCGCAGCATTTCGGAGTATCCCGTGCCTGTATCTGGTATAATATGAAACAACTCGGAATCACTCGAAAAAAAAGATGACGGGATACAGGGAGCGAAGCGACAGCAAAAGAAATGCATATCTTCGTCTTCGTGAACGGAGGGCGTTCAAAATTCTGTGTCAGTTGAATGAAAGCTGATATACTCAGCTAAATAAGGAGAACTGACATGACCGAAGAAAACACCGAATTTGATTTTCAAAAAGCCCTTAAAGGCATCCAGGAAGGTAAACCCTTCACAGGTAAGGGCGGCGTCCTTACATCATTAATCAAAAATCTTGCTGAAGCTGCTCTTGAAGGAGAGTTGGAGTCCCATCTCGGGCAGGAAGTTTCTGCCAACCGCCGTAATGGAAAAAGCAAAAAGACCATTAAATCCCTGGATGGTAAATTTGAGCTGGAAACCCCGCGTGACAGGGCCGGAACCTTCTCTCCACAGATCGTCAAAAAACATCAGACAACGCTCAGCGATGAAATTGAAAGAAAGATAATAGCCCTTTACGGCCTGGGCATGAGTTATAATGATATGGCTTCCCATTTACAGGAAATCTATGGACTTGAGATTTCAAATGCCACTCTGAGCACCATTACCGATAAAATCATCCATACCGTCAAAGAATGGCAGGCCAGGCCGTTGGAAAATGTGTACCCAATCGTATGGCTTGATGCCATACATTATAAAGTACGAGAAAACGGAAAGGTCGGCAGCAAAGCCGTTTACACAATTCTTGGGGTGAATATCGAGGGCCGCAAAGAGGTTCTTGGGCTGTACATATCCGAGAATGAGGGTGCGAACTTCTGGCTGCAGGTGTTAACAGACCTTTCAAACCGAGGGGTAAAAGATATCCTGATTGCCTGTGTTGATGGTCTAAAAGGTTTTCCCGAGGCCATTGAGACCATATTCCCGGACACAGAAGTTCAACTCTGCGTAGTCCACCAGATCCGAAATTCATTGAAATACGTTGGTTCCAAAAATAAAAAGGAATTTATGGCAGATCTAAAACGTGTTTATAAAGCGGTCAATAAGGATCTGGCCGAAGAAGAACTGGATATCTTGGAAAATAAATGGAATGACAAATACCCGATTGTGATAAAATCCTGGCGGAACAACTGGGAACGCCTCAGTCATTTCTTTAAATATCCAGAAGAGATTCGACGGATAATATACACCACAAATACCATTGAGGCTGTGCATCGACAGTTTCGAAAACTGACCAAAACAAAGGGATCATTCCCGAACCAGGACAGCCTGTTAAAGCTGCTTTACATGGGGATCCAGAACGCCAGTAAAAAATGGACAATGCCGATTCAAAATTGGTCACTGACAATTTCCCAGTTGGCAATTTTCTTTGAAGGCCGGCTGGATAAAGAGCTGGGAATTTGATAGGGATTTATTTACAGATGGAAAAGATGGTTCCAGGAACTCCACTCCAGCAAAAGTCAACTCCTCCGACGTGGCTGATTGAAGACCCATTCTCGGACCTGACTTTTACTTCCGCTGGCGCTGAGGCAGATCCGGGAACCGAAACCGTGACACAGAATTCTGAACATTCCCGGTGAACGTTATGTACGTCGTTGCAAAACGTTTGTTTATGTTGATGAAAGCGGCTTTTCGCCTTATACAACCCGTCGCTATGGATATGCTCTCAAAGGGCAGCGTGTTCATGGTTTGATTGCAGGAACAAAGCACCCTCGAACGTCTTTGATTGCTGCCCGCATCGAACATAGTTTTGAAGAACCATTTTTGTTTCAGGGAACATGCAATGCGGATATCTTTAATGCTTGGATCGAACACCAGTTGAGTCCACATCTGAACGATAATCATGTCGTTGTGATGGATAACGCATCCTTCCACAAGGGCGAAGAAACCAAATATTTGATCGAAAGAACTGGTGCAGCTCTTTTGTTTTTGCCCCCGTATTCACCGGATCTCAATCCGATTGAACACGATTTTTCGGCCCTAAAAACCATCCGTGAATACAATGAAAACGAAACGATTGATGAAATTATCATGATGTATAAATAATTATCGGCATTGCTATATATGGTGGGGGCGGACCGGACCAACAAGTTGGTTGCAGACCACTATATCCCCTTTCACCCAGCCGTAAACAAAGGCATCCAAACCGTTGCCAGGGCCGCCCAGGCCCAGGGCATTGATCTTTCCGTGTGTGGAGAAATGGCCCACGACCCCAAACACATCCCCTTTCTTGTGGGAATGGGAATTAAAACCCTGAGCGTGAATCCCAAATTTCTGCCAAAGGTCCAGAAGACCATCATGTCCATGACCATGGATCAGGCCCGAACCTATGCCCAAACCCTGGTCAGCCAGACCCGGATCAAGGATGCGGCAAAAATACTTGAGACTCGGCCCGGTCAATAAAAAAACATTGGTTTTCCAAAAGATCTTCCATCAAGCCGTTTTCTTCATCAGGCAATTTCCTGTTGCCTATGCCAATTGAACTTTTGAATTCATAAAAAAGCTCTAAATGGTAAAAAAAATATTGCCATTTGGATTTTCTTACTTATTTTATTAGGAAAGGCTATCTTTTGCCTTGATACAAAATTAAAATAAGGAGGCATCATGTCAAAAAATCAATGTATCCCTCAACAAATATCAAAATTCGGTCTTGGAATTATCATGCTCGGCGCAGCCATGGGGCTTGTGATCATCGGCCTGACCCTGCTGCCCATTTTCGGGTTTATTGCAGCAATACCCGTGGCAGGCTTGGGAATTTATTTTTTCAGGGTTCACCTCAACGATGAATGTGAAATTGATTTTTCAACTGACTGAGCCAATATCCAAAAGATAAAAGGCGTGCCAAAAGATTTTTCAGCACGCCTTTTATACCTTTATCAAAATTAGTATTTAAATTTTCCCACAATGCTGTTGAGCTCAGCAGCCATACGCTGAAGCTCTTCTGCATTGGACGCCACCTTATGGCTGTCTCCTGAAATCCGGTCAGAAGAGGTATTGACTTGACCGATTTGTTCATTGATTTCCTGAAGCATCTCAACCCCTTCAACAATGGACTGGGTCACCTGTTCAATGCCCTGGGAACTCTCGTTGACATTGTTGGAAATTTCCCCTGTGGCAGCAGACTGTTCCTGGATGGCGGCTGCAATGGTGGAAATAATATCATTGATATCTGAAATAATCCCTGAAATGGACTTGATTTCTTCTGCGGTGTTGACCGTGGTATCCTGGACACCGCCGATCTTTTCTTTGATGTCTGCTGTCGCATTGGCTGTCTGGTTGGCCAGATCTTTGATCTCGTTTGCCACCACGGCAAATCCCTTGCCGGCCTCTCCGGCCCGGGCCGCCTCAATGGTAGCATTCAGGGCCAGCAGATTGGTCTGTTCTGAAATATCATTAATGGTTTCGGTTACCGCACCAATGGTCTGGGCAGCCGACCGAAGTTCCTCCATTCGTTCAGACACGGTAGCGGACTGGGTCACGGCACTTGTGGTAATTTCCCTGGCCTTTTCAGAGTTTTTGGCAATCTCGTTGATGGTGGCGGTCATCTCCTCTGTGGCGAGGGCGTTCAAAATTCTGTGTCAGTTGAATGAAAGCTGATATACTCAGCTAAATAAGGAGAACTGACATGACCGAAGAAAACACCGAATTTGATTTTCAAAAAGCCCTTAAAGGCATCCAGGAAGGTAAACCCTTCACAGGTGAGGGCGGCGTCCTTACATCATTAATCAAAAATCTTGCTGAAGCTGCTCTTGAAGGAGAGTTGGAGTCCCATCTCGGGCAGGAAGTTTCTGCCAACCGCCGTAATGGAAAAAGCAAAAAGACCATTAAATCCCTGGATGGTAAATTTGAGCTGGAAACCCCGCGTGACAGGGCCGGAACCTTCTCTCCACAGATCGTCAAAAAACATCAGACAACGCTCAGCGATGAAATTGAAAGAAAGATAATAGCCCTTTACGGCCTGGGCATGAGTTATAATGATATGGCTTCCCATTTACAGGAAATCTATGGACTTGAGATTTCAAATGCCACTCTGAGCACCATTACCGATAAAATCATCCATACCGTCAAAGAATGGCAAGCCAGGCCGTTGGAAAATGTGTACCCAATCGTATGGCTTGATGCCATACATTATAAAGTACGAGAAAACGGAAAGGTCGGCAGCAAAGCCGTTTACACAATTCTTGGGGTGAATATCGAGGGCCGCAAAGAGGTTCTTGGGCTGTACATATCCGAGAATGAGGGTGCGAACTTCTGGCTGCAGGTGTTAACAGACCTTTCAAACCGAGGGGTAAAAGATATCCTGATTGCCTGTGTTGATGGTCTAAAAGGTTTTCCCGAGGCCATTGAGACCATATTCCCGGACACAGAAGTTCAACTCTGCGTAGTCCACCAGATCCGAAATTCATTGAAATACGTTGGTTCCAAAAATAAAAAGGAATTTATGACAGATCTAAAACGTGTTTATAAAGCGGTCAATAAGGATCTGGCCGAAGAAGAACTGGATATCTTGGAAAATAAATGGAATGACAAATACCCGATTGTGATAAAATCCTGGCGGAACAACTGGGAACGCCTCAGTCATTTCTTTAAATATCCAGAAGAGATTCGACGGATAATATACACCACAAATACCATTGAGGCTGTGCATCGACAGTTTCGAAAACTGACCAAAACAAAGGGATCATTCCCGAACCAGGACAGCCTGTTAAAGCTGCTTTACATGGGGATCCAGAACGCCAGTAAAAAATGGACAATGCCGATTCAAAATTGGTCACTGACAATTTCCCAGTTGGCAATTTTCTTTGAAGGCCGGCTGGATAAAGAGCTGGGAATTTGATAGGGATTTATTTACAGATGGAAAAGATGGTTCCAGGAACTCCACTCCAGCAAAAGTCAACTCCTCCGACGTGGCTGATTGAAGGCCCATTCTCGGACCTGACTTTTACTTCCGCTGGCGCTGAGGCAGATCCGGGAACCGAAACCGTGACACAGAATTCTGAACATTCCTCTCTGTGGCTGCTGCCACCATGGTGGTATTGTCCATAGTCGTCCCCATGGTCTGGGAAATACCGTTCATGTTGGCGTTCACCGATTCCGACCCCTTGGCCGCAGAATCAGACCGCTGGGAAGATGCCTTGGCCTCTTTGGCAAGATTTTGGGCGCTATCCAGCAATTGGCCGGACGAATTCCCAACCTGGCCTGAATTGTCGGCAATATCCTTGACGATCTGCTGAAGATTGCCCAAAAAGGTGTTAAACCATGTGGAAAGCTCTCCCAGCTCATCCTGACTGTTGACGGGCAGTTGCCGGGTCAGATCGCCCTCACCCTGGGCAATGTCCTTGATACTTTCCACCACCCGCTTGATGGGTCTTGTGATAAAAAGATTGGACAGAACAACAATTCCTGCACATAACACAAAAGTCACAATAGCACCGATGATCAGCAGCAGGGTCCTTATTTTCTCGGCCTCTGCAAACACCTCTTTTTCAGGGGCCACCGCCACCACCACCCAGCCGGTCATGGGAACCTGGCTGAACGCGGACATCAGATCCGCATCTTCAAATTCGTAATTGCATGTCCCGTTTTTCATTTCCAGCATTTTTTGCCCGAATTCAAAGGTGCTCAAGTCCAGTTTCATAATCTTTTTGGTATCCGGAGGATAGGCCAGAACCGCCCCTTTATGGGTTATCATAAATACAAATCCGGTTTCTCCCACCTTGATGGTATCCAGTTGAGCCTTGCTACCCCCCCCCCCCCCAGATCCACCACGGCATAGAGCACACCCAATATCCTGCCCGATTTTTTCACCGGGCTTGATATCACCAGGATGGGCTTGCCCGATGTTTTGCTCAACAGGAGCTCGGAGGTAAACGGCGTACCTGTCATGGATGCCTTGAAATAGGACCGGGTGGAGACGTTAAGCTTGTTGACGTTCTTGGCATGGGAAGAGGCAATAACAATCCCCTTATCATTGGTCAGGCGCATGCCGGAAAAGACCTTGTGGGTATCAATATAATGCTTCATTTTTGCGCTGGCCAAACGGGCTGAGGCCTGAGTATCATCCGAATCCAAAGAATCGGCCATCACATCCATCCTGGACCAGGTATCCATGGCAATGGTGTTCTGACCCATCCAATGGGACACCTTGGATTGGGCCGAAACAGATATCTGCCTCAAATTTGCAGTATTGGTTTTTTCAAGCCCGTTTTTAGCACTGACATAGGCTGTTAATATGGCCACCCCAAGCCCGACGATCACCAATCCGCCAAGGGGAAACAATAACTTTGACGTCAATTTCATTTCATAAACCCTTTATTATATAAATTTTTGGAAAAAATATTTTGTAATCCGGCAATAAAAACTAATACGATCTTTATGAAAAAGCAATACGATTTAAACATAAATCCTCATTAAACACCCCGCGCCAATTGACAATGCAAAAGATTGGATCCATACTCCCGGCCATGAAAACAGATAAAAACTTTGACGACCTTGCCCCCAAATTCCAACGAAAAGTCTATGGCGGACTAAAAGGAGAGATTCGTCTGGCTGTGATGGAAAAAGATTTGACTGAATTTTATCCCCCTGCCCTGAGCCTTGCAGAAGATTCACCTTTAACTATTCTGGATGCAGGCGGGGGATATGGACCCTTTTCCATAGGCCTTGCAAAACGCGGACACAGGGTTGTCCTCTGCGATTTATCCAAAAACATGCTGGATATTGCCCGAGAAAATTTTTCAAAACAAGGCGTTCAAGACCGTCTTACCCTTTGCCATGGCCCGGTTCAAAAATTATCCCCAGGCCAATATCCCCCCTTTGATCTTATTCTCTGCCACGGGGTTATCGGGTGGGTGGCAGCGCCTGAACAACTGATTGACCACCTTTTATCCCTCTTGCCCGTGAACGGGGCATTGTCTTTGAGTTTTTACAACCTTTTTGGGATGATTTACAAAAACTTGCTCAGAGCCAATTATAAAAAAATTTTAACTCAGGAGTATAATGGTTTTCCCGGAAGCCTCACCCCCACATGGCCCAGAACCCCGAAAGAAGTGCTGAACTGGCTTTCCAAGCCCGGGTTTGAAATACTCTGCCACAGCGGAATCCGGGTGTTTCACGATTATATACTGAAGCCGGACCTAAGGGAACGGGACCCGGAGACGGTAAAAGCCCTTGAACTAAAATTTTCAAGGGAACAGCCATTTAAGGACCTGGGCCGGTACCAGCACATTCTGGGGCTTAAAGCAAGCTGATATCCCTCAAACATTCCACCGGCCATGGGGTTTAATTTTCATCTTTTTTCCCGTGCCCCTGGCATCTCAGGCAATGCGTCTTATTTTATTATTATGGCCTTAATTTTATAGGGGTTAAACCGATAATTATATTTAGATCCAAAACCTGCCAAGGAGAAAAATCATGACCAGGGATAATAAACCATTTGAAGTTGAAAAATCTTTCGGCCTCGGGGTGTTGCTCAAACTGACCAAAAAAAACCTTAAAGGAATTGACATTTCCACAACAGGGAATAAATTTACATCCAGCTTGAGCCTGACTGAAATTAACGATGCGGTTGATCGTATTCTCCGGGCCCATAATATTCGTCTTAAAATAAAATGATCTGCCAGTACAAAACCTGCCCCTGTTTTTTCTTGACGCAGCCCTGCCGGGAGACTACAATTTAGGTCTGTTGAAACCCAATTGGATTTCATGGTTCACATGCCCGGCGTATATTCTCATACCTTCATTTTCCCTCTGACCAGATGATTCCTTTTTTAACCCCACAAAAAAAGGAGAAAAACATGAGAATTTATCCAAAACAGATTATGTGTGCTCTATATTTTTCAGGATTTGCACCGTTGATCCTCTCCTATGGCAAAGCCCTGGCAAGAGAGTTTGATGCACAGATCACCCTCTGCCACGTTGTTCAGGATACGGTCATGCTCTCCAGTCATGCCCAGGCTGGATTTTCCACAGAAGAAGTCACGGCCCGGCGCCTTGAAGATGCCAAACAGGCCCTTGAATCCCTTGCCTGGGAAAATGACACCAGCGCCACCATCCGAGTGTCACTGGGGCATCCGGCAGATGAAATCACCCGCCTGGCTAAAAAACATAGGATAGACCTTGTCATCGGAGCCACCCACGGGGGATCCGGGGTCAAGCGATTTCTGGTCGGATCGGTGACAGACCGGCTGGTTAAAACCCTGGAATGTCCCCTTTTGGTCCTCCACTCCCGGTCAAAAGAAAAAACAGACCGGATCAAACTGCCCTTAAAACGAATCCTGGTAGGATGCGATTTTTCAAAAGGCTCGGGCCTGGCCTTTGACTATGCCCTGAGCCTGGCACAGGAATTTGAAGCAGAACTCCACCTGGTTCACGTGGTCAAGCCCCATATACCGCTGGCCCTGGCCGGTACAGGCCCTCTGAACCTTCCGGAAGATGATTTTCCAGAATGGGATGACCCTTTGGACAGAGAAAAAAGCCCTGAAGAAAAATCCAAAAAAAGGCTTGAGGCCCAGCTCAACCAGATGGTCCCCCAGGAGAGCCGTCATTGGTGTACCCCGGTTATAGGTCTGTGCCAGGGTGAGCCCTATAGAGAATTGATCAACTATTCCGACATCCATAAAATAGACATGATTGTTCTGGGCATTCACGGCCACAGTCTTTTGGACAAATTTCTGGTGGGCTCAACCACAGACCGGGTAATCAGCCGGGCAAACTGCCCGGTGATGGCCGTAAGGCAAACCAGATAATCAGACTCACTTTGTTCACAACACCAGCCCGGGGATTAAGGCCCATAAACAAAGCAAAGATATCCTTTCTATTATGGTTCTTTTTATTTTGGAAAAATGATATAACCCCTCTTTAATTACAATATTTGCTAAGGTTAAGATACAATGACATCATTTAAAGCCAATGCCCACCCCCTTCTCGTGGGCAGTCTGCCCATGACAGACTATAAGGCCGCAACAGATATGGTCATGGCACATACCCCTGAAGTGCCCTTATGGGTACAGCTTCCCCTGTTCAAGGAAGAAGGAATGATCAACCAATTCCTGCCCGGACTGCCCGGATTGACCGAAAAAGGGGATAAATTCTATTTGGACACCCAAAAAGAAAACTTTGACCAGGAATTTCTCTCTTTTTTCGAAGATTATCTTTCCCTGTCAGAGCCCGGGACAGACCTTGAAGGATCACGGTTTGCCTTTACCGAACAAACCGGAAAAGGATTTACAGAATTTATCCGCCAGGTGGATGGCAGCAACAGGCATTTTAATGCATTAAAAGGTCAGGTCACGGGCCCCATCACCTTTGCCACGGCACTCAAGGATGAACAGGGCAAGGATGTTTTCTACAATGACCAGCTCAGGGATGTGGTGGTCAAACAACTGGGCCTCAATGCAGGATGGCAGGCACAGACCTTTGCCAAAAGAGGTGCAACACCGATTATTTTCCTGGACGAACCCGCACTGGCCGGCATGGGCACCTCTGCCTATATTACCATCACCCGTGAGGACGTCATTGCCTGTGTTGAAGAGATTGTGGAAATCATCCACAGGGAAAAAGGTCTTGTGGGTATCCATGTCTGTGCCAATACTGAATGGGATATGCTGCTGGAAAGCGGGATCGACATCATCAATTTTGACGCCTTTTCCTATTTTGACAAATTCATCCTCTATCCTGAACAGATTAAAACCTTTGTCAACCAGGGCGGGATACTGGCCATGGGTATTGTTCCCACGGAAAGGGCAGACCTCATTGCAGCCCAGACCTTAGAGGGGCTGGTCCAAATGTTTAACGATCAATTGTCTCAGCTCACTGCCCTGGGCATCGACCAACAGACCCTGATTGAACAGATTTTTATCACGCCCTCCTGCGGTACAGGATCTCTGGATCTGGATTCTGCCAAACGGGTATTGGAACTAACCCGGGATCTTTCTGCTGCCGTTAGAACTGCTTATTAGAACTGCTTGCCCGTCCCCCCTGAAACCCTATGGGGCTGCAGGGGGGGACGTCTTTAGTCTTCTTTTTTTTTAATATTTTCAGCCAGGGCCTCACCCCGGAAATCATTGGATGAGGGGCCCATCTTTTCATGGAAATCAGGATAGGTTTTCATGAAAGATTTCAAAATTGTATCCCAGGGCAGGTCTGAAAACCGGCCATGATCCCTGACATACTCCATGTGACGGTCCCCTTTGGCATTTAAGGGATGAAATACTGAATCCTGAATACCGTCAAATTCAAGGGGAAGGACCCCAAAGGCCTTGCACAGGCCCAGGTTGAATGCCGGGGTGGCCTTGACCCATTTATCATTGAGAAAAATATCCGTATACCCGTGCCAGACAAAAAGATCGGTTCCCATTCTTTGTTTGAGCTTGTCCGTTGTCAAATGATTTTTCACATCGGCAAACCCCAGTCGAGCCGGTATGCCCTGGCTTCTGACACAGGCAGCCAAAAGAACGGCCTTGGCCACACAATAGCCTTTTTTTTTCTCCAGGGTATAACTGGCCTTCATGGTCTTTGCCCGGGGATCAATGCTGTAGGGATCATACCGGATTTCATCCCTGACCGCATAGTAAAGGCCGATGGCTTTATCAAGATCTGTTTTGGCGTTTTGGGTATAATGGGTTGAAAAGGCTTTAATTTCAGGATGATCCGAATCAATAAAAAACGTGGGTGACATATCCATCTGAATTACTCCCGCTGACCTGTAAAGTATCTGTTAGAAAGGGTCTAATCTCTTTCCTATACCTGGTGCAGGTTTGAAAATCAATATGCTTTCCTTTTTTTAACCAAGACATTGAGACACATTTGTCTGCCCAGGCCGAGACAGACTTGAAAATAATGGATACACCCCTTTAAAAAAGCTCTATGTCTCACCCTAACCACCTGAAATAAAGAGGGCCAAACAACTGGCATGGTTTATGCTTTTTATTTTCTCTGTGTAGCGCACCTAAAGTAAAAGAGAGGACAAATGAAGCCCCATGGCAGAAAAATAAAAAAACAAGTCAGGTCTATTCTTGAAAAATGTACAAGGACTGAAGCCATGGCTCAATTCAAAAAAATTCCAGATGCCCAGTTGACCGGACATTTATTTTCCCATTTCTACCATCTGGATGAGCTGATTAAATACAGAAGCGTGACCGCCATGGGAGAGCTTGCAGTGAGGATATCTGCACACACCATGGAAAAGGCCAGGATCATACTGCGGCGGATCATGTGGAACCTGAATGATGAATCCGGCGGAATCGGCTGGGGGTCTCCAGAAGCCATGGGAGAGATTTTGAGCAAAAGCCCTCAACTCTCCAAAGAATTTAAATCCATCCTCTTTTCATACCTGGACCACCGGGGGAACCATATTGAACACGAAATGCTTCAGCGGGGTGTTCTCTGGGGCATCGGCACTTATCTACAGGCGTTCCCCCAAGACCTGACCCGGACCACAGCCCAGCAGATAATGGCCCACCTTGACTCCCCGGACCCGGTAAGGCGGGGGTTTGCCCTTCGGGCCCTGTTAAATGCAGGCAGCCTTGACCAGAAGAGGATGCCGCCCCATATTAAGACCGACAATCACCCCATTGATATATATACGGGATGGGACCTTGTTCACATCCCAATATCAAAACTGGCCTTGCCTGGGCACAAGGCATAATTTTTACCAAATCCTAAGAGGCTGGCATATGATATTGAATATTGTTCATCTTCACATAAATTATATACCGCCTTGCCGGACTCATTCGTGGGAGATTAACCGTGCTTGAAAAAAAATGTGACAAAAATATCGCCCATACCATTAAACTGGCCCGTGAAATGATTGAGCTGGCCCAAAAA
Organism: Desulfobacter sp.; assembly: GCA_028768545.1. Taxonomy (NCBI): domain Bacteria; kingdom Pseudomonadati; phylum Thermodesulfobacteriota; class Desulfobacteria; order Desulfobacterales; family Desulfobacteraceae; genus Desulfobacter; species Desulfobacter sp. Next base: position 4,721,754 of record CP054838.1, read on the forward strand.
GGGTATGAGCAGCAGGAAGACCCCGGGTGCGGTGTGCTTTACGGAATTCTGTTAGATTCCGGATACCGGATTCTGGATTTAGCCCAAAAAGAGAAACATGCCCACGTGCAAAAAGGCTGGTGGGATGAGTCCATTCACAAGGAGGTCCTATGAAAATCCCTGTCATTGATCTTGGTGATTGTATTCTCTGCGAGGTCTGTGTTGATGTGGCCCCCCATGCCTTTCAAATCAACGATGCCGGGTTTGTGGAAGTCCTTCCCCTAAAAGACTATGGGGATTCAGATATTATTGAAGCGGTAAAAAACTGCCCCAAAGACTGTATCTCCTGGGAATAACCCCTGTCAATGCCTCCGGCTCCCGGCATTGGCATCTTCCCCTTTTTTTAAAATTTCTTAAAAAACCATTGCACCTGATACACAAATGTGTCAATTACAGGGCCAGGCTATAGAATCGGCGTGACACTTATAATACAGAGACAGTCAAAATGAAAAATCCGACCCTTTCCCTGCTGGACCGCGACAACCTCAACCTGGTGCTGGACCATCTCAAGATCGGCATCATCGCCCATACCCCGAAACGTATCATCACGGTATTCAACAAAGAAGCTGAAAAAATAACCGGTTATACCAAAGAAGAGGTCATTGGCCAGGATTGCCATCTTGTGTTTAGTGCCCCTTTTTGCGGCAAAAAATGTTCCTTTTGCGACGATTCTCCCGCCTTTAATGTGGAAACAAAAGAATATCCCGTCACCATGATTACCAAATCCGGGGAGACCCGCCATCTGGAAATGACCGTGACGGCCATCATTGACAACACCAATGTTTTCAAAGGCGTTATTGCCGCATTTAAAGACCTTACCGACTCCATCCGCCTTTCCTTAAAAGCGGAAAACCTGTCTAATTTTGCCGGTATCATCGGCAAAGATAAAGCCATGCAGGATATCTTCAGCCAGATCCGGGATGTGGCCTTGTACAATTATCCCGTACATGTCTCAGGAGAAACCGGAACCGGAAAGGAACGAGTGGCCTATGCCATCCATGATATTTCCGCCTTTGGCAACGGCGCATTTGTTCCGGTGAACTGCGGTGCCATTCCCGAAGGCATTGTGGAAAGCGAACTTTTCGGTCATGTCAAAGGGGCGTTTTCAGGGGCGGTAAAGGAAAGAAAAGGGCGGTTTGAACTGGCCCACAAAGGCACCTTGTTTCTGGACGAGGTGGCCGAACTCCCCTTGAAAACCCAAGTCAAGCTGCTCCGTTTTCTCCAGGAAGGATCCTTTGAAAAAGTGGGCGGAGAAAAAAAGGTCTCCGTAAAGGTCAGAATCATTTCAGCCACCAACAAGAATTTAAAGCAGGAGGTGGCTGCCGGCCGGTTCAGGGAAGATCTCTTCTACCGCCTCAATGTCATTCCCATCCATTTACCTCCCTTGAGAGAGAGAAAAAGCGATATTCCCCTGTTGGCGGCCCATTTCTTAAAAGAAGCGGAATTGGAAAGTCTTCATCCCGTCCCAACCCTGGCCGATGAAACCATGGCCCTGATGATGGACCACCACTGGCCCGGCAATGTCAGGGAGCTTAAAAACGTTATCCAGTTTTCCGTGGTCCGATCCAAAGGCAAGACCATCACCCCCAAAGACCTGCCCATGGAGCTGAACGTTGAGGTGAAACCTGGAAAAGATCCCCTGTTTTCCCCGGATCCCGAGCCGACAAAAACGCCCATAGTCCGGGGAAAACTCAGTGAGGCCTCTGTCCGGGCAGCCCTGACCAGAACCGGAGGCAACAAGTCCAAGGCCGCCAGGGTCCTTGGGGTGGGCCGGGCGACCCTGTACCGGTTTTTGGCCCAAAACGAATCAATCAAAACCTTTTCCAACGAAATTTAACCCAGACGGATCTATTTGCCAAACCAGGCTTGTACATGGAACAGCCCTGGTATTCAATCCATTTGCTTTAATCTGATCTTAAAGGCATCAGAGTCAAATGATTTTTTTGGGGATCCAAGGTAAACCTGGCCTGGTCGCCGTCCAGGTAGTCACCTTTGAGGATGGCCATGGACAACGGATTTTCAATTTCCTGCTGAATTACCCGCTTCAGGGGACGGGCCCCGAATCCCGGGTCATATCCCTTTTGGGCCAAAAATTTAATGGCAGATGCATCCAGGTGAACCCCCAGGTTCCGGGCGGCCAGACGCTGGTTTAAAACAGCGATCTGAATGCCGGCAATCTCCATGAGATTATCAAGGCTCAGGGCATGGAAGGAGATAATCTCATCAATCCGGTTTAAAAACTCAGGCCGGAACGCCGCCTTCAGGACCTTGGCCACATCCTCATCCACCCCAGGGTCATGATTTGCGCCTGCATCCAACAGCAGTCTTGAGCCCAGATTCGAGGTCATGATGATGATGGTATTTTTAAAATCTACTGTCCGGCCATGGCCGTCGGTCATCCTCCCCTCGTCAAGGACCTGGAGCAGAATATTAAATATATCGGGATGGGCCTTTTCAATCTCGTCAAATAAAATCACGGAATAGGGTCTGCGCCGGACCGCCTCGGTCAGGTACCCGCCGTCATCATACCCCACATACCCGGGAGGAGTGCCGATGAGCCGGGCCGCACTGTGCTTTTCCATGTATTCGGACATATCCACGCGGACCATGGCCTCGGCAGAATCAAACATAAACTCTGCCAAGGACTTGGCAAGCTCTGTTTTGCCCACCCCGGTGGGCCCCATAAAGATAAAGGTGCCTATGGGCCGGTCTTCGGGCTGGAGCCCTGACCGGGCCCGGCGAACGGCATTGGAGACTGCGTCAATGGCCTTTGCCTGGCCAATGACCCGTTTTTGGATATAAGATTCCATTTCCACCAGCTTTTCTTTTTCACCCTGCAGCATCCTGGATACGGGAATTCCTGTCCAGTTTGCCACCACATCAGCAATATCGGTCTCATCCACATCCTCTTTGAGCATCTGCCGGGTCTCCTGCAAAGCGGCAAGCCCTTTTTTCTTGTCTTCCAGGGCCTGGTTCAACTCTGCCAGAGCCTCATAACGGATCTGGGCCACTTTTTCCAGATCCCCCTGGCGCTCTGCTAGCTGGGCCTGGGTCTGGAGCCGGTCAATCTCTTCCCGGATCCCTGAAATTTCCTGGATCAGGGATTTTTCACTCTCCCAGTGAAGCTTTAAAGGCCGAATTTGCTCTTCCAAATCCGCCATCTGCTGTTCTAAAAGCCCAAGGCGTTCTCTGGATGCAGCATCCTTTTCCTTGATCAAGGCCTGGCGCTCAATCTTGGCCTGGGTAATTTTGCGCTGGATCTCGTCAATGGCCCTTGGCATGGAATCAATTTCTATTCTCAGCCTGGAGGCGCATTCATCCACAAGATCAATGGCCTTGTCCGGTAAAAACCGGTCTGAGATATACCTATTGGACAGGGTGGCGGCAGCCACAATGGCAGAATCCTTGATACGGATCCCGTGGTGAACCTCATATTTTTCCTTGAGTCCCCGTAAAATGGAAACCGTATCTTCCACAGAGGGCTCTCTGGCATACACCTGCTGAAACCGCCTTTCCAGGGCGGGATCTTTTTCAATATATTTGCGGTATTCATCCAAAGTGGTGGCCCCCACACAGCGCAGACTGCCCCGGGCCAGGGCCGGCTTGAGCATGTTTGAAGCATCCACAGATCCCTGGGCTGCCCCGGCACCCACCACCGTATGAAGCTCGTCAATGAATAAAACAATCTCCCCCTGGGCGGATTCCACCTCCTTGAGAACCGCCTTTAACCGGTCTTCAAACTCCCCTCTGAACTTGGCCCCGGCCAGGAGCGCCCCCATATCCAGGGCCACCACCCGCCTGTTTTTAAGGGCGTCAGAGACATCTCCTTCCACAATCCTCTGGGCCAGGCCTTCCACGATGGCGGTCTTGCCCACGCCGGGCTCTCCCATGAGCACCGGGTTATTCTTCCTGCGGCGGGAAAGAACCTGGACGATCCGCCGGATCTCTTCATCCCGGCCGATCACCGGATCCAGCTTGCCCCTCCGGGCAAGGTCGGTCAAATCCCGGCCGAATTTTTCCAGGGCCTGGTATTTTTCCTCGGGATTCGGGTCAGTCACCTGCTGGCTGCCCCTGATATCTTTGAGCACGGCCAAAATGGCCTCCCGGGTGATGCCGGAGCGATTTAAAAGCTCACCCGCCGTCCCCTTTGTCCGTGCCAGACTGATCAAAATATGTTCCAGGCTCACATATAGATCTTTCATCTTTGAGGCTTCTTTAAAGGCAAGATCAATCACCTTGCGGCTCTCTTTGGAAAGATAGGGATCTGCATTTCCAGGGACCTTGACCATCTTGTCAAAGGCCTGGTTCAACTCCTGAACCAGTCCCTGGGGACTGACCCCGATCTTGTTAAAAATTGAAATGGCCATGCCGTCGGGATCCTTTAGGGCCGCCCCTAAAAAATGAACCGGTTCAATGGCCTGGTGACCCCGTTCCTGGGCAAGGGTCTGGGCCTGGTGAAGCATTTCCTGGGACTTGATTGTTAATTTGTCAAAGTTCATGTATTACCTCCAATTCTATTCTTCATTACTTTTCACACTTACAGCCAATAAAGTAATGCAGTTTTATTATAGGTCAATATCTTAATTTTTATGATAAAATTCTGGCCTGATTTTTCCACCGACACTTGTCTGCATCGCTACAATTGCCGGGATGAACCGGCCCTTTAAAAATAAAATCTTCCCCCCAGGTTTCATGGACAAAATATTATAAACATTTCCTTGGGCCGCGTTGACAACTCCCACCCTGTGGTATATTTTAAGACAGGATCAAATACCCATAATATATCGGGAACATTCATGGACAGTCTGAATTTTAAAACAATGAGATCAAGACTTGGTAAAACCCAAAAAGAGCTGGCACAGCTTTTGGGAATTTCCATCAAAGCCGTCCACAGCTATGAACAAGGGTGGCGCAAAATCCCCCACCATGTGGAGCGGCAACTTTTATTCCTTTTATCCCGGATCATTCATCCCCTAAAGGGCAATAAAAAATGCTGGGATATTCTCAACTGCCCAGAAGAAATCCAAAAAAACTGTCCGGCCAAAGAATTTCAGTCCGGAGACCTGTGCTGGTTTATCAACGGCACCCGATGCAGCGGCAAGGTTCACGGATCCTGGGAAGACAAGATGGAAGAATGTAGAACCTGCAAGGTTTTTTTAAACTTTTTTAAAACAGAACAAGGAATATTAATTGATGAATAAGTTGACCATGGACCACGAGGCCTGCCACACGGATCGGGAAACCATGTCTGACCAGCGCAGGGCATTGCCCGGGGCCATAGAAAAAATCATGAACTCTCTGGAAGATGACCATTGTTTTGCCCATATCGGAGATGCACCCATCCATTTTTCAACCTCCGTACGTGAAATGATCGACAAGTTCAGGGAAATTTTATTCCCGGGATATTTTTCCAAAGAAAAGGTGGATGAAGCCAACCTGCCCTTTCACATGGGCCAGGCCGTATCAAGGCTTTTTGATATTCTCTCCGAACAGGTCATCCATGTGCTTCGCCACGACTGCCTGCGATATGACCAGGTCTGTTCCGAATGCGAGCCCAGGGGAAACAAGGTGGCCTTAGAGGTGATCAAGGCCATACCCGAACTTCGCTCCTGCCTGTCTGAAGATGTCAGAGGCGCCTTTGACGGGGATCCTGCAGCCAAAAGCCATGATGAGGTCATTTTTTCCTATCCAGGCCTTTATGCCATTACCGTATACAGGATTGCCAATATCCTCCACAGCCTCAAGGTGCCCCAACTGCCCAGAATCATGTCGGAAGATGCCCACAGCCTCACCGGGATCGACATTCATCCCGGGGCCGTTATCGGCAAGCGCTTTGTCATTGACCACGGCACCGGCATTGTTATCGGAGAGACCTCTGTGATCGGCAACAATGTGAGAATTTACCAGAATGTCACCATTGGCGCCCTGTCCCTGCCCCCCAATGCAGGGGAAAAACTCAGGTGGGCCAAACGCCATCCCACGATAGAAGATGACGTGATTGTCTATTCAGGCGCAACCATTCTGGGCGGAGAAACCGTTGTGGGTGCCCGGTCTGTGGTTGGAGGCAACGTATGGATCACCCAGTCCATTCCGGCCGATACCAAGGTCTTTATAGAAGAGCCAAGACTGATTTACAAAAACCAGGAAAAAATAAAGGGGTCCCATGAAAAAAATATCTGACGTCACCCAGGCATGCGGCAATACCCCTCTGGTCTATCTGGAAAAACCCTCCCAAGACTGCGGGGCCTCTCTTTTTGCCAAGCTCGAATATTTCAATCCCCTGTCCAGTGTAAAGGACAGGATCGGGCAGGCCATGATCCAGGAAGCCATCAAAAGCAAAAAAATCGACAAAAAGACCCTGATTGTCGAGCCCACCTCGGGCAACACCGGCATTGCCCTTGCCTTTGTCTCCCGGGTCAAAGGGCTTAAACTCATATTGACCATGCCCGACACCATGAGCCTTGAACGGCGCAGGCTATTGATCCACTTAGGCGCCGAACTGGTGCTCACCCCCGGAACCCAGGGGATGAAAGGGGCCATTGAAGAGGCGCACAGGATAGTAGACGCCCATGGCAACGCCTTTATGCCGGACCAATTCTCAAACCCTGCCAACCCAAGAATCCACAGAAAAACAACCGGACCTGAAATCTGGGACGCCCTTGAAGGAGACATCGATATTTTTGTGGCCGGGGTGGGCACCGGCGGCACCATCACAGGCGTGTCAGAATTTATCAAGGAAAAAAAGCCCGGCCTTGTCACCCTTGCGGTTGAGCCCAAAGACTCGCCTGTGATCTCAGGGGGAAATCCCGGCCCCCACGCCATCCAGGGTATCGGTGCGGGGTTTATCCCGGACAATTTAAACCAGAAGATCATTGACCGGATTTTCCAGATTGAATCTGCCCATGCCCTGGCCGGTGCCAGAAGGCTTGCAAAAGACTGCGGCATTCTTTGCGGCATCTCTTCAGGAGCCAATTTCCATGCGGCATTTGAAACCGGGAAAAAACATCCCGGTTCATCCATTGTCTTTGTGGCCTGTGATACAGGAGAACGATATATCAGCACAAACCTGTTCATGGACTGATCCTGAATCTTTGTTTTTTTACTTGCCAACCTGATTTCTATGCATAAATTAAAGCATTTAAATCAGGGGCATTTATGAACCAGAAATTAAACGGGGTGTTGTTCGGGCTGGCAGCGTTTACAGCCTGGGGGTTTTTACCGGTCTATTGGAAACAGATGCAGGCGGTCAATGCCTTTGAGATTCTCTGCCACCGCATTGTCTGGTCATGTCTTTTTCTTGGGGGCATCATTTCCTTTCAAAAAAGGTGGGATGAGGTTTTTAATATCATCCACAATCCAACAGCCCTGATCCGCCTTGTCATCAGCGGGCTGCTCATCGGTCTTAACTGGTTTATCTATATCTGGGCCGTGAATTCGGGCCGGGTGGTGGAAACCAGCCTGGGATATTATATCAACCCCATGATCAATGTGCTTTTAGGATTTCTTCTCCTAGGAGAACGGTTCAGCAGGCTTCAGTGGATTGCCGTGCTTTTGGCCATGACAGGGGTGATCTATTCCCTGGCCGCATACGGGTCATTGCCCCTGTTTGCACTGACCCTGGCCGTTACCTTTGCCCTGTACGGCTTTTCAAGAAAAAAAATTGAAGCAGCCCCCATCCCGGGCCTGTTCATTGAAACCCTGGTCTTGTTCGTTCCGGCCCTGGCCTATATCGGATTCAGAATCGGTTTGGGCACCACCCCATTTATTCAGGAAACAGGCATCACCCTCTGGTGCCTGGGATCCGGAGTGGTGACCAGCCTTCCGCTGCTCTGGTTTGCATCGGCTGCCAAACGGCTGAACCTGTCCACCATCGGCATCCTCCAGTATCTGGCACCCTCGATCGCCTTTGTCCTCGGCGTCTTTGTCTACCAGGAGCCCTTTACCCGCCACAGCTTAGTCACCTTTGCCTTTATCTGGGCAGGAGTGGTCCTCTATATACGGGAATCCTGGAAAGCATCCCGGCAATAGCGCCCATAAAAAAAGGCCTGAACCCCTAATATCTATGCGGGTTCAGGCCCACGCTTGGACAAAACAATAATCAGATCATTTTTCCGTCTTTCCAAAAAGGAGACATCTGCCGAAGCTTGTCAATGGCCGGAACCAGGGTCTCGACAATGAGGTCCATTTCCTCTCTGGTATTATAGTGGGACAGAGAAAAACGAATGGTGCCATGGGCAGATTTAAAGGGCACTTCCATGGCCATGAGCACATGGGAGGGATCCAGGGAACCCGAGGTACAGGCAGACCCGGAGGAGGCGCATATCCCTTTTCTGTCCAAAAGCATGAGAATGGATTCCCCTTCCACCGCATCAAAGCCCATGGATAATGTATTGGGAAGGCGGTTCTCTGTGTCCCCGTTCACCGAGGTGGCGGGAATCTCTTTTAAAAGCCGGGATTCAAGATAATCCCTTAAGCCCTTTACCTGGGTGTCCATCAGGCCAAGGTTTTCCTTTGCCAGTTCACAGGCCTTTCCAAGCCCGATAATGGCGGCAGTGTTTTCCGTGCCCCCCCGGCGGCCCCCTTCCTGGTGTCCGCCAATGAGAAAGGGTAAAAATTTAAACCCCTTTTTTACATAAAGGACCCCCACCCCCTTGGGCGCATGAATTTTATGACCGGACAAGGAAAGCATATCCACGCCCGCAGCTTTCACATCAATCTCCACCTTGCCCGTGGCCTGGACCGCATCCGTATGGAAAAGAATACCTTTTTCCTTTGCCTTTTGGGCAATTTCTTCAATGGGAAATATCACCCCGGTCTCATTATTTGCCCACATCAGAGAAATAAGAGCAGTATTCTGGGTCATGCTTTCATACAGGATATCTGTATCCAGCCGCCCCTTTTTATCCACAGGCACAAAGGTGACCTCATACCCCTGGGTCTGAGCCAGATGGGAAAATAAATTCTTGATGGCCGGGTGCTCCACCACCGAGGTGATCAAATGCTTTTTTTCAGGAAAGGCTTTAATGGCGGCGTTTATGGCGGCATTGTCACTCTCTGTCCCGCAGGAGGTAAATACGATCTCCTCGGGCTGGGCATTGATCAACTGGGCCACCTGCTGCCGGGCCCTGCGTATCTTTTTCCCCACTTCATCCCCAAAGGTATACATGGACGAAGGGTTTCCGTAAAACTGGCCCAAAAAGGGAACCATGGTTTCAATTACCTCATCTGCGACCTTGGTGGTGGCATTGTTGTCCGTATAAATCACATCCATGGCGTATTTCCTTAATTTTCCTGTGCCTGTTTTGCGGTTTCAATCACCTCTTCAATCCGGTCCAGGCATTGTCCGCATCCCCCGCCGGCCTTGAGGTAATGGGTCACATCTTCGGTGGTTTCAAGCCCGTTGGTTTTGACCGCATCAATAATTTCAAGGTCAGTGACATCAAAGCATTCGCAGACCACTTCGCCGGGTTTGGCAAGGATCTGTATCCCCCTGAAATCGGCAATGGCTTTTTTCAAGGCAGACTGCCCCATGACCGAGCAATGCATTTTTTCCTTGGGCAACCCCCCTAAATAATCAGCGATATCGTCATTGGTTACACGGGCGGCCTCGTCTAAGGTCATGCCCTTGATAATTTCGGTAAGGGCCGAAGAAGAGGCCACAGCGCTTGCGCAGCCAAATGTCATAAAAGAGGCATCAATGATCCGCTCATTCTCATTCACCTTTAAAAACAGCTTTAAGGCATCCCCGCAATTGAGGGAACCAGTTTCTCCTACAGCATTGGCATCTTCCATCTCACCGACATTTTTAGGATTTAAAAAATGTTCTTTGACCTTATCTGTGTAATCCCACATGATTTTTCTCCTTGTTCCGCTTTACAAAATGCCCTGTTCAGGGATCGGATATCTGGATAAAAGAATACTACAGGGTGGTAGATTGTCAACATGGTCATTTGAATATTTTCCCGTTTCTTGATTTATCCGTTTCCCGATGTCTCCAGACAACCTGGCAATTTAATTTGCAAAAAACGAGCCTGAGCGCAACCGGACCGGGATGGGTTTGCCGATGGAGATCAGGCCGGGATCTGAACAGGGATCCATGACCACATCCCGTGTAATGATTCTCACCCCGTTTTCAACCGCCCAGACCAGCTTATCCCCATAGACCGGATCAATGTCCCAGGCCGGCGCAAATGAATTTGCATCCATGCGCTGGATCAGATAAAAAATAACGGCCCCATGTCCCTGTTGACGAAGCATGACCAGTTCTTCCAGATGCTTTTGCCCCCTGAGCGTAACTGCATCGGGAAACATGGCACGGCCTGCTTCGACCAGGGTACAATTTTTAATTTCAACATAGCAGCGCTTGCCGCGCTCATCTTCGAGCAAAAGGTCCAGCCGGGTATGAGCAGAGGTCTTGACCTCAGACCTGACCCGGGTATATTCGTCCAACTCCTCCACCAGGTGGTTTTCAATGGCCTGTTTCACCAGCCGGTTAGGTACCTGGGTGTTGATGCCGATATACGAGTCTTTTGTCTGGATCACTTCCCAGGTATATTTAAGCTTGCGTTTCGGGTTGTCGCTTTGGGACACCCAGACCCGTGCCCCGGCTTCGGCACACCCGCGCATGGAGCCTGAGTTCGGACAATGAGCGGTGATCACGTCCCCCGTGTCCAGTTCAATATCGGCTAAAAACCGTTTATACCGTTTGATGAGTCTTCCCTGAATCAGGAAAGGCAGTTCATATCCTTTGTAAACTGTCATGAATATCCTTTTTTTAAATAAAACGTCTGCTAACCTATTACAATGATAAGAGTTTCATTTTTGGCCGGGAACAAATACCATGCCCCGGCCAGTTTCTGCCCTTTAGGGTATGCCGGATAACAAATACCGAGATAAATCTTTTAAATCCATCTGATCCCGTATGCCAAACCGGGTCAGGGCAAAATCGTACTTGACCGGATCATGGGGCTCAATCTGCCGAAATCCCCGGGTGATCTCAAGGGCGCACCCCTTGTTGGCCGCTTTTTTTTGGGTAAAGCCCATGAGGGTCCCGATTTTATAAATATGGGTATCAATGGGATACACCAGTTCCGAGGGGGACAAGGTAGACCAGCCGCCTGGATCCACCTCGTCTTTGCGCACCATCCACCGCAAAAAAAGAAAACTTCGCTTGCAGGCTGAATTTTTTCGGGGATCTGCCAAAAGATGGCCTGGATCCCCGGATTCTAAAATTGTCTGGTACATGGCTGTCAGCCCCTGAACCGGACCGGCAGAGGTTGGGGCCGACAAAAAACAGCCTTCCAGAGAGCCATGGGTTTTAAGAATATTTTGAATCCCGCTAAAAAGGCTGCACAAATGGGCCTCTGTGGCAAACCGATATTTAAACCCCCTAAACCTGTTTTGGATCTGATCCAAACTGGACCGGGTTAAAAATCTATGGGGAGAATCTCCCAGCTCAGCCAGCACATGGCCAACGGTTTTCATGATCATGCCCACCCGGCCGTAGGCCAGGCATGAGGCCACCATCCCAACGATTTCCCGGTCTTGAATTTCAGGGTAATCGTAAAGAAACAACAGGGGATCAGGATCCACAAACGCTCTTTTAGTATACCGTTCATAAAGGGTATCAAGCTTTTGTTTAAATTTTTTATCCTTTTGTTTTCCCGGCATCTTCTTTCCAATGGTCTGTTAGAATTTTATCTGTATCTGTCCCAAGCCCTTGCCGCAATCCCCTTCCACAATAATTAAAAGCAAGATAAGGGCCAGACCCGATCTCGATCCTGGGGCTGGCCTGGATTTTCACTTGACAGGATTTTACCCTTGGCCGTAAAATACTATTTTTCAATTATTATCATTTAAGGAGACCAGATGCTGCAGGAAAAAAAAATCGGGTTTATCGGCAGCGGCAACATGGGCGAAGCATTGGTCAGCGGCCTTGTGCTGTCCAAGGCGGCAAAGCCTGAAAATATCATTTGCTCGGATATTGATACCACACTTTTACAAAAGGTTCAGTCAAAATACGGAATAAAGACCACCACGGACAATATTCAGGTCTGTAAGGAATCGGAAATCATCATCTATGCCACAAAGCCCCAGATCCTGGGATCGGTCCTCAAACAGACCGCACCGGCCCTGAACAAGACCAAGCTGGTGATTTCCATTGCCGCAGGGGTGCCTTTGGCAGCCATTGCCGCAGGGCTGGACAAAGAGCTGCGTCTGATCCGGTCCATGCCCAATATCTGCGCCTTTGTCAAAGAAAGCGCCACAGCCATTGCCGCAGGTCAATTTGTAGTGGACGGGGATGTGAAACTGGCAAGAGCCATATTTGACTCTGTGGGCGAAACCGTGTTTATCCAGGAAAATGTACTCATGGATGCCTTTACCGGCTTGAGCGGGTCAGGACCGGCCTATATTTTCACCATTGTGGATGCCATGGCAGATGCAGGGGTTAAGATGGGGTTGTCCAGAAAAGACTCATTGTTTTTATCCACCCAGACAATTTTAGGGGCAGCCCGGATGCTTTTAGAGTCCAAGGAACACCCGGGCCAGCTCAAGGACAGGGTGGCATCACCCGGGGGCACGGCCATCGCCGGTATCCACACCCTGGAACAGGGAGGGTTGAGAACCACCCTGATCAATGCCGTGGAATCTGCAGCAAAACGGTCAAAGGAGCTGGGAGATATGATGGTCAAAGATTTTATCGAAAACTCCAAGAACGGCAAATAAAAAAACCATGGCCCGGAATCTTAGGGCAGACTCCGGGCCATGGCCCTGGCAAAGGAACGTTAAGGAGGCGGTTATGGGTTTAAATAAAAACAGTGGTTAACTGTTTTTATACGTCAAGTTCCTTTTTAAGCCAGTCACGAACTTTCCCTTCAACGGCATATACCCCTTTGTATTTTCCGATCCCCTGAAGAAACTCAGCTTCAAGATCCTTGGGAAGCTTGAAATTGCCAAGCTCTTCCGAATCAAACCCCTTTCTTCGAACCAGGGTGAGGATGGGCTGTTTTTTCCAGGTATTGATCACAAAGTAAACGGTTTCATTATCATTATCCCTGGAATTGTAATAACTCTGGGACCTTAAGGGCCCCCACTCCAGATGAAGTGCAATGGCCTCTTCAGGCGTCATTTCCCAATCCACTGAATTTACTAGGTTAAGGTTTTTTCTTATTTCATGAAGTCTCATTTTCCCTCCATTTTATTCAGGTTAAACAATTTCATAAAATATTGTAAAAGCAAGCACTGTGCCAACAAAGCCAAAGGCAAATTTATTGCTTTAATTACAGAGAGTTATATTTTTTTTCAAAAGAAAATAGGATAGAGAAGGAAGGATGATACAAGATAAGAGACAGTCATACAGAGACACTATTGTCTCTGTATGACTGTCTCAATTAACCCTACCGATTAATAGTTTTCGCAGAGAATTTCAAAATACCCCTGGGGCTTAACACAGCCCGGACATTTATCAGGAGCGCGCTTGCCCAAATGGATATAACCGCAGCCCAGGCAGCGCCATTTTTGTTCCTCTTTTCGTGAAAAACTATTATCCTTGTCAATGTTGTCAGCCAGGTGTAAGAAAAGCTGTTCATGATAATTTTCAGATACAATAATGGCCTCAAAGGTATCTGCAGCCCTTTCAAACCCCTCTTTGCGGGCGTCTTGAGCAAAGCCTGCATACATGTCGTAGCTCACATAATGCTCAAGTTCTGCAGAGGAGAGAAGATTGGCATGGGTGTTTTGTATCACGCCTGAAGGAAAAGACCAGTTCACAGGCAGGTGCCCCCCGTTGAAAAATTTGAAAAACCTCAGGGCATGTTCAAATTCCTGGTCTGCGGTTTCCTTGAATAATTTGGCGATCTGGATAAACCCCTCGTCCTGGGCCCGGTCCGCAAAAAAATCGTATCGGGTTCTGGCCTGGGTCTCTGCGGCAAAGGATGCCTGGAGATTGAGGGCGGTCTGGCTCTCCCTGAACTTACCCATAAATGTCCCCTTTATTCCTCTATTTCAATGGCATCTGCGCCGCATTCGGCCGCTGCCTGACGGACAATATCCTTGAGATGGTCAGGAATGGGGTCGATCAGGACCTTTGAAAGCAGTGCATCTTCATCATATTGAAACACTTCAGCACAAAGATTGTTACAATTTCTGTCACCCATACAATTTGAGGTAATGGTCACTTTCATTCTGGTTCTCCTTTTTGAATTGAGGTTATGATACGAAAAATTCAGCCCGACCGCATCCAGCCATGGAATTTTTCCACCCATGCCAAGAGTCTTTCAGGGGCATGGGCTTTTTTCCAAAGGCCGGCTGCATATTTATTTGCTTCTGCCATGGTGGGATAGATGTGGATGGTTCCCAGGATTTTGTTCATCCCGATACCATGGGTTTTCGCCAGAACAAACTCTGGGATCATTTCAGAGGCATGATGCCCCACTATGGTTACCCCTAAAATGGCATCCCTGCCCGGAACAGTCAATACCTTAAGAAACCCGGAGGTTTCAGAATCTGTAATGGCCCGGTCAAGTTCGCTGATCTGGTAAATGGTTTTTTCATAGTCAATATTTTCAGCCAGGGCCTCTTGCTCGTTGAGCCCCACCCGGGCCACTTCAGGATCCGTATACGTGGCCCAGGGAATGGTCTTGTAATTGGCCTTGAATTTTTTCAATTTGCCGAACAGGGCATTGACCGAGGCATACCAGGCCTCATGGGCGGCGGTGTGGGTAAATAAAAATTTACCGTGAACATCTCCGCAGCAAAATATATTGGGATAGTTGGTCTGTAAAAAACCATTGGTCCGAATCCTGCCCTTGGGGTCCACCACCACGCCGATCTCTTCCAGGCCAAATCCTTTGGTATTGGGCACCCGTCCAAGGGCCACCAGGATCTGGTCAAAGAAAAGGATCACCTCATCTCCTTTATGGTCACAGACCAGCATCTTTTGCCCCTGGTCCACACGGATCTCCTTGGCATGGTGATCCAGACAAAGGGTCAACCCCTCTGATCTGAACTGGGCCGTCACAATATCCACTGCATCCGGGTCTTCTTTTTTCATGATCCGTGCAGACCTTTGAACCAGGGTCACCTGGCTGCCCAGGCGCTGGAAGGACTGGGCCAGTTCACACCCTATGGGACCGGCCCCAAGGACCAATAGACGGCCGGGCAATTGCCTAATATCCCAGATGGTGTCCGAGGTAAAATATTGAATTTGATCAAGGCCTTTTAAATCCGGCACCATGGGTCTTGCTCCGGTGGCCACAATGATATTTTTGGTTGTAATTTTTTGATCTTTTACCCTCACCTCAAAGGGGGAAACAATCTTGGCCCGGCCTTTGATGCAGTCCACCCCAAGCGCTGAATACCGGGCCACGGAATCGTGGGGTTCAATGGCCTTGATCTTGTCCTGGACCCGGGCCATGACATCGGCAAAATCAAAGGTTACATCCATTTGCTTAAACCCGAATTCCTTTGCCCGGGCAGCCTGGGCCAGAATCCTGGCAGAGGCAATCAAGGACTTGCTGGGCACACACCCGGTGTTCAGGCAATCCCCGCCCATCTTGTTTTCTTCGATCAAGACCACCTTTGCCTTTGCGGCCGCAGCAATATAGGAAGAGACCAACCCTGCGGCGCCAGCCCCGATCACCACCAGATTATAGTCAAATCCACGGGGTTTTTTCCAGTGGGCGTAGATCTTTTTGCCCCGGATCCATTCAATTATTTTTTTGGCAGCCAGGGGAAAAATCCCAAGCAGAGCAAAGGACAAAATCAGGCCAGGCGATAAAATACCGGCCAAAGAATCTATCCTGCCCAGCATGGTGCCGGCATTGACATAGACAATGGTGCCGGGCAGCATCCCGACCTGGGAGACCAGATAAAAAATCCGGACGGGAATGGCGGTAAGCCCCATGACCAAATTGATGACAAAAAAAGGAAACGCCGGGACCAGGCGGAGGGTAAACAGATAAAATCCCCCTTCCTTTGCAATGCCCTGGTTAATGGCCGCAAGCTTGGATGAAAATTTAGTCTGAACCCAGTCTTTGAACATATATCTGGACAATAAAAAAGCCAGGGTCGCGCCGATGCTTGAGGCAAAGGAAACCGCAATCACTCCTGTAAACAGGCCGAATACAGCCCCCCCGGCAAGCCCCATCACCGTTGCCCCGGGCAAAGAAAGTCCTGTGATCAATATATAGACAACCATGTAAAGGGCAATGCTCACCTTTTTGTTGCCCTGGTAAAATTCTCTTAAATCATCCAGACGGTTTTTTAAAAAGGGAAAAGAAAAATAATGGTCCAAATCAAACAAAAAAAACAAAAGAATGAAAATCAGAATGCCCAACATCAAGAGCCATTTTGTTTTAATATATTTTTTCATTCTTCGTCTCTTTTGTTTAAAGATTCTGCTCTATGGCCTGGAACCTGCGGATAAACCGCCGGTCAATATAATCCTTGGCCCAAAAGGCGATCCGCCCCCCGAAAATCAGGCGATTCTTTTTAAGCACCCCTTGTCCGCCGCCAACATTAAAAATCAAAAGATAATCCGGCCCCGGATCAAAGGGCTCTAAAAAAGACCCATCCAGGGCAGCCATGAGATTGTGCAAAAGAACAGGATTTTGCCTGACCGCATAGACCCCGACCTTGTCCAAAGGCTGGGGCTTATGATAGATGCAGTCACCGCCTCCAAAAATTTGGGGATATTCAGGACTCTGGAGAAACCGGTTGACTAAAAGGCCCTTGTCAGGTCCCGTGGGAAGGCCTGAGGCCTCAAATATGGTGGAGGGAACCACTCCCAGGGCCATAAAGGTGAAATCCGTTTTAAATGATTCTTTGGAAGACAGGACAATTTGATCTTGGCTCACCTGGTCCACATACCCGGTTTCCAAAATTTCAATCCCCCGCCGGACCAGGATGGCCCTCACCCTGCCCCTGACCTTGGACGGAAACCTAGTCATGAATCCCTTACCGGCAAAAATTCTTATCCTGGGCTGATGGGCCTTGATTTTCTGCCCCAGCTGCCAGACATTTCCCGCCACCTCAGCCGATGAGGGGCCACCCCCCACAACAGAAACAACAACCTTTTTCTCCTTGAACAGCGCAACAAGCTTTTGGGAGGCCTCCATGAGTTTTTCAATGGGCTTTACCGGATAAACATTTTCAAACCCATCCCCGGCTGCACCCATGGGGACATAGGACCCTACGTTAAACGAGAGAACATCATATTCAAAATCATTGCCGGACTGAGTAAATACCTGTTTCAGCTCAGGATCTATTTTCACCACCCTGTCCCGGATAAAAACCCCGCCCTGGGAGGTGACCACCCGTTGGGTGGCAAACCTGATATCTTCAGGCGTATAGGTGGTGCCCAACATGCCGGGCCCCATGCCCGAGTAATAATGGTAAGCCGAAGGGGCAATCACCGTGACCTTGTACCCCTTGTTTGTAAATGTTGAAATACTTTCCAGGGTCATCATATGGGCATGGCCCCCACCCACCAGAACAAGATGCTTTCTCATCTTTTATATCTCCTGAACGCTTTAGCCCGAATATCTCATAACCTGAAGGTCAGAAACTGAAAATTCGAGGAAACTGGATATTAATCCCTTTAAATACACCAAATTATCCTTGTTTACCAAACCCATTCCAAGGACAGTCACCCTTCGGGCGAACCGATTTTACCTTATCTGCGTTGTTGCAGACCGTTCGCAGTAGAGTCACTACGGTTTCACGGCCTGAGGCCTTGCTGCTAAAGCAAAATCGATTTGTGACATATGCGGGCACCTCAAATCATCCATCTTGGATCAAAGGGTGTCCATTAACCTGCCAAGACTTGCCAAGTGTTCTTTTTCCTCATCTGCGATTTTTAAAACCACTGCCCTTGACGGCCCCGGGGACACCTGGGCGCCCACCCGCTGGTAAAGATCCAGGGCCTGGGCCTCAATGGACATGGCCAAAGAGACCACATCAGCAGGAGAACTTAAATCCGGGTTGAACAGGTCCAGATACTCATCCGTGGTCATTCCCCCTTCCATGGCCTTTGCAGTGGCCATGGAAGACAGATCTTCCACGGTTATTCCGGGGTGTCCAAGATCCTCAAACGCCCTGACAATGGATTTTTGATGTTGCACCTCAATGCGGCCCAATTTCTCAAACAAGGACCGCACATGATCATTCAGGGCCTTGCCGGCCATGGAAAAATAAAATTCTTCAAGCCCCTGCTCAAGGGAAAAGGCCGCCTTGAGTATCTCTTCGAGACCTTCATGTTCTGAAAAAAGATGAATCCCTAAATCCTGGGGTCCCACGGCCGTTTGTGACTGCCAGGCCTTAATGCCTCCGGAGACATTATATACTTTTTTAAATCCCTTGCCCGCCAGCATCTGGGCAGCCACACGGCTGCGCCCGCCAACGGCTCAGTAAACCAGAACCGGCTTTTCCCTGTCAAGTTCCCAAACCCTGTCACCCAGCTGGGGCAAGGGAATCAACATTGCTCCCGGGATATGGGACTGCTGGTACTCTTTGGGCTGTCTCACATCCAGGATGGTGACCTCATCAATGCCAGATCCCTGGATCATGGATTGGGTCTGGTGAAAATCAATGGATTCTGCCGGGGTAAAAAACTGCATCCACTTCATGGTATCCTCCTGAAATCAAATCATCCCAAGGGTTTAAAACTTTTAGGGCTGGCGCCGCATACCGGGCATTTCCACTCTTCAGGCAGGTCTTCAAACCGTGTTCCTTTTTTGATTTTCCCCTTACGATCTCCCCTGTCCGGGTCGTAGATACATCCGCAATTGGCCACCTGACATTGATACATATCTTTGGGTTCTGACATTTTTTTCTCCTTTGGTTGTGATTACCAAACACCCTTTTTTAGATTACGGGCAAGTTGAATTTACAATACTCATGAATGTTTTTATTCTTACACCAAATCCCCTCTATTGTCCTCATTTAATTCACCTGAAAACAAAATGAAAAATTAAGCCTTATTATCCCCCGGCTTCTGCCACCGGTCCAAAGGCCAGGGCGTAAACCAGTGCTGTCTTTGGGGTCAGCCCTAAGAGGGCTTGGGCTTCAAAATCATACATGGCCCCGACCCCGCAAGCGCCAAATGGCAAAAATCCAAAAGGCAAAGATTGGATTTGCAAAGATTGGGCCATAATATAAATCGTCTGGGCCATCCTCCCGGCTCTCATCATCATCTCCCGGTATCCCCTTGGCCCCCTGTCTTTTTCCAGGCAGTCCAGGTCTGACAAAAATAAAAAAATGATCCCGGCCCGACTGATCCATCCCTGGTCCAGGCAAACCTTTGAAAGGGCAGGAGCAAAATCACCCGGTTTCATTAAATGAATCTGAGAAAAATTCTTTGAAAACAGATAAATCCCGTTTTCGCGACCTTGAAGATTTTGACAGACCATGCCCAGGCTTAAATGGGGAAACACTTTTCCAAGGCATGCACGAGAATCTCCCCATCCGAGGGCCAGCCCCTTGAACAGCCGTTGCTGATCCTGGGAAGAGATGGGGTGTAAAACAAAATTGCGCCGGGATCTGCGATTTTTTATAAGGGATTCAAGGAGATAAAATTTATCTGAAAAAAAGAAGGGGGCCTGAACTTTTTCTTGCCCTGAAATATCCAAACTTAAAATCGGATCCCCGTCCATGACCCTTTCCGGCCCTTTAAACCCGGGGAAATGACCTTTATGGCCAGATCCGAAATTTCCTGATTCATGAATTTGAGACAAAATTTTATAATCCAAAAGATATCAGGGTTCTGTTTTAGGGATATGGGGGTCATGAAAATCCGGCCGGGTCCGCAGATAAAACCGATCGAGGAGACCTGACGCAGAATGGTCCCGCCCAATGGTAACAAGGGCCAGGGGCACCTCCATTCCCATGTCAATGCCTAAAAAATCGCCCAGAAGCGTATCTGCAAATTCGTAGGCCACCCCATGTTCAATACCCAGGCTTTTCAATATCATTGATAGATTTTCCACCAAATGTCCGGAATCTAAAAGCATATACCGATAGGCCCGGTGGCGGTACTTCCATGCACTGTTGTAAAATGAGGCCGTGATGATGAAAAAGGCCTTCAAGGAATCATCTTGTTCCTGTCTTTGGGCCAAGATTTGGGGTATGGAGGAGCGAATCTGTATCAGACTGTCCTGGGCCGGGGCATAATAATACACTCCTGTATCAATTTTTTCTTGGTCTTTGACTTTTTCAGCCTTAATTTTTTGGGTCTCAAGCGCCAAATAAAGATGGCAGGGGTAAAGCCCTCCGGCCGAAGGCACGGTTCTTTGGGCAAAGAAACAGCCCTGGACCTGCTTTAAATCCTTGGCCCCATAGGCCAAAAAAAGAATATCTTTTAATTGGTTTATAAAAGAAAACCATGCTTTTCCAGGGGGTTGGTCTATAGGCGCTTTGGGCGAACCGGAGGGGGGGGGTAAACGAATGCTTTTGTTTGCCCCCAGGGATTTGGACCAGACAGGGTAATGGTTAAAATTGAGGAAATGAGACGATATCCGGTTGCGCCTATGGGCATGGGCCCAATAGTAGTCACGGGCTGAGCAGGCGTCTGGCATCACCTTGGGAGCTTCCTTTCAACCCAAACCGGCCTGGATCGATATAAAAGATGCCCGGACGTACCCGGGCCCGGGCTTCTTTTTTTATTTTTCTTTGTCCTCTTCTTGAACATCTGCCTCCATTATCATCATGCACTCATGGCATTCCAACTCCACATTGGGGACATCCCCGTACCTTTTCTTAAGCTCTTCTTCGGACAGATGGGAGGTCCCGCTGCAGCCGCACTGGGGACAGGATGTGGTAATTCTGTATTTTTTGGTCATACCGGTCCTCCTTGTTCAAGACTCTTTGCCCGTGATTCTCGGGTCATTGGGTGTGCCTGCACAATCCGGGGTGTAACAGGTATTGTCCACAAATGAACACTCCTTGTTGCAGGAGGGACACTTTTCCGGCGGGGTATCTGCTTCCAGGTTATATCCGCATTGATCGCATATCCAACTGGCCATAATATCACTCCTTGTATGGTTTTGGGATGACTCCCGTTAATCCTCATTGCCTTGGTTTGACAAAACAGGCTTGGAATAAACAACTATCAAAAAACGTGCCAAGTTTTGATTTTACGATTAAACCTTAGGGTTGACATTTTCCTCAATTGTTGGATGATGACAAAAAAACAGGACAGGGAAAATACCATTTATATGTATACCACAGATCAGGTTCCGGACGCAAACACCAGAGTCAAACCCGGCAGATCCGGCATCAGAGGGATCAAGCCAGGCCCTGACCTGATTCAGGACAGGCAACAGCCACCCTCAGCAGAGACAAGGAAAAACAATGGCAAATTCACCTAAAATCTCCGTGTGTACCCCCATCTGGAACCGGAACCATTTTATCCCCCTGATGATCAAAAACCTTAAATGCCAGAACTATCCCCATGATAAACTCACCTGGGTCATTGACGACGACGGGGATACCCCCCTGATCAGGGACGGAAAAGAGATGAGCCGATTGACCCAGGCTCTGGCCCCCATCAAAATCCGTTACCACTATTATAAGACCCGAAGAACCATCGGGGAAAAAAGAAACAATATAGCCAGGCTGTGTCCGGACCCCATATTCTGCAACATGGACAGCGATGATCTTTATTCCCCCCATTATATTGGATACAGCCTTAAAGAATTAACAACAAAGAATGCCGGATTATGCGGCTCCAAAGACATGATCTTTGTCTACCCGTTTCACAATTTTTCCATGAGCGCCATCAAATGCCGCCATTTGATCCAGATCCATGAAAACACCATGATGATGACCAAAAAATATTTTAACGCCTCAAAGGGGTTCCAAAAAACCTCAAGGGGTGAAGGGGCCGCATTGATAGGACGCAGCCCTGGAAATGTGATCCATATTAGCATCCAGAACCTTGTGGTCACTGTCTGCCACGGCAAAGGCAATATCGTGAACAAAGAGATGTTCAGGAACAAAAGAATTAAACTCAGCATCAAGGCTGAAGACAAATTGCTGTTAAATTCCATCCTCAACATTGCCTAACCCGTTCTGCCCCCCCGGGCAATACCAGGGGTCTAAAACCTGACCAGCTCCACCCGCCGGTTTTCAGCCCGGCCCTGTTCAGTTTCGTTGGTGGCCACAGGACTTGCGAATGAGACCCCGACCGGAAAAAGCCGGGACGAATCAATGCCGAAATTTTCTTTGAGTTCGGCCACCACCTGATCTGCCCTGCGCTGGGACAAATCCTTGTTGCTCTGAAAACTGCCCTTGGTATCTGTATACCCCACAACGAGCAGGTGCATGCCGGGATCTGCCTTGAGAAGCTTGGCAATCTGAACAATGGTCGGGTGTGACTCAGGTTTTAACTCGGCCTTGCCCGTATCAAACCGGATACCGTACAGGGCGATCTTCCCGTCTTGGGAAATGGCCGAAGCCATCTTTTGGGAACTGACAACCACCATTTTATCGGCCATCTTTCCGGTCGTAAGGATATCAAGGACAGTGATTGTCCTGTCCGTAAACGCCTTGCAATAGCTGCCGCCCTTAGACTTGTAGGTATGAACTGCCACAACGGTGTTTTGCGATTCAAGCGCCATGAGTTCATACCGCTGTTCAGAAATCCAGCTGGTCTGGGCGCGATGACTGTTGCTAAAATGGGGGGCTTTGATCCTGGATTCAGGCCAGAGCACCATGGCAAGGCTCTATTCTCCTCCGCCCCCGCCGCTGGACCGATTGGCCGCCCCGCCGCAATCCTTGTTTTTGCAGGCATACCTGGACACGGCCCCTAATTTTCCCAAGGCCTTGGTATAGGTTTTCAAGGCCTGAAACGGGGATATGCCCTCGGGATTCAAATAGACAATCCTCTTGTGCTCCCCTTCAAGGGACAGGTTCTTTTTTGCCTTGAACACCCGGTTGTTCTTCTCATCCCGTGCATCCTCGACCTCTTTTAGGACAGAGACAGGATAAACCGCCTCATCATAATCTGTTTGAAAAAAAGAAATAATATAAGAACCGTCCACCCGGCCCACGAAACTGCAATCCCGGCTGCCGGGCAGATCTGCAGACGGAATCTGCGCATCTGCCCAGCAAAGGGCCGTTGAAAAAAAAATCCAAAAAAAGCCCATGAGTCCTTTCATAACCCCCTCCTTTTGGGACCTGATGATCAATCTCCGTCCAAAAGCCGCCCAATGCCCCCGAGTACCGAGCCCTCACCCTTCTGGGTGCCTCCGGTTGACGGGGCATGCTGGATGATACGATCGGCCAGACGCGAAAAGGGCAGGCTCTGAAGATAGACAACCCCTGTACCCTTTAATGTGGCAAGAAAAAGCCCTTCTCCCCCGAAGAACATGGACTTTAGATTCCCGGGGCGCATTCCCATTTTCCCGGTTTTAAAAAGGCCTGTCTTTTAGAGCAAAAAGAATGATATCCTCTGTTACGCTGAAATGAACATAAATGGATTGTGCTAATGAAGAAAGCTGAAGATTGTAATACTGTTGATGAAGTCCTTGCATGCCTCAAAGAACTGGAAGAAGATCCAAATCGCTTGGTTCGTAACGCTAACGAATTAGAACAGATGGAGCAGGAAATCCTTGAGTATACAAATCGGATAAGCGCCTTTTTTTTAAAAAAAAGATCCAGGCCTCAATAGATTCCTCTGAACAGGTCGACCAAGAAAAAGAATTGATGTCCAATTGGCCGGGACGGATGAAAAGCGAAGGGCTTGAGACCGTTTGGATTCAGCTTTGTACAGATAGTTCGGTTGATATTCATGTTCGATACTATCGAAGGTCCTGTGACCGCCGAAAAGGAAAAAGATATAAAGGTGCATACGCTGGCTTAATCCTTCTTGGAATCCATGATCGCTGCTCGCCTGCTTTGGCTTCTATGGTGAGTTCTTGGTCAGCCTTATTAAGTTCTTTTGAAGAAGTCCGTCAAGTGCTTTGTGACCGTGGGATGACGTTGGGTATAAAGGTCATCCGTAAACTGACCTATCGGTACGCATAGCGGGCTCGAGCCGAACAACAAGCGGGCCGAATCCCATTAAATGATGGAGATTTACTTGAAGGGCGGCGAGTCGTTATCAGCACTGATGGTGGCCGCACTCGGCTCAGAGAGAAGAAAAGGGGACCAAAAACCCAAAAGGATAGAACCCGATTTCGTGGGGCATGGCGAGAACCCAAGCTTTTGATCATTTATGTAGTGGACGCCCATGGAAAACAAGAAAAAAGATTTTCACCATTTATTGATGGCTGTTTCAATGGACCGGATGGTGTATTCCACTTGTTAAAGGGTTATTTGAACTCCCTTCATATTCAGAACTCAGACAAAATACTGTTTGTTGCAGATGGGGCACATTGGATTTGGAATCGAATCCCCGGACTGCTAAAAGCATTGGGTTTGGCTCCTGAGCGTGTGTATGAACTTCTCGATTTCTACCATACAGTTGAGCATCTGGGTACAGTAGTAGGCTTAAGGAAGACCTGGTCATCCAAGGAACGCAAACGCTGGGTATCGAAGCAGCGAGGTCTTCTGCTGAAGGGAAAGGCGATTGAGGTGGTACAGGCCGTCCAGAAGCTTTGTAGAGGCAGAAACAGTAAGGCTATCAAGACGGAACGGGATTATTTTGTGCGCAATGAACTGAGGCTTAATTTCTCAACTGTAAAAGCGTTGAACTTACCTATTGGCAGCGGTGCTATTGAAAGTTCGATTCGGAGAGTCGTGAATTTACGTCTTAAAGGTCCATGCATCTTTTGGTATCGGGAGAATGCAGAAAAAATGATTATGCTGCGATCATTTTATAAAGCAGGGCGTTGGAACTGCCTGAAGCAGATGGCAAACATTCACAATCCAGTGCCAGCGGTATAACCGGGAAAATGGGAATGCGCCCGATTCCCGGCCCGTTCAATGCTATAGTCTATGCCGGGTGAAAACCCCACAATACAGCCGGTATCCACAAAAAGGGTCTCATTGGAAATTTCTTTTTTAACAATGGTTCCCCCGGCATGGATAAAGGCCATACCGTCTCCTTTAAGCTTCTGAAGTATAAAGCCTTCCCCTCCGAAAAACCCTGTGCCGATTTTCCGGGAAAAGGCGATGCTGACTTCAGTCCCCAGGGCAGCGCAGAGGAATGCATCCTTCTGACAGATCAGTTCCCCTCCCATTTGAGCCATATCAAGGGCGATAATCTTTCCCGGATAGGGCGCGCCAAATGCCACCCGTTTTTTACCGGCCCCGATGTTGGTAAAATGGGTAATAAACAAGGACTCGACTGTTGCCATGCGTTTTCCCGCATCCAAAAGCTTACCGAAAATCCCCTTATCCGGCTGGGACCCGTCACCCATTTTGGCCTCAAAAGAAATGCCCTCTTCCATCCAGTTCATGGCCCCGGCCTCTGCGATAACGGTTTCATTGGGGTCCAGTTCAACCTCTACGGTCTGCATATCATCCCCGAAAATCTCATAATCAATCGTGTGGCATTGCATGGATCAACCTCCCTTAAATTTAATTTATACCTTGAATTGGGCGAAAAGAATATCCAATACACTATACCGTATCAATCTGATATTTCAACAACCGAATTTGCCTTGGCGCGATAAGAAAGATCCAAAAAATCGCTTTGGCTTTACGGCCAAGGCCCTGGCGGAGAGATGCTATAATAAATTACAGACCAAAACGATGAAATTCAGAGGAGAATCTGACATGAAAAAATGGCTGATATGCATTGGATGGGGAGCCATGCTCCTGTTTTTCTCAGCTTCATCCTGGGCCCAGGACGAAAACGGCAGGCAAATTATGGACATTCAGACGGACCGGCACAGGGTGGACTCTGCCCGGGATCAATCCGTGATGCTGCTCATCGATAAAAAAGGCAACCGCAAAACCCGAGAGATCAAACGATACGGCAAAAAATCCCAAGACGGACTCAGGCACACTTTGCTTGTTTTTACCTCACCTGCCGACCTGAAAGGGACCACCCTGATGACCCAGGAGATTTCCAAGGGCGAATACAAGCAGTGAATGTTTCTGCCGGGACAAAAATCCCTCCAGCGGATTGCCTCCAAAGCCAAGCGGAGTGCCTTTATGAGCAGCGATTTTACCTATGAGGATATGCAGCCGGACGATCCGAACAACTATTCTTTTTCCGCTCCCCGGTCCGACACCCTGGACGGCCATGACTGTTTTGTGATTGATGTGACCCCGGCAACGGCCGAGGCAAAAAAACAAAGCTCCTATGGCCGGCGGCGGGCCTGGGTCAGAAAAGACATCTATTTCACCGTAAAAATAGAATTTTATGACCGACGAGACCGGCTGATCAAAACCCAGACCTGCCATGATCTGAAAAATTCACATGATGATGTCTGGTATGCCCAGAAAATCCTCATGGAAAACCATAAAAAAAATCATAAAACCCTGATGGGCATCAAGACCAAGGACGTCAACATCCCCATTGATGATGCGCTGTTCTCTGAAAAAACCATTCTCAACAGAAAACACCTATAGCAGACCCACTTCAGGAGAAAAAAACACCATGCAAAAACTGATGCGGTTCAGCCATGCCCACCCCTTTATTACCATGCTCATTTTGCTGGGCATTTCCGCCTGGGCTGCCATGCAGCTGCCCACCCTTGTCATTGATCCTTCCATGGAGGGACTCAGGGCTGGAGATCAGGCCGGAAAAGATGCCTACCAGGCCGCAGTTGACACCTTTGGCTCCGATAAGATCAATATTATTTACCTAAAAGACAAGGATCTGTTTACCCCGGAAAAATTGACCCTGGTGGAAGAGCTGGTGGTTGAACTCGAAGATATGCCCGGCATCCTCAAGGTTGAAAGCCTGTTTTCCACTAACAATTTTAAGAATGAAGAGGGCATGCTGGTCACAGGCCCCCTGGCCGGATGGGTGCCTGAAACCCAGGAGGAATCCCAAGCCCTTCTGGATGATGCCCTGGCCAACCCCATGATCGCAGGCGATCTTGTCGGGGATACAAAAAACAGCATGACCATCAACCTCTTTGTGGATCCAAAAAACCAAAGTCCTGATTTTTCCAAGGAAATCACCCTTGGCATTGACAAGCTTCTCCTTGTGCTTGAACCTGAATTTGAAACCGTATTTCAGATCGGTGATCCCACCCTGAGGTACGAAATTGCAAACATGATGCTCATGGACCAGAAACATATCGTCCCCTTGTCCGTTCTGATCCTGCTGCTCACGCTAGCACTTGTGACCCGGTCTGCGGCCTGTGCGGCCCTGCCCCTGCTGACATCTTTTACCAGCATATTGTGGGTTTTAGGATTCATGGGGCTTATGAATATCCTGACGGTCATTGTTCCTTCTCTTATCCTGGTAATCGGCTCCACAGAGGATGTGCACCTGCTTTTAGAGTATGATCACGGTCTCCATACCCTGGGTGAAAAATCTCTGGCCATCAACATGATGATGCAGAAAATGGGACTGGTGGTCATGATCACGGCCCTGCCCACATTTCTGGGGTTTTTATCCATCTGCCTCAACGATGTGATCATGCTCCGGCAATTCGGCTATGCCGCCTCATTCGGTCTTTTTGTCAACCCGCTGATTACCTGCATGATTACCCCGGTTTACCTGTCCATATTCGGCCGGTCCCAGGCCCCGGCACCCCATTCACAAAAGCAAAACCCCTGGGTTTCTGCATTGGTGGACGCGATCAGCCGCCATAAAAAAGTCATACTGGCCGGCATGATACTGGTCACGATAGTCATAGGGCTGTTCGGCTTTCGCCTCAAACTGGAAAACGATTATATCTCCATGTTTCGAAAAGGAACGCCCATCCTCTCCCGCCTGGATCAACTGACCTCGGAATTCCCCGGGACCCAGACCTTTTTTATCCACATCCAGGGGGGACACTCGGACCTTTTTAAAGACCCGGAAAACCTGGACCAGGTTGCCGATATCCAAACGCTCATCCGAACGAACGGCCAATTTGACAAAACAAGTTCTCTGGTGGATTTTCTAACCCTGATCAACCGGGAGATGAACGGGGGAAAGCCTGAAAAAGAGGTGTTGCCGGAATCAAAAGAACGGATATCCCAATATCTTGCCTTTCTGGAAGATGACGATATCAGCCGGTATGTAAACCCGGATTTCAGCCAGGTCAATATCATGGTGAGGCACAATCTCAACTCTTCCCATGAACTGAAGATAGCCCTGAATGGACTGGAAACCCAAATCAGAAATATCCTCATCCTCAATCCCCATTTTTATTTTACAATTACCGGAGACAGCATCCTGACTCTCAAGGGGGCGGATGCCATAGCAGACGGCCAGGCCAAATCCATTTTCCTGCTTCTTTTTATCATTTTCATCATCATGTCCATTCTCTTCACCAATATCAAGGCAGGACTGCTTTCCCTGGTGCCCAATATTATCCCCGTGGTGATCAATTTCGGGATCATGGGCCTTTTTTCCATTCCCCTCAACGTGGGCACGGCCATGGTGGCCGTGATTGCCATTGGTATTGCCGTGGATGACACCCTTCATTTCATGACCCGGTATAATGATGAGATGCACCAGGTCAAAAACCAGGACCAGGCCATAAGGATCTGCCTGACTTCGGAATTCAGGGTTGTGGCCGCCACATCAGTATCCCTGAGCCTGGGCTTTGCCGTCCTTGGATTTTCCCAGTTCATTCCCATTGTTCAGTTCGGCATCTTATCTGCCGTAGTCATTTTAGTGGCCTTTCTCTGCGATATCCTGGTCACACCGGTTCTGCTGTCCACCACCCGGCTGCTGACCATGTGGGATATCCTCAGCTTGAAGCTGAAAAAAGAGGTGATTGAACAGAGTGAGTTTTTCAGGGATCTCAAACTCTGGCAGATCAAAAAGATCGTTCTGCTGGCCAGGATGAGCCAGCAAAAAGAGGGGGAAAACATTTATATCGAAAATGAACAGGCCAGTGAAACAAATCCGAGAAGCATGTACCTGCTGCTCGAAGGCAATGTAAGCCGGTATCATATTCAGTCGGATACAGGCAAAGAAGTGCCTGTGGGGTTTTATGCCCCCGGAGATATTTTCGGGTATATCTCACCCTTGAACAATACCCCGAGATCAGCCAATACAAAAGCACTCACCGATATTAAATATGTTGAAATCAACCAGGAAAGCTTAGACCGCCTGAGAACCATGTATCCCCACATCTGGGGCAAGGTCTACCGTAACCTTGCCCGGATCTTAGGCGATCAGCTCGTGGTATGGCAGGGCGTTTTTTCTGAAAGAGGAGGGTTATAATGAAATTCATCAATGGTTTAGCAATCTGTGCGCTCGTATTCATCGGCCTTTTAGCACCGGCCTGGGGGGCGGATGACCTGCTCAAGGAATTGGACAGCCTCATGGCTCCCGGGCCTGACAAAGCAGAACAAGTCCACCCCCCGCTTTTAGACCAGGTATTTGATCACATGGATCTTGGATTGTCATTCACATACAAAGGGTACCTGGATTCCAACCCCGGGTACGATGATCATGAGGGCGAGGCCATGCTCAAGTTCAACACATGGACCGGAAAAGAGGCGTTTTCATTCCATGTGGAGGGCTGGGCCGAGTACGGAACCTTAGATGACACCTGGGCCGGGGTGACCCCGGTTCTGCCGGACAACAACAGGGAGAGAAAAATTCTTGAAATCAGCCAGCTATACGGGCTGGTGGATATCAAAGATTTTGGACTGACCCTGGGAAAAAAAATCCTCCCGGAAAATACAAATGCCATTGTGCCGGTCTCCCAGGTCTACCACCCCCTGGATCTGAATGATCCGGCAGACTACAGGACCCTGGGCGTCTGGCAGGTTACCCTGGACAAAGCCCTGGGAGATCATACCGAAATCAGGGGAATGTTCAGAATTCTGTGTCACGGTTTCGGTTCCCGGATCTGCCTCAGCGCCAGCGGAAGTAAAAGTCAGGTCCGAGAATGGGCCTTCAATCAGCCACGTCGGAGGAGTTGACTTTTGCTGGAGTGGAGTTCCTGGAACCATCTTTTCCATCTGTAAATAAATCCCTATCAAATTCCCAGCTCTTTATCCAGCCGGCCTTCAAAGAAAATTGCCAACTGGGAAATTGTCAGTGACCAATTTTGAATCGGTATTGTCCATTTTTTACTGGCGTTCTGGATCCCCATGTAAAGCAGCTTTAACAGGCTGTCCTGGTTCGGGAATGATCCCTTTGTTTTGGTCAGTTTTCGAAACTGTCGATGCACAGCCTCAATGGTATTTGTGGTGTATATTATCCGTCGAATCTCTTCTGGATATTTAAAGAAATGACTGAGGCGTTCCCAGTTGTTCCGCCAGGATTTTATCACAATCGGGTATTTGTCATTCCATTTATTTTCCAAGATATCCAGTTCTTCTTCGGCCAGATCCTTATTGACCGCTTTATAAACACGTTTTAGATCTGCCATAAATTCCTTTTTATTTTTGGAACCAACGTATTTCAATGAATTTCGGATCTGGTGGACTACGCAGAGTTGAACTTCTGTGTCCGGGAATATGGTCTCAATGGCCTCGGGAAAACCTTTTAGACCATCAACACAGGCAATCAGGATATCTTTTACCCCTCGGTTTGAAAGGTCTGTTAACACCTGCAGCCAGAAGTTCGCACCCTCATTCTCGGATATGTACAGCCCAAGAACCTCTTTGCGGCCCTCGATATTCACCCCAAGAATTGTGTAAACGGCCTTGCTGCCGACCTTTCCGTTTTCTCGTACTTTATAATGTATGGCATCAAGCCATACGATTGGGTACACATTTTCCAACGGCCTGGCCTGCCATTCTTTGACGGTATGGATGATTTTATCGGTAATGGTGCTCAGAGTGGCATTTGAAATCTCAAGTCCATAGATTTCCTGTAAATGGGAAGCCATATCATTATAACTCATGCCCAGGCCGTAAAGGGCTATTATCTTTCTTTCAATTTCATCGCTGAGCGTTGTCTGATGTTTTTTGACGATCTGTGGAGAGAAGGTTCCGGCCCTGTCACGCGGGGTTTTTAGCTCAAATTTACCATCCAGGGATTTAATGGTCTTTTTGCTTTTTCCATTACGGCGGTTGGCAGAAACTTCCTGCCCGAGATGGGACTCCAACTCTCCTTCAAGAGCAGCTTCAGCAAGATTTTTGATTAATGATGTAAGGACGCCGCCCTTACCTGTGAAGGGTTTACCTTCCTGGATGCCTTTAAGGGCTTTTTGAAAATCAAATTCGGTGTTTTCTTCGGTCATGTCAGTTCTCCTTATTTAGCTGAGTATATCAGCTTTCATTCAACTGACACAGAATTTTGAACGCCCTCGAAATCAGGGCCTCTGTTTTCCCGGGATTCCAGGATCCCAAGATTCCCTCTGCCACCTCCAGGTGGATGGATAAAAACCTGGACGAAAACCGCTGGTATGCCGATGCCCTGGACGTGGACGACCTGGATGATATCACGGCTTTTATCCTCTACTATTTCGGAGACATCATCGAAAACAGCCCATGGCTGAAGGATCTTCTCACCGACCCTGCCGTGACCGCGGTCACGGAAAACGACCGGCCAAACAACGGATTGGATGAGATGGGATATTCCGGCCTGATTAAATCGGCCTGGGGAGATCTGGACCTGTTCAGCTCAATTTATTACGGTCCCAATCCCTATCCTTTGATTTATGTGGAAGACCGGGGGTCTGTGGTGGCTTTGATCAAAAGAAATCCCAATGTATCACGGTTTGCCGGAGGCGGAACCTATACCTGGCAAAACATGGAATTCCACGGTGAAATCCTGTACAACCTGGCCTCGGATCATACGGATGACGACTATATCTCCTATGTGGGCGGGGCAACCCTCACAGATGACTGGACCGCCCTGATGCTCAATATTGACCAGGTCCATTGGCGCCTGGACTGGGCAGGGGAAATCATTACCAGCCACCAGGACGCCCAGGGGTATTATTTCAGCTCGGATGGGATCCGTCCCTTTACCGGGGACCTGCTGCTCCAGCTTTTATTACAGATTAATCCGGACCTAAGCCTGTATTACCACATGGACCTCGACTTTAACCACAATGCCCAATACCACAGATTAGGAGGCACCAAACGCCTGATCCCCGGCATGACCCTGGATGTAAAGGCTGAATTTTTTGACGGTGACGACACAAGCTTCATTGGATTGTGGCGGGACAACGACCGGGTCTCCTGCAACCTGACCTACCACTTTTGATCAAAGCCCTTTTGTTTTGGCAAATCATTGGGAAGGGGCTTTGTTTGGGAAAGTTCAGATTATTCATGACTCTTGACAAGGCATTTCATACCTGGAATAGTCTGATTTTAAACGAGCCAAACAAATACATGCAATCCGATGAAACGCAGATGTGTCTGCTGCGGATCCACCAGCGGCAGGATCCCGGAATACAGGCGGGGCAGGGCCATGCGCGTCACCGGCAAAACCCTGTTCCCCTGATGGACCGCTTTAGAACTTACCAGGCCCCAGAGGTCAACAGATAAATTGACAAAAACAATATCTGAAAAGGGAGAGGGCAATGAGAGCTAAAAAATGGGCAATGGTTTTATGGATTCTTTTTTCAACCCTGGGTATTGTTTATGCCGGCTCCCCGGTATGGGAGGTTTCCAACGGCACCACCCGCCTTTTTATAGGCGGCACCATCCATGTGCTCGGTCAAAACGATTATCCCCTTCCCCCAGCCTTTGACAGGGCATATAAAAACTCCCAGACCCTGGTTTTTGAAACCGATATTGCCCAGACCCAAGACCCTGAATTTGCCAAGACTCTGATGGGCCAGATGGTCTATACGGACAATAAAAACCTAAAAACCCTGCTGACCCCCAAAACCTTTGACGACCTTGCCCGGTTTGCAGGAGAACGCGGCATCCCCATGGAGGTGCTCACCCCCTTTAAGCCCGGTATGGTCATGGTTTTTCTGACCCTGGCTGAAATAGAACGCTTAGGCGTGGCCGGCATTGGGGTGGATGAATTTTATTTTAAAAAGGCAACGGCAGATCAACGGCAGATGAAATTTCTTGAACCGCCCATGGATCAAATCCAGTTTTTAGCGAAAATCGGTGAAGGAAAAGAAAACCAGATGATTGCCTATATCCTTGAAGATATCGGCAAACTGCCCGACCTGCTGCCCATCATGAAAAAGGCCTGGAGATCAGGAAACAATGAGCTGATGTACCAACAGACCCTGGCCCCCCTGAAAAAGGAATACCCCGACCTCTACCAGACCATCATGGTCAAACGGAACCGGGCCTGGCTGCCTGTGATTCAAAAGATGATGACCACTCCCGAGGTGGAATTTATCCTGGTGGGGACTGCCCATTTGGCAGGAGACCAGGGACTAATATCCCTGCTGGAAAAAAAGGGATACAAGGCAATCAATCAATAGGCATAGAGGGTCCAGACCGCAGTGTACTACCCTTAGCATTTCCACGCCGTAAAAAAGCCCCAAGAGAATCTGACGCCACCCCGCATATTTCACGAAGGGTGACAATTTGTATTCTTGAAACTGGTTTGACAAGCAATCACAACCGGCCGTATTTAAAGGAATTAGCATCTTTGTTCCCTCAAATTATCATAAAATATTCGGGCTAAAACAAGATTCAAAAGCCAAGGCATTTTTTTATAAAAAATTTTTTTATAAAAAATTTAGATTATTTATGGTATTTAACCTGCCTTGGCAAAATAAATTGAATTGTTATGGAGCATATAAATGGACACATTAAAAAAAAAATATGGATTCTGGACAGCCACGGCCATGGTTGTGGGCATTGTCATCGGTTCAGGCGTCTTTTTCAAGGCAGATGACGTACTGACCGCTTCGGGCGGAAATCTCCCCATTGCCTTGCTGGCATGGCTCATTGGCGGTGCCATCATGATTATCACCTCTTATGTATTTGCAAAAATTGCCACCAAAATAGAACGGGTAAACGGGGTGGTCGATTATTTTGAAGAAGCCTACGGCAAAAACGGGGGGTACATGGTTGCCTGGTTCTTGACCTTTGTATACTATCCCACCCTATGTGCTGTGCTGGCATGGGTCTCAGCCAACTACACCCTGGCCTTAACAGGTGCACAATCGGGCATTTGGGTCATTGCCGTGATCTATCTGACCCTGTTTTTCCTGCTCAATATCCTCTCCCCTGTACTGGCCGGAAAATGGCAGGTATCAACCACACTTATAAAACTGATTCCCCTGGCCATGGTGGCGGTTGTCGGACTTTTTTCAGGGCTTTCCACAGGACTGACCATGGAAAATTTCACCACAGCCGCACGCCAAGTGGCAGATACGGGCGGAGGCCTTGCCGTGGCCACCTTGTCCACGGTATTTGCCTACGAAGGCTGGGTGATTGCCACCTCCATCAATGCAGAGCTTCGGGATGCAAAAAAGACCCTACCCAAGGCCCTTGTCATGGGGGCTTTTATTGTTGTTCTGGTCTATATGCTCTACTACCTCGGCATTTCAGGGGTGCTCACCAACGATCAGGTCCTGGCCGCCGGCGACAATGCCCCGGTTGAGGTATTGTCCATCATCTTTGGACGGCTGGGCAGTACGATTTTGACCCTCTTTGTTGTGATTTCCTGCCTGGGCACCTTGAACGGACTGACCATGGGCTCTGTCCGGGGCATGTATTCAATTGCCGCCCGAAAAATGGGACCGGCCTACGCCCTGTTTAATAAAACCAATGCCAAAACAAACAGCACTGTTAATTCCGCCCTTGTGGGATACGTTCTCTCACTGGGCTGGATGCTCGTATGGTACGGCAATTTCAACGACTGGTGGGGCGGATTCATGGACATCTCAGAACTGCCCATTGCATTTTTGTACATGATCTATCTTGCCTTGTACGTGTGGGTGATGAAATCCTTTAAGAATGAAGGGGTATTAGCCAGATTTATTGCCCCCGGCCTTGCCGCAACCGGCTCCTTGTACATCATCTGGGGGGCAATTCAAAAAGACATGATCATCCCCTTTGTGATTTTGGTATTCATCATTCTGGCCGCAGGGTTTATGTTGAAAAAAAACAAAAACACCATCTAAACATCCAACCCAATCAACCTTTAAAACAAGGGATTTCAGATTCAGACTTCTGAGATCCCTTGTTCTTCGAATCAAACAACCTTGTAAAATTACATTACCCCAGACATTTTCACAGAAAAATATCAGATCTAAGGATAAACAAAGGGAAGACAGGTTGGTATTTAATGTCACTCCTTGTTTTTGACAGACAGCAGGTGGACCACATTGCGGTTACACCCGATTTAAATAAACCCAGACGATGCATCACCTGAAGATCAGGCTTTGTAGCGGCGGGTTAAAAATTCAGCGTAAGTTATCTTATCATTGTCTGAAAAAATCCTGTTGATCATATCAAAATAGCGTCACGTCACCCACCCAAAGCACACAGCAGCTAATAGCGTTCTCCTAATTTTTTTGGCCAGAACCAAAAATCAAAAATTTATGTATATTGTTTTCTTTGCATTATTTTGGGAAACATTTAACAGGCAGGGTCATCGCATGTAACTTTTATTAAGATTCGTCCTTACCCGGCTGGAATAGGTGAGGGGGATTCCGTTAAATCTTAAGCGGTCGTCCTGACCGCTTAAGAAGCGGAAATGATCGGACCTATGCCGTCCTGGCGGGCCGCTCATTTACGCCACTCCACCCCCTTCACCCTATCCCAGCCTGGCTCTCCTGGCTTGCTATAGTATATGAGCATCGAACAAAATTTTCCTAGACATCGCTGCACAGATACGATATATATGGCAATAAACACAAGGAGTTGCCAATGAACGAAAAAAAATCTCTTGAAACTTTTTTTGACAATATTCAGGACCCCAGACACCACAATAAGCTTCATAATTTAATTGATGTCGTCATCATCGCAATTTGTGCGGTAGTTGCTGGCGCAGACACTTATGAGCAAATTGAAAACTTTGGCAAAAAGAGAAAAAGGTGGTTGTCAAAATTTCTAAGCCTTCCCCATGGGATACCCTCCCATGACACCTTTGGCAGAATTTTTGAAAGGATGAACCCGAATGAATTTCAGAGCAGTTTTATGCACTGGGTTCAGTCGGTTGCAAAGATGACCAAAGGTCAAGTCATTGCAATCGACGGCAAAACTCTAAGGCGTTCACACGATACCTCCAATGATAAGAAAGCCATTCATATGATCAGTGCGTGGGCTTCGTCTAATAAAATGGTTTTAGGGCAATTAAAAACCGAAGAAAAATCAAATGAAATTACAAGGGCGTTCAGATACGCAGATACTTTAATTTATGTCTTTTTCCGATGTGTTCTTAATGAAAATAGTTTTTTCCCGATTCTATAAATTTCGTATATGTGTTTATTATCATGGCCTAATGCGAAATGGTCTTTCTTAAAACCTTTTAAACCCAAGTAATTTTTGCTTATCCGAATTTCTTCAAAAGCTTCATGGGTTGAGATCTCTTTATCGTGTTTATGCCTTTCAACTTGCGGAAGATCGAATAACTTTTTTCGATAAATATCAAATTCGAAAAAATTCATATCAAAAAGGAGGTTATGGGCCGACTTAAAACCGAGAAAAGACAAATCAATTAATAAATTCATTATATCTGGAAGATTTTCCAAGAATAGTTTTGTTGTTCTCATAAAAAATGGAGATTGTAAAAATTACAGATCTCAGCAGAGTTTTAGTTTTAGGATCTAAGCTTTTTGTTTTAAGCTGCTGGCCAAGGTCGATTACATAAAATAGAGAATCGTTACCTTTTTTATATAATTCGATCGCTTTTTCTTCCGCTCTTATCCTATCCTCCCGAACATTCATTCCGTTGAGAATTTTTTTAAATTCGTTTTGCATTCTGACACCAAATCAGTAGTGTCCGGTTAGGTTGTTGCATATAAAAAGCATCTAAAATCATTGAAAAAACAGTCTGTTTTGTGTTGACAAATGTGCGTAAAAATTTTTGTGCGCCTTGAAAATTTAACTCAAGGAACTCAAATGACGCACATCTCAGTCCCTAAAAAACAACTACGGTCCCTGAACTTTGACAATTTCAGGTGCCCTCTGATAAAGTCACTTTCAAAAGCACCGGAATTACAATCTCGAGGAGACCGCCCTTTAAAAATGACATTCGAAGACCAGATAAATGCTTTGGTTTATTTCCATCTTCAGGAGCACAAGTCTGCCCGACATTTAATTCAGGATCTCAAGGAGAATGTTTTTGCTAAAGAAAATATTGCGCCAGACGGTGGTATCAGCCGTAGTAGTTTCTGTGAAGCCATCAATCACAGGGGACTCGAACAACTGCAATTTATCTTTGAGGATCTTTATAAACAGGCTCTTGAGTGTCATCCGGGTGAACACGCCGAGTTAGGAGAGTTGGTTTCCATTGACGGTAGTCTCATAAATGCAGTCCTTTCAATGCACTGGGCGAACTACAGAAAGGAAGTAAAAAAGCCAAAGTACATTGCGGATTTGACATTAATCACGGAATCCCAAACAAAATCTTTTTGACTGAAGGCAACGGCGCTGAACGCACTTTTGTTCCCAAAATACTTTCCAAGGGGCAAACAGGTGTTATGGATCGTGGATATCAATCCCATAAAGAATTTGACCTGCTTCAGGAGCAAGGCAAACATTTTGTCTGCCGTATAAAAACCAGGACAACAAGAACAATTATGGTTCTGTTGCAAAAAATATTTCCAGGACAAAGAGATCGTTCAGGCGTAAAATTTACGCAGCATAAGAAAACAGATTTTCGACGAATTCTTTCTGCTTTAAAATTTCTCCCTTCCTGATATTTTTAACTTGTCCTTTTCTGATCATGTTCATAATTTCATAGCCTTTTAGCGTCCGCCAGGCAGAATGAAATGTCTTGAACCCCATACCAGCTCTGACAAGCTTTTTGATAAACCGGTGGTCTTGCTCAATAATATTGTTCAGATATTTATTCTGTCTTAGGATACAGTCCTTATTCAGAAGCTTTTTTTCTTTCAAAGCCTTTACTGCCGGAGGATATGCAGGATTTCCGTCAACACTCAGAACCCGAGGTCTGGAGCTATTGGAAGCTCGCAGCATCTTTTTAAAAAATCGTTTGGCAGATTCCATATTACGTCTGCTGCGAAGAAGAAAATCGATGGTATTTCCACGGGAATCGACCGCTCGGTAAAGATACTTCATTTTCCCCCGCACCTTGATATATGTTTCATCAATACGGTAAGAATCATTTGATTGCCGCAGATACTTCCTGCTTCGCTTTTCCATTTCAGGAGCATAGCGCTGAACCCATCGGTAAATGGTACTGTGATCCACAGACAAGCCCCGTTCTTGCATCATCTCTTCCAGATTCCTGTAACTCAGTTGATATCTCAGATACCAGCGAACATTCAACAGGATGATTTCTTTTTCATAATGACGCCACTTGAAAGGGTTTTCATTTTTCATACTATCTCTCTGCAAATAAATTAGTGCCAAAATGGACTTGTATCAGACATTAATAATTTTTTGCAACAGAACCACAATTATTGATAACCACGAGACCCCTTCCGACAGCTACATTTTTTATGATGCACTGGTTAAACTTGGTACTCCGAATCAAAACCAGACGAAAAGGCCTGTTCGGGTTGTTGGCTATAAAATTGCTGGCGTCAAATACTATGTGGCAACTGACAGGCATGATTTAACAGCGGAACAAATAGCAACAATTTATAAACTCCGGTGGACCATTGAGGATTTTTTCAAATGGTGGAAAGAACATCTGAAGGTATATCATCTCATTGCCCGCAGTGAATACGGCCTTATGGTTCAGATTCTTGGCGGCCTTATCACTTACCTGTTACTGGCAATCCATTGCCAAAAACAGTTTAATGAAAAGGTCACGATCAAAAGAGTTCGGCAGCTGCGAACCGCCATTCTAAATGACCTGTTTGGCTGCGAGGAGCAGGGCTCTCATAGTTCAAACAGGGACAATATTGTCAAAGATCAAAAAATTATTGAGCAAGCAAAAACCTAACCGGACATCACTGACACCAAATAGATGTTGTTTACAATTAATGAATATTATATGCGTTTCTTGTAAAAAGTCATATAGTTATTTATTATGAGGGCCGAAGTTTTCAAGTAAGTAATAATTAATGCCCGTTTGCAGAATCTATCCATTGGAATTTTAATATGTTGCAAAAGCTAAAACGTTTACTTTCTATCTTTTTAATAATGTTTTTTACGTTTAATATTTTACCAGATGCCAATGCTCAAGTAAATGATGTCAATGGTCACGGAATTGTGAATGATTTGGGCATAACTTTAAAAGAGTCATTAAAAGCTGAAGAAAAAAATATCATCAGTTATAAGGATCGCATTGAAAGAGGGGAACGTGAAAAAATTTATCTTGCTGCTGCAATAAATGGTTATCAGCTCCAATTGTCAACCGGAGTGGACATTTCTACTCTTCAAAAAACTCGATCTGAAATTAAATCCTCTTTATTAGAAGTCCAAAAAATGATGGGTGAAGTTTCCCCTGCAAGTGAGACGTTAACGCTTGAAAAGAAAAATCTTGAGCAGCAAAAGCAACTTGTTGATAAACAAATTTCAGAACTATCGAAACTCATAGGACAAAACAAAGATACGACTGCTATTGAGTTTGAAAAAACAGCAAGACAGTTGGCAAAAGTTCTAAATCTAAAGGCAACTTATATTTCAAAGCTGGATGACATTTATCAGAAAAGGCTAAA
The DNA here is from genome assembly GCA_028768545.1 of Desulfobacter sp. NCBI lineage: Bacteria > Pseudomonadati > Thermodesulfobacteriota > Desulfobacteria > Desulfobacterales > Desulfobacteraceae > Desulfobacter > Desulfobacter sp. The sequence goes on from CP054838.1 coordinate 4,761,536, forward strand.
AAATTTATCGGAGATACAGCAAGCATTCTCAACTTTAGAGGCCCAGTACACCTCAGCCATAGAACAGCGGAAGACAAAAAATCTATTTGAAAGAAAAAAGGAAGGTTTCCGATTTGACGTTTTTAAAGTTTTTCAAGAGGATATTATTAATTTAATCGGAAAAATTAAAATGGTCACGACTCCTGTATTCTGGACAAAATGGGGCCAAAAGTTGTGGCAAAGTGCTGGATTTATGTCGATCTCGTTTCTACTAATTTTGATAGGAGCCCTGTTTGCACTGCTAAGAACAAAGATATCCTTATCCAATGTTCAAAATCTTGATTATGTAAAACGGTTAGGAGATTGGCATAAATTAACTGCAAGTCTATTAACCCAATCCATTATACCTGGTGGTATTGCGCTGACTGTATTTATTTTCAGTCGATTGAACATCATGTATTTTGTGGCACCAACACTTCAGATGGTCACGCTTCTCATTATTACTTTTCTTGCCATCAGCTGGATAAAGCAGGCATTCGGTGGTTTTGTTGCCGATAGCATGGGAATAGAAAATGCTAATTCATATGTAAAGTTGAGTCGGATCTTATCAATCTTTATCCTTACTTATGCTCCTATACATTTCAGTCTCGGATCAGACTCCAACCTTCTTGTCATTTTTCGTATAGTAGGTGCTATATTTGTTTTGATTTGGACTATATTAAAGTGGAAGACTCTTAAACTTAAAGATTTCCCAAAAGAGAGAGAAACTGGGGATAAAAGCCATTTTTTAATTGGCTTAGGAAGTAAATACTTGCTGATAACAATAAGTGGTGCAGCCATTATCTTTGATATGATTGGATATGGATCTTTATCAGTGCATTGGCTTTCTTCTTGGGCGATAACTATATTGATCATTCTTTGGTGGGTTCTTTTTTTCAATCTTATTAAAGAATGGGATCAATACTATAAGACAAAAAGTGATATTGAAAGAAATGAATTCCTATATGACGATTATCCCGTTCAATGGTTAATGATTCGAGCAGGGCAATTTGTTTGGTTAATTTCTTTGATAGTGGTTATTTTGTTGCTCTGGGGAAATCAACAAAACGTATTAGGAAAATTTTATAATCTCTTGGCGCACCCATTTCAGATCGGTAATATGAATTTCAGTCTTTTGGGATTCATTTCTTCTGTTTTGGTTATTTTAATTACCTATGCAATAACCCGAATGTGGAAATGGGTTTTTCAAGCCAAATTCCTGAGCCGTAGTGGCATGACAATTGGACTACAGGATTCCATTACAACGATTACAATTTATGTTATCTGGTTATTTGGTATTCTGGTATCATTGCACGTGTTTGGTCTGAATACAGCCTCTCTTGCTGTCGCTTTTGGAGCCCTGGGCATAGGGCTTGGCTTTGGACTTGGGAATATTTTTAACAATTTTATTTCAGGGATCATCCTTCTTTTCGAAAGACCCATTCAAGTTGGCGACAGTATAGAGATGAATGGTATCTGGGCTGAGGTAAAAAAAATAAATGTTAGATCCACTGTTGTCCAGACATATGATAATGCGTCGTTGATTATTCCGAATGCAGATCTGATAAGTAATCAAGTGACAAATTGGAGTTTCAAGGATAAACGGATACGCCGTAATATAAGTGTAGGTGTTGCATATGGTTCTGACATAGAGCTTGTAAGGGAGACGCTTCTCGAAATTTCTAAAAATACAAAAAAAGTATTACGTAATCCAAAACCGGACGTGGTTTTCAGGGACTTTGGTGATAGTGCGTTAATCTTTCAGCTGCGTGTTTGGACAGATATAGACCATATGCTCATAGTGGAAACAGATATTAGATTTAAAATTGATAAACTGTTTAAAGAACGCAAAATTGAAATTTCTTTTCCACAAAGAGATATTCACATTCGTTCAATTGAAGGATTATCAAAAAAAGATGCCAGCGAAATTAGTAACTCTGAAGGCTCAATAGTAGAGAATGAAGAATGAAATCAATAAAATTTAAATAGATTTATTATAACAAAGTTAAAGTGGGAAGGAGCCCAAAATGGGTGAGTCAAATTCATACATAATTTTGATTGAAAAGTTTATCGAACACGATGCTGTATCTGCATCAAACATAATTGAAAGCCTTAAAGAAGATGAAGCTATCGAGGTGTTTGAAGAACTTAACCCGGCAACATCGGCAAAGATAATAAGGAATTTACAGGTCACCTATGCGGCCAGCTTGATTGAAAAGATGAGTGATGAAGTGCTCTCTAAAACGCTTTCCTTAATAGAACCGCAGCTATTGACATCAATTTTGATGTTTCTTGCTCCTGGCTCGAGGGCGTTCAAAATTCTGTGTCAGTTGAATGAAAGCTGATATACTCAGCTAAATAAGGAGAACTGACATGACCGAAGAAAACACCGAATTTGATTTTCAAAAAGCCCTTAAAGGCATCCAGGAAGGTAAACCCTTCACAGGTAAGGGCGGCGTCCTTACATCATTAATCAAAAATCTTGCTGAAGCTGCTCTTGAAGGAGAGTTGGAGTCCCATCTCGGGCAGGAAGTTTCTGCCAACCGCCGTAATGGAAAAAGCAAAAAGACCATTAAATCCCTGGATGGTAAATTTGAGCTGGAAACCCCGCGTGACAGGGCCGGAACCTTCTCTCCACAGATCGTCAAAAAACATCAGACAACGCTCAGCGATGAAATTGAAAGAAAGATAATAGCCCTTTACGGCCTGGGCATGAGTTATAATGATATGGCTTCCCATTTACAGGAAATCTATGGACTTGAGATTTCAAATGCCACTCTGAGCACCATTACCGATAAAATCATCCATACCGTCAAAGAATGGCAGGCCAGGCCGTTGGAAAATGTGTACCCAATCATATGGCTTGATGCCATACATTATAAAGTACGAGAAAACGGAAAGGTCGGCAGCAAAGCCGTTTACACAATTCTTGGGGTGAATATCGAGGGCCGCAAAGAGGTTCTTGGGCTGTACATATCCGAGAATGAGGGTGCGAACTTCTGGCTGCAGGTGTTAACAGACCTTTCAAACCGAGGGGTAAAAGATATCCTGATTGCCTGTGTTGATGGTCTAAAAGGTTTTCCCGAGGCCATTGAGACCATATTCCCGGACACAGAAGTTCAACTCTGCGTAGTCCACCAGATCCGAAATTCATTGAAATACGTTGGTTCCAAAAATAAAAAGGAATTTATGGCAGATCTAAAACGTGTTTATAAAGCGGTCAATAAGGATCTGGCCGAAGAAGAACTGGATATCTTGGAAAATAAATGGAATGACAAATACCCGATTGTGATAAAATCCTGGCGGAACAACTGGGAACGCCTCAGTCATTTCTTTAAATATCCAGAAGAGATTCGACGGATAATATACACCACAAATACCATTGAGGCTGTGCATCGACAGTTTCGAAAACTGACCAAAACAAAGGGATATTCCCGAACCAGGACAGCCTGTTAAAGCTGCTTTACATGGGGATCCAGAACGCCAGTAAAAAATGGACAATGCCGATTCAAAATTGGTCACTGACAATTTCCCAGTTGGCAATTTTCTTTGAAGGCCGGCTGGACAGGGTCATCGCATGTAACTTTTATTAAGATTCATCCTTACCCGGCTGGAATAGGTGAGGGGGATTCCGTTAAATCTTAAGCGGTCGTCCTGACCGCTTCTTTAAATATCCAGAAGAGATTCGACGGATAATATACACCACAAATACCATTGAGGCTGTGCATCGACAGTTTCGAAAACTGACCAAAACAAAGGGATCATTCCCGAACCAGGACAGCCTGTTAAAACTGCTTTACATGGGGATCCAGAACGCCAGTAAAAAATGGACAATGCCGATTCAAAATTGGTCACTGACAATTTCCCAGTTGGCAATTTTCTTTGAAGGCCGGCTGGATAAAGAGCTGGGAATTTGATAGGGATTTATTTACAGATGGAAAAGATGGTTCCAGGAACTCCGCTCCAGCAAAAGTCAACTCCTCCGACGTGGCTGATTGAAGGCCCATTCTCGGACCTGACTTTTACTTCCGCTGGCGCTGAGGCAGATCCGGGAACCGAAACCGTGACACAGAATTCTGAACATTCCCGTCCTAAGCGAAAACTTAAGCTTTAAAATAAAGGAGATGAAAAATGGATATCAAAAAATTGGCGCCATGGAACTGGTTTAAAAAAGAAAACGAGCAAAGTAGACATACCGTTCCAGTAAAATACAGCAACAAATCCAGTAACAGATATTCCCCTGAATCATTCGGAGGTCTGCACAATGAAATGGACCGGCTTTTTGATGATTTTTTCAACGGATTTGCTTTGTCACCTTTCAGATCCCGTTCATCCATGCGTGAAGGGATAAGCGGCGATTTGCTGAAACCCAGTCTTGATCTTGGTTCGACGGAAAAAGAATATATAGTTTCCATTGAAATTCCGGGTGTAAGCAAAAAAGATGTAAGCATCGAACTTGTTCATGATTCCTTGATTATCCGAGGAGAAAAGAAACAACAAAAAGAAGAAAAAAGCAAAAATTTTTACCGGCTTGAAAGGTCTTACGGGTCCTTTCAGCGTACCTTATCATTACCGGAAGATGTCAATAGAGAAAATATCAAAGCTGATTTTAAAAACGGCGTACTGAATATCACTATTCCAAGGGTGGCTATTCCGGAGAACAAGGTGAAACAGATCGAAATTAAACGTGTTTAACATGTTGATATTTAGCATAAAAAGTAGTTTTAGATGGTTGCGGCTATTACCGGAATAAAATTTTCATAAGAAAATAATAAGCCCCTATTGACATGAAAAAAATCGGAATTAAATTAGGCAAAAATACATGATTTTGTGGGAGCAAAGGTCTTGCAGATAGGATAGAAGACACCTTGAAACTTTCATGAGAATGTCGATTCTAATATCCCAAACGGTTCCCGCAACAACTTAAAACAACCCATTGTAAGGAGGAAGAATTATGTTTACAAGAATTAGTGATATCGACAGATTGTTCGGGACCATGAATCTTCTTCAAAGGAAGTTGGACAATCTTTACGGGGACTACGAAAGACCATCTGGTTATAGATGGGAATTAGAATCAGCCGCTCCCAGGACAAATCTGTATGAACACGGTGACAATTTTGAAATCAGAGCCGAAGTTCCCGGGCTTGAAAAGGATGACTTGAATGTAAAGATCCAGGGGAACTATCTTGAAATCAGCGGTGAAAGGGGATCAGATGCGCCTGAGGGGTATAAAACCCATAAAACTGAAAGAGGGACCGGATCTTTTTCCAGAAGTTTTACCCTGCCTGCAGATGTTGACTCAACAAAAGTTGAAGCCACGCTTAAAAACGGGGTGCTTTACCTTACACTTCCCAAGCATGAGGCAGCAAAACCCAAGAAAATAAGTATCAGTTAAACTTCAAGATAAATTCCTGAAAAGGAGGTTAACATGGATAAGAAACAAGAAATTGCAAAACAAGAAGAAAAAAATGTCGAGAAAACACGTGAAATGTATGAAGCAACCCCAGCGGTAGACATTTATGAAAATGAGGATGAAATCCTCCTCCACGCTGACATGCCTGGAGTGGTCAAAGAAGATATTTCAGTTGATATTGATAACGGCACATTATCAATATCAGGTGTCAGAACGCTTAAGACTGAAGGTTCTGCAACATATGAAGAGTTCTCAAATGTAGAATATGTCAGAAGCTTCTCAGTTCCCCAGACCATTGATGTTGAAAAAGTTGAGGCTGAGTTGAAAGATGGTGTGTTAAGACTGCACCTGCCTAAATCTGAAGCGGCCAAGCCCCGACAGATAGAGATTAAAACAGCATAAAATATATCAAACTTACCCGGAGAATCGTATCTCTCCTTAGAAACTGTAACATCAACCCGAGGATGGGAAGCTTTATCCGGGTGGCTTTCCATCCTTAAACATATAAATGAACAAAAGGTTGATAACAATGAAAATTTTAACACTGAGATCGCAAATGAATATCATGTTGAAATTGACGCTGTTGACGGGAATGTTCAGAATTCTGTGTCACGGTTTCGGTTCCCGGATCTGCCTCAGCGCCAGCGGAAGTAAAAGTCAAGTCCGAGAATGGGCCTTCAATCAGCCACGTCGGAGGAGTTGATTTTTGCTGGAGTGGAGTTCCTGGAACCATCTTTTCCATCTGTAAATAAATCCCTATCAAATTCCCAGCTCTTTATCCAGCCGGCCTTCAAAGAAAATTGCCAACTGGGAAATTGTCAGTGACCAATTTTGAATCGGCATTGTCCATTTTTTACTGGCGTTCTGGATCCCCGTGTAAAGCAGCTTTAACAGGCTGTCCTGGTTCGGGAATGATCCCTCTGTTTTGGTCAGTTTTCGAAACTGTCGATGCACAGCCTCAATGGTATTTGTGGTGTATATTATCCGTCGAATCTCTTCTGGATATTTAAAGAAATGACTGAGGCGTTCCCAGTTGTTCCGCCAGGATTTTATCACAATCGGGTATTTGTCATTCCATTTATTTTCCAAGATATCCAGTTCTTCTTCGGCCAGATCCTTATTGACCGCTTTATAAACACGTTTTAGATCTGCCATAAATTCCTTTTTATTTTTGGAACCAACGTATTTCAATGAATTTCGGATCTGGTGGACTACGCAGAGTTGAACTTCTGTGTCCGGGAATATGGTCTCAATGGCCTCGGGAAAACCTTTTAGACCATCAACACAGGCAATCAGGATATCTTTTACCCCTCGGTTTGAAAGGTCTGTTAACACCTGCAGCCAGAAGTTCGCACCCTCATTCTCGGATATGTACAGCCCAAGAACCTCTTTGCGGCCCTCGATATTCACCCCAAGAATTGTGTAAACGGCTTTGCTGCCGACCTTTCCGTTTTCTCGTACTTTATAATGTATGGCATCAAGCCATACGATTGGGTACACATTTTCCAACGGCCTGGCCTGCCATTCTTTGACGGTATGGATGATTTTATCGGTAATGGTGCTCAGAGTGGCATTTGAAATCTCAAGTCCATAGATTTCCTGTAAATGGGAAGCCATATCATTATAACTCATGCCCAGGCCGTAAAGGGCTATTATCTTTCTTTCAATTTCATCGCTGAGCGTTGTCTGATGTTTTTTGACGATCTGTGGAGAGAAGGTTCCGGCCCTGTCACGCGGGGTTTCCAGCTCAAATTTACCATCCAGGGATTTAATGGTCTTTTTGCTTTTTCCATTACGGCGGTTGGCAGAAACTTCCTGCCCGAGATGGGACTCCAACTCTCCTTCAAGAGCAGCTTCAGCAAGATTTTTGATTAATGATGTAAGGACGCCGCCCTTACCTGTGAAGGGTTTACCTTCCTGGATGCCTTTAAGGGCTTTTTGAAAATCAAATTCGGTGTTTTCTTCGGTCATGTCAGTTCTCCTTATTTAGCTGAGTATATCAGCTTTCATTCAACTGACACAGAATTTTGAACGCCCTCGTTTGTTGATCCAGGCTGCTTCTGGTAAAGCTGGTGGCCGAGGGATTTTCCCCTTAAAGCGTATTGGGTTTTTAATAAACGCCTCTTTCAAAGTTCTACAGCGAGACCCATAAATCTCTTTAGCAATGCCATAATGAAACTGTTCCGGGGTTACCAGGCCAATACCAGAATGGTAATGCTCTTTGTTGTAATATCTAAAAAAATCCTGGCAAAAGGTTCTTGCATCCTCAATCGAACCAAAATGATTTGGAAATTTTGGACAATATTTCAATGTTTTAAATTGAGCTTCAGAGTAAGGGTTATCATTGCTGACGTGCGGTCTGCTGTGGGTTTTGGTTACCCCTAAATCGACAAGAAGCTGGGCAACCCCTTTGGATTTCATACTGGCTCCCCGATCTGCATGAAGTCCAAGCTGACCGGGTAATATATTTTGGTTTTCACAGGACTTCTCAATAAGCCTTTTGGCCAATGCTGTTTGTTCCCTATGGGCGACCATCCAGCCGACAACATACCTGCTGAAAATATCCATGATTACATACAGATAGAAATAAGTCCATTTTGTGACGCTTTTCAACTTGGTAATATCCCAGGACCAGACCTGATTCGGTCCGGTTGCCAGCAATTCAGGTTTTTTATATTTCGGGCGATTTACCTGCCGTCTTCGTTCCGGCACAGAACCATGTTCTTTGTGAAGAAGCCGATACATCGTTCTGATGGAGCAATAGTATTTTCCTTTATCAAGAAGAGAGGCATAGACCTGGTATGGGGCCTGGTCTCGATACGTGTCCGAGTGAAGAATATCCAAAACCGTTTGTTGTTCATCAGGATTCAAAGAAAGAGGAGAGCTGCCCCGCTTTGATTTCACCTGTTTTTTCGGAGAATAAAACCTATAAAAAGATGAGCGAGGGACACCGAAAGCCTCACATGAAGGCTTTTTCCCAAGATCGTGACTTAACGTTAGGGCGGCATTCATCAGTCGTCTCCTTTGAGGTCGTCCAGATTTTGTTGGATTCCCAGGATCTGAGAAATTTTTTTTTGGGCTTCAATGATGAGTTCCGCCTGTTTTAACTTATGCTCTAATTTAGATTTTTCTTTTTGAAGTCTGGCGACCTCTGTTGCCAATGGGTTCTTCTCTTTGGATTTCCTCCCTCGCTTTCGAGGTGCCATGGCGTTGAGAAGTCCTTTATTCCGGGCTTTGCGCCAATCGGCTAAATTTGAAGAATAGAGGCCCTCTCTTCGAAGTATCCTACCTATTCCTCCGGATTCATTGCAGTTTTCAACCTCTTGGAGAATACGCAGTTTATAAGAAGCAGTGAAATTACGCCGGGGCTTTTTCTCAGGAACTTCAGGATCAGGGATTGAATCCTGTCCCCCCAAGGAGGCACCAATTCCAGTCGCCCTATGGGCTCCTTCCATTGGTGCCTCCTTGGGGGCTGCCTGTTTTTCGGACTCTGGTAGTGGGTTCATTTTTATCGGTTTCATATAAGTATTGCCTTACCCGCCCTACACTAATTTATCAAGGGGTAAGTGTCTCACTTATATTGTCACAGAGGGTATAGGGCTTCAATGTACGCCTTTTGTAGTTGGAAATGTCACAAAAATGGGTTGAAAATTAGTAAATTTTTGGAATCAAATCAGGTGACACATATGTCTATGATTGAGGGCTTTTTCTTAAACTTCCTCGACCACAATATATAGGGGCGGCTCCTTCCTGTTGAAAAGGAAAGAATATACCGGATAAAGTTGATACTCAGAATCAACAAAATTGCAGATTAACAACCGCCCCAAGAAACATGGGGGTCGGTTCACCTTCTGTCAGAACAGCTCTGTAAACAGAACCAAACCCCTTAAGCAAACCTGGGTATCCAGGCCGGTGAAGGGGCAAAAGGCCGGAGCGGTGTGAGGGGTGCTGACTGCCATGGACGGCAAAGGAAGCACCCCGCCCGCTTTCCATCCAATCACGACGATTGGATGGAATTTAGCAAACGGCCTTTGCCCCTTTGCCAGCCGGGTGATTGCACAGAACGCCTTGAAAAGGCATTAAAGGGCGCAGGTCTTTTCCCGAAGCCATTCATTGACCTCAGGCGTCAGTTGTGGAGAAAGTTTTTCATACACCCTCTGGTGGTAGGCATTAACCCAGCAAATTTCAGCATCGGTCAGCAGATCCTTGTCCATCAAATCCCGTTCAAAATGACAGAGGGTCAGATTTTCAAACCTTAAAAACCGGCCAAACTGATTTTTTTCATCCTCAGCCACCAGAACCATATTTTCAAGGCGGATACCATACTCCCCTTCCCTGTAAAGGCCGGGTTCATTGGTCAACAGCATGCCCGGCTTTAAGGCCTCATCCACGGGATGGGGGCTGATCCGGGCAGGGCCCTCATGGACACAGAGGAAAAAGCCGACCCCATGTCCTGTGCCATGGCCGAAATCCATGCCCTGCGCCCAGAGAAACTGCCGGGCCAGGGTATCAATCTGATACCCCCTGGTGCCCGAGGGAAACCGGCTGGTGGCCACGGCAATATGCCCCTTCAGGACCAGGGTATAATCCTGAATTTCCTGGGGTTTGGCCTGGCCCAGGTGCAGGGTTCTTGTGATGTCGGTGGTGCCGGTGAGATAATTGCCCCCGGAATCACTTAAAAACATGGCATCCTTGGTCAGCCGTGAATCTGTCTTGGGGGTGGCTGAATAATGACACATGGCTGAATGATCTTTAAACGCCATGATGGAATCAAAGGAGACATTGACAAAATCTTCCTGTTCTTTTCGAAACCCCAACAATTTTTGGGCCCCTGAAATTTCAGTGACCACCTCATCGGTATTCTCCAGCCAGTGCAGAAAATTAACCACAGCCCTGCCGTCCTTGACTGCCGTATCCCTGATATGACCGATTTCCACCCTGTTTTTGATGCATTTGAGCCCTGTGGCAGGATTGGGTTTTTCAATGATTTTGCACAGAGGGTTGATTGCGCTAAAAAGGGAGTCGTTCACCGTTTCCGGATTGAGCAGCACCCTGTCTGCCTTGTCCAGATCTGTAAGGCTCTGACCAATGGATTCATAGGGTGATACAAGGATGTTATCCGATTTAAGGGCGTTAAGGCTCTCTGAATCCAGCTTGGCCGGGTTGATAAAAAGCTGGACCCGGCCCTCTGCGATCAGGGCAAAGGCCAGGTTCACCGGATTGGTATGGACATCCGCCCCCCTCAGGTTAAAGGTCCAGGCAATATCATCTAAGGCCGTCATCAAATGAACATTGGCCCCGTGGTCTGTTATGTTTTCTATAATCAGCTCCAGTTTTTCTTTTCTGGATTGACCGGCATAGGCGGAATCAAGAACAAAGGCCCGGGTAGACGGCATGGGCGGACGGTCTGTCCACAGAGGAGAAATCATATCCAGAGTCGTATCCAGACCCATATCTTTTTCCTCAAACCTTGCCTTGAGCTTTCTGGCCTGGGCGGCTGAAACCATCTGCCCGTCCAGGGCAATGCAGTCACCGGGTGACAGGGTCTGGGCCAACCATTCGTCAAACTCAGGCACGCCCGGATCTCCTTGCTTAAACAGTTCAAACGCATCCATCTGGGCCCGGGCCTGGATCCAATAACGAAAATCCGTCCAAAGCAGGGCATGATCCCGGGTGACCACGGCCGTGCCTGCAGAGCCTGTAAATCCCGTGATCCAGTGCCTGGCCTGCCAATGACTTGCCATATATTCACTCTGGTGGGGATCAGCAGAGGGAATGATCACGGCGGCCATCCCCTCGGCCTCCATTTTTTTTCGCAGAGCAGCAAGGGTTAAACTTGTATTCAATTTTTATCCTTTCTTTATTTAATCACAAATCGGTTGATCATATTATCGAGTTTCCCAGTCTGTTCTTCCATGTCCCCGGTGTCAGAATTAATACGGGTACTGTTTTCAGACATCTTTGCGCTGGCCTGATTCACCGTATCCATATCTTTTGCAATCTCGGTGGTCATGCTGTCAAACTGGGAGATACTGGCGTTGACATCAGATATGCCGACCGCCACAGTGGCGGTATTGTCTGCAATCTCCTTGGTGGTGGCAGACTGTTCTTCTATGGCAGAAGCAATATCATTGACCACCTCATTCATACTGCCAAAGGTTTTTGAAATACTTTTCATCTCTTCCACAGTCATTGCAGAAGAACTCATTATATTTTCAATTTTCAGTTTAATATCCTGGGTGGCCTCTGCGGTCTGGGTGACAAGATCCTTGATCTCTCCGGCAACAACGGCAAATCCTTTTCCGGCTTCCCCTGCCCTTGCTGCCTCAATGGTGGCGTTGAGGGCCAATAGATTGGTCTGCTCGGAAATATCGGTGATGGATTCGGTAAAGGTATTGATTTCCCTGGCATTCAGTCCCAGCTGGGTGACTTTCTCCCCTGCCTAACCGATCTTTTCCCCGGTTTCAACGCTCATGACCCTTGCGGTTTCGGCATTCTTGGCAATTTCGTTTATGGTGGCGGTCATCTCTTCGGTGGATGATGCCACAATATCCAAATTATCAGAGGCCTGTCCCACAACCTGTGAAATGGATGAAATCTCAGAACTCATCTCGTTTGTGGACTGGGTAACCGAATGGGTAATCTCCGCCAGTTTGCCCGAGTTATCTGAAATATCGGCCGCCTCTTTCCTTGTCACCTGGACAGATTGGGACAGGGCCTGGGAACTTGAAGAAATATCACAAATCATTGTCTGCAATTTTTCAATAAAGAGGTTGAACCATTGGGAAAGCTCTCCGATTTCATCTTTTGACCTGATTTCAATCCGCTTGGTCAAATCCCCCTCTCCCTGGGCCACATCTTTGAGCGAGGCGGTTACATTGAGAAGGGATTTCACCATGGAGCCTGAAAAAAACAGGGCCACGGGAATGATCAGAACCATACAGCACAAGTAAACAACCACCAGGGTATAGACCACTTGAAAGGCATTGTCCATGGCTGTCTTGCTGGAGGTTAAAACGCTAAACGCCCCGGCCAGTTTTGTCTCTTCATATATCGGCAGCAGGCCCTGAAAATAGGTATTTTCCCCATTTTCAACGATTCCGGTCAGGACCGGCTGATCTTTTAAATTCCAGTCACGCCCCCCGGTCCGGGGCAGGTCTTGTTCTGAAATTTTGACATACCCGGGCAAATCCCCAAAGGAAAGGGTGTCTCCTGAAAAGATATTGACATGAAGCCCGGTAAGTTCGGCCATCTGAGAGACAAAACCGCTGTCCAGTTGTTTGGACAAAAGCACCGATCCCACCCGCTTGGGTTCCATTTTATCGGTTTGTTTATTGTAGTCATCCACCATCACCGGCACGTAAATGGACAAGGCCAGCCCTCCGTCCATCTGCCTTAGACTGGCCGAGGCAGACAGGGCTGTGGCCCCGGCCTGGTTGACGGGAGTCAACAGGCCCTCCAGGCTGGATTGGGTTTCCCACTGACTTTTTTTCAAATCTGCATCATCGGTTACCCGGGTATATTTAAACGCCTTTTGAGGGTTAACATAATAATATCCGGCCAACCTTTTTTTATCTGCCTGCTGCTCGGAAAAGACCAGAAGCTCTCCTGCGGCATCGTAAATGGCCATGGTGCTGATATTGTTCACCGTTGCCGTGGCAAACAAGGCATTGGCCAAATCCACAAACCCGGACTCTGTCATGCTCAAATCATAATCGGTTTTATACTCTCCAATAAATTTGACATTTTCACTCACCTTGAACAAAGAATCCATCTGCACGGTTTTCCGGATCAGGTCATCCTGGATCTCAAAAATTTTTGACTTTAAATTATTGGCACCGACCAAAAGGTTTGCATTTGTGGCATCCACATTCTGGTTATAGGATACATAGGCAATCACCAGAGAAGAAACAACCATGACCATACAAACCACCAGCAACATCACACTCAGAATTTTCTGCTTTAATTTCAAACCCAACATTTTCATGGCCCCCGTTTTTTAAGGTTTATGGCGCAATAAAAATCCGTACACTTTTTAATAAGGATTCTCAATCTTTTTCATCCCCCCTGATCCGCCTGCAAGAAACGGAACATTTCCATATTTAAACAAATATGGAATCAGCCTTGCCTGAAACAGCGGTTACAGGCAAAACCCCTTATTTTTAAGGCACAAAGCCTTTTTTTCCTTCAGGGCTCACGCATGTAAATATTGTAAAGTGCCTATAGTTTGGGAATGTTCAGAATTCTGTGTCACGGTTTCGGTTCCCGGATCTGCCTCAGCGCCAGCGGAAGTAAAAGTCAGGTCCGAGAATGGGCCTTCAATCAGCCACGTCGGAGGAGTTGACTTTTGCTGGAGTGGAGTTCCTGGAACCATCTTTTCCATCTGTAAATAAATCCCTATAAAATTCCCAGCTCTTTATCCAGCCGGCCTTCAAAGAAAATTGCCAACTGGGAAATTGTCAGTGACCAATTTTGAATCGGCATTGTCCATTTTTTACTGGCGTTCTGGATCCCCATGTAAAGCAGCTTTAACAGGCTGTCCTGGTTCGGGAATGATCCCTTTGTTTTGGTCAGTTTTCGAAACTGTCGATGCACAGCCTCAATGGTATTTGTGGTGTATATTATCCGTCGAATCTCTTCTGGATATTTAAAGAAATGACTGAGGCGTTCCCAGTTGTTCCGCCAGGATTTTATCACAATCGGGTATTTGTCATTCCATTTATTTTCCAAGATATCCAGTTCTTCTTCGGCCAGATCCTTATTGACCGCTTTATAAACACGTTTTAGATCTGCCATAAATTCCTTTTTATTTTTGGAACCAACGTATTTCAATGAATTTCGGATCTGGTGGACTACGCAGAGTTGAACTTCTGTGTCCGGGAATATGGTCTCAATGGCCTCGGGAAAACCTTTCAGACCATCAACACAGGCAATCAGGATATCTTTTACCCCTCGGTTTGAAAGGTCTGTTAACACCTGCAGCCAGAAGTTCGCACCCTCATTCTCGGATATGTACAGCCCAAGAACCTCTTTGCGGCCCTCGATATTCACCCCAAGAATTGTGTAAACGGCTTTGCTGCCGACCTTTCCGTTTTCTCGTACTTTATAATGTATGGCATCAAGCCATACGATTGGGTACACATTTTCCAACGGCCTGGCCTGCCATTCTTTGACGGTATGGATGATTTTATCGGTAATGGTGCTCAGAGTGGCATTTGAAATCTCAAGTCCATAGATTTCCTGTAAATGGGAAGCCATATCATTATAACTCATGCCCAGGCCGTAAAGGGCTATTATCTTTCTTTCAATTTCATCGCTGAGCGTTGTCTGATGTTTTTTGACGATCTGTGGAGAGAAGGTTCCGGCCCTGTCACGCGGGGTTTCCAGCTCAAATTTACCATCCAGGGATTTAATGGTCTTTTTGCTTTTTCCATTACGGCGGTTGGCAGAAACTTCCTGCCCGAGATGGGACTCCAACTCTCCTTCAAGAGCAGCTTCAGCAAGATTTTTGATTAATGATGTAAGGACGCCGCCCTTACCTGTGAAGGGTTTACCTTCCTGGATGCCTTTAAGGGCTTTTTGAAAATCAAATTCGATGTTTTCTTCGGTCATGTCAGTTCTCCTTATTTAGCTGAGTATATCAGCTTTCATTCAACTGACACAGAATTTTGAACGCCCTCGTCGATTTTCCTTGGCCCATTCCCTGGCAGCGTGCATGGCGCAGAAAATACTCTCTGTCCCGCCGACTGTCATATTTGCCCGTCCCTCATCTTTGCCGTTCAAAATTCCCACGGCCATCTCCAGCACCTCTTTTTACATCTGTGCCATGCCCTGTTCATGGGAACCTAAAAATGCATTGCCATGAAAATAGAGATTAAAAGCGTTCTTGCATACCTCGTGGATCTTTTCGTCTCCCTTATGAATACCATGTAATAATCGGTTCTTCATCTCCGGGTGGTCACTTTTTTTAAACGCTTTCAAACTTGTTTTGATTTCTTCCCATTCAATGCCTTTAACAGGTAATCTTTTCATCGGTTCCATAATGCTGCGTCTCCTTATTTGTTTTGTTTCAACCACTCTTGGGCCTGTTCCTTGCTCTCCCATGCATTGATCCAATTGAGGGCAAGCGCTTCTTCCTTGGGAGCAAAAATTTTGGTATCGGTGGGATCGTCTTTGGGAATTATTTTTTGCACAAGTATTTTTAACGCATTGCTTATAAGAACAATTGCATTGGCTGTGAGGTGACTTGTGTCCATCTTTTTGACTTCCCTGTCGAAAATGCCGAAGGCACCCAGCATTTGAAACCCTTGGCGCCCGATGAAGCAGCTTTTTTTAACTTCCGGCTTCTCCATGGCGGATTTGAATGTCTGTGCCGCTTCCAGGGCGGATTCTTTATTCAGTTTGCCGAACTCCATATACAGGATGTCATCTTCGATCCGGCTGGTGTACCCAATCAGCTTTTCTGTCTTTCCCATTTAATACCTCCTTATTTGTGTTTTTTTATGGTTTAAATGCACAAACTGTTTATCAGCTCACGATTAAGCTTTTTGTCTTTGCATTGAGGCTGGTGTAATGGGTCCACATACGGTCATGATGTTTTTACTCACCTTGCCTCCTTTTTTTTTATTCCTGATCAGACTCCTGTCAGCATTTATTGTGCCAATACAAAAAAGTCATTAAAAACAAACTATTACAAACTTTCAGTTCACTTAAAATATTTTTCTGTTGGATTTCAAAGAAAAACAATGATATTTAGAAGATCTGTAATTTTCTTTGAAATCCAACAGAAATAATACGACAGTGACATGTGATTGATATATAACAATCTGAATTATAAATAAATTTCCAAAAGAAACTGTGATGATAATAAATCCGAATAGTCAGTTCTATCAAAAAGCAATTGACAACATCTGCGGAGGCATCGGTCTGGATAAGGCGCTGCATCGGTCTCTTCTTTTTCTCAGAGACTATATGCCGGTGGATCAGATAAGCCTCCACCATCACGATCATGAATTGGGAATTATCGAAGATATTGCCATTGCCCGGTTGGACGAGGCCAAGTTATTGAATAGAACGACTGTTATGCCAAAGGCATTCAGGCAGTTTTTTTGGGACCTGACTGAATGGGTAAATGAGATGAAGGATGATTCTGTATTCACAATGCGGTTTGATAACACCAGGGAAGGAATTTTCGGTGTTGATATAGGGCCTTTTGGGCAGGGAATTGCTGATAAGGAGGATTCTGGTGCGATTATTGATCTGGTTTTAGAAGGAGAGGTATTGGGATTTCTGCTGGTTATCAATAAGTCCGGCAAAAAAATAACCGACGAACATCTCAATATTTTGAACTCGTTGAATGAATTGTTAGCTGTTACTTTCAGCAATAATTCACGACTCCGAGGGCTAAAAAAAAAACAAAAATCAAACCCATCGCAACTGGCGGAGCAGTCCTGCAAATGACATAAATTATGCCTTGCTTGGCATTATTGGTGCGGACAACGGATTAAAGCCGGTCATGGAAAAAGCAGCAATGGTGGCAGGATTATCATCAACGGTTCTGCTGTCAGGTGAAACCGGTACGGGCAAGGAAGTGATTGCCAATGCCATCATGGTCATGTCAAATAGAAAAAATGGGCCATTTATCAAGATTAACTGTGCAGCAATCCCACATTCACTAATGGAAGCAGAACTTTTTGGTCATGAAAGAGGTGCCTTTACTGGTGCCATTGCCTTGAAAAAAGGCTTCTTCAAGCGCGCTCAGGGAGGAACCGTTTTTTTGGATGAAATAGGTGAACTGACGACAAATGCACAAACCAGACTGCTCAGGGTGCTACAAGAAAAGGAGATTGAACGAATTGGCGGCAAAAGCACGATTCCGCTGGACATCAGAATCATTGCTGCCACGCACAGAGATATAGAACAAATGGTAAAAGAGGGCAGATTTCGACAAGACCTGTTTTTTCGTATCAAAGTATTTCCAATTGACATCCCCCCTTTAAGACACAGAAAAAACGATATCCTTCTTCTTATTAAACATTTTATCAAAAAAAAATCCATTGATATGAAACTGGAATTCACTCCCGATATTGCACCTGGTGCTGCTGAACGATTATTGGAGTATGATTGGCCCGGCAATGTCCGTGAATTGGAAAATCTAATTGAACGATCATTGATCCTGAGCCAGGGAGAACCATTAACATTCAATGAATTTCAGACAAACAATCGAAGAGAAGGCCAGCGCACCAAAAATTCTGACAAAATGGACGTGTATGATCTTAATGAAGTAATCTCCAGACATATTAAAAAAGTACTTGTAAAATGCAACGGCCGAATCGAAGGAACCCATGGCGCTGCTCGTTTGCTCAATGTCAAACCACCAACACTGCGTTCCCGGATGAAAAAACTGGGCATCCCGTTTGGTAAAAAGGCCGGGATGCATTCTCAATAATAATTTTCCTTCCCAAAAGTTAAAAAACTTGCAAAAACGCACTCTGCCATTGTGTCCAGGCTTCTGACGCAGCTCAAATCTTTCAGGATCTTGGAAGATGAAATCCAGGCCACCCGGATGCAGTTTGGTAAACGCAGCCTTCTCACTTAAATGCAAGGCACAGCCCTCGGGCCAGTAACCTGATCCCCTCATCACAGGGGAAGATAGACCCTGACACCCTTGGGCAGATCTGAAAAATCATTGATCATGTCCCCGGACAAAAGCCCTGGCCCTGGCAGATAATAGATAATGGTTTTCTGCTTATACTTTTGGCCTGCAATCTTGTAGGCGGTCTTTTCAGGCGTGATGGTAAAAGGCCCCTTATATCCGACCACCAGGCGGGTGCCGGCCGGCAGGTCATCCCAGTCTTTGATGCGGGATCCGGGCAGGATCCGCCCTGAGGGCAGAAAATATATGGTGGAATTTTTCCTGTAATCCTGTCCGGCATGGGACCAGGCCGTCATACTTCCTGAAATAGTTTTAATGGGGTGAACGGCCGCAACCTGTATTGTTTTTGTTTCCTGGTTGAGCAGCACCTTTGTCCCGGCCGGAAGATGGCTCCAGCCGATGACTGCCCCGACCCGGTCTCCGGGCAGGGTCCTGCCGCCAGGCAGGATATAGGCGGTATCCGTTGAATTATAATCCCCCCCGGCAATGGACCAGGCTGAATTCTCCTTTGAAATAACATTCATATCCAAAGATCTTTTGACCCGTGCAACCGCCCTTGGAACCGGCTGGGAAAGAGGATAAAATACCGATGCGAGCAGAGGATCCGGTTTCAGACGGCCCGCCCTGACATCCGGATCATAGGACCAGGTGGGGCCCAGACCTGAGCTGGCCCTGTCAAAGTTTTTAGCACACCGCTTTCGCCCCCTGTGATTTTTGCTGAACCAGGGATTGGGACGGCCGTAGGCGATCTGACTGTGGGTGAGTACCGCCCTGTCCCTCAGGGTGTATACCTGCTGTAAAATTTTTATCAACATCCCCACAGACCGGTACTGGGCTTTTGAAATGGGGGCAGAATGATACCCCACAAGTTCAATGCCGACGGCAACACTGCTGATATCGGTCACCCCGTTCCACATGGAAAGCCCTGCATGGTCTGCCCGGTAACGGTGGTCCAGAACCCTGTATGCGTTTCCGTTTCTGGCAATCACGTAATTGGCATGTCCCCCTGGGGTGGATCGCCCGCGTTTAAGGTATTTTCCTTTGGAGACCACTCTCAAGGTGGCTGAAAGGCCAAGTTCCGAAGTGTGGACAATGATCAGCCCGGTATGCCTGCGCACCTTTTTTTTAAACCTTGGATTAATCTGATGACGGTAATCAATGATTTTGGCCTGAAATTGTTTCAGGTCCGACCGGGTATAAGACCAGGAGAGGTCTGCAAAGAAAAGGACAAGTGCCAGTCCCAGAAAAGCCCATTTCACAGTAGGGTAAGCCCTCACCCCTGTTATACCCGGTTGATTATCCATGGAAGGGGAGTATACCAGCCCTCGATCCGTTATGGAAGAAAAAGAAACCGTAAAACGCCCCCCTCCAGGGGCAGTCCAAAAAGAGGATCTTTGAACTGCCCTTGGACACCGGGTCTAAATTTTAAACCGGTTGACCATTTCATCCAGCCGGGCAGCCAGTTTTGATAACTCTTCAGCAGAGATTTGAACCTGGCCGGACCGGTCAGCCATTTCCGTTGCCGCCTGGTTGACCTCGGTGATATCCTTGGTGATTTCATGGGCCACAACAGAACTTTCATTCACGTTCTGGTTCACCTCTTCAATGCCTGTGGAGGTCTGGGTAATATTCTCGGCGATCTCACCTGTGGCAGAGGACTGTTCTTCCACGGCCGTTGCAATGGCCCCCACAATATCGTTGACCTCCATGATCACACTGGAGATATCTCCCATACCGGCAAGGGAGACTTTGGAACTCTCCTGGATATGGTCGATTTTGGTTTTGATATCCATGGAGGCATCAGAAGTCTGGCCGGCCAGATCCTTAATTTCATTGGCCACAACCGCAAATCCCTTGCCTGCTTCCCCGGCCCGGGCCGCCTCAATGGTGGCATTGAGGGAAAGTAGATTCACCTGCTCTGAAATATCGGTAATGGTCTCCACCACCTGGCCGATGGACTGGGCAACAGATCCGAGCTCGTTCATCTTGCCGGTGGATTCCTCCACCTTGTCCACGGCATTGGTGGCAATGGCCCGGGCCTGTTCCGCACTCCTGGCAATCTCATCAATGGTGGCATTCATCTCTTCTGCAGCACTGGCCACGGTATTCACATTGGTGGAAGACTGCTCCATGGCGGCTGAGACAGAGTTCATATTAGTGGTCATCTCTTCGGCAGCCGCCGCCACGGTCCCGGCTTTATCAGAGGTCTGGGAGGCCCCAGTGGACATTTCGTCGGAAATGGCCGCAAGCTCGGTAGAGAATGACGAAAGGGTCTCCACACCCTGGGAAATATCTGAAATCATGGTCTGAAGTTTATCAATAAAGGTATTAAAGGCCTCTGACAAAATCCCGACTTCATCTTTGCCCCCCACCTCAAGGCGCTTGGTCAGATCTCCTTCGCCTTCTGAAATATCCTTTAAGCCCTCGACCGCCCGGTTAATGGGTCGGACAATGGCAAGGGAGGAGAGAAAAATCAATATCCCGACCACCACGAGCACAATGACCCCCACAATGATACAATAAATTTTAATCTTTTTAACCGGGGCCATGAATTCGTCCAGGTTCTGAGTAACGGCGATACTCCAGTCTGTCATGGGGACATTAGCGAACCCGGCAAGTTTCTCAGTGCCCTTGAACACGTATCGGGCATCCCCGGTTTCCCCGGCCAGCATCCGGCGGGTAATCTCTTCCATACCTTTAAGGGTTTTAAGCTCCAATTTAAAAATAAACTCTTTTTTTGGATGGGCAATAAAAACACCCTCCTTATTCACAATAAATGGATACCCGGTATTTCCGATCTTAATTGAAGTGAGTTTCTCTGACAGGGAGCTGAGTTTGAATACGGCGCCGAACACCCCTGCGAAATCACCTTTCGTCGTTTTCACAGGAATGGATAGTACAATTACGGGAAGACCGCTGGCTTTGGATTTAATGGGTTTTCCCACAATGGCCCTGCCTTCTCTACCAGCCTGAAAATAATCCCGGTCTGCAACATTCACCTTTTTCACCCGAAGAGTACCTCCGGTGCTGTCGCTGATTGTGTTTCCATTTTTGTCAGTCAGAATAAACAAATCATATTCCGATCCAATCTTGTTATGAACTTTCTTAAGAAAATTATCCAGGCGGTTTATGGACTCCATGGCGCCCTCTAAACCGTTTTGGGCCACCTGGTCAGCGGTCTCTGCCACAATGGGATTCAAAGCCATTTCATGGGCGAACTTCATCTCTTCGGATAAAAACAGCTCTGTTGTCATGGCAAGGTCCTGGGAAATCCTGGCCGCGGCATCACTTCCTGCCCTCACCAGGGCCTTGGATGCGGTATTCACTGAGATCACCCCCACGATGAGCATTGGAATAAAAACAGCAACAAGTCCGCCGACAATAAGTTTTACGCTGATCTTGATATCATTGATCTTTTTCACGTTCATCCCCCCCCAAAAAAGTTCTCTGTATTGACCCTGCTGGCAGCAGGCAGCTGCAACAGCACCCTAATGCCCATGGATATCCTGCCAAAGTCATCCTGGTTCCTTGAACCGGATCACCCCAAGCGGTATTTTCGCGCATACATATTTTTCTATACGTGGATTATTTATAATTGCTTAAATATATTAGATGAAAATCCAACATAAATCAACGGCGTAAGCAAAATCACGAATTAATTCATCCTTAAAGAAACAAAAACCGAGAACTATCAAACGCCAGACAGCATAATGTTCTCCATACACTGCAAGAAAAAAATATCAGAGACAAAAACCATATACCATTTATGCGGCGATAAAAAATCGTCCATCAGCTCTGCTATAAAAACATGGATCAAAGAATCATCCGGGCCAGGTCTCTGGCCTTTTCAAAGCCGGGCTCAATCAGTTCTTCCAAATCCTCTTTTTTCAACCCGTACTGGCTCTCCCCGGCTGCGATCATCTCATCCACACCGGAGTTGGATTCATCCTCCCTTAAAATCGCCACCAGCCGGACCGGTCCCAGAGCCTGGTAGGCGGAAACCTCTTCGCCATGATGTCCCCGGATGGCTGCGGCGATATTTTCAGGCAGTCCCCACTCCGAACAGATCCAGGCTGCCACCTCTGCATGGTCCCATGCCAGGTGTTCCCTTTCAATGGCGGCCAGATCTCCGCCTTCCATATGCCATTTTTCAAAAATCGGGGCATAATCCTCGCTTCTGTGGCAGGCCAAAAACGGCAATGCCATGTCCTGGAGAAAGGCGGCGGTAAAGCATTCAGACTCCTTTGCCGGACAGAGCAGCCGGGCCAGGTCACTTGCCAGGATCGCCCGCTTGGCAGAGGCGAGCCAAAATTCCGAAGGATCATGCCATTGACAGGATTTTTTGGGCATTCCTTTGACCACGCCCACCCCCAAGACTAAAGATTCCAGCTGGGAAATTCCCACAAGGGCAATGGCCTGGGTCAGGTTTTCAATTCTTTTGGTCGGAGAAAAGGCTGCTGAATTGGCAATTCTCAACAATTTAACCGAGATTCCAGGATCCAGGGCCAGGACTTCTGCAATTGAGGCGGCAGAGGAATAAGGACTCCGTATTTTTTGAAGAATCTGCATGACTACAGCAGGAAAGGACGGCAGTTCGTACCCTTTGAGAATTTTTTTTAATTTTGCCTTTGGATTTGTCTTTACTTTAAAAAACGAAAACATAAATCATACCCTTATTCGGCACGGCGTGCCATTTTATTTCCCAAAATACTCAACAACCCCCCAAGCCCCATATACCCGGTTACCGCCTGCAAAGAGACAACCACCTGGGCTGCCAAAGAGATGGGAACCGCATCCCCGTAGCCCAACGTGGTCAAGGTGACAAAACTAAAATAAATGGGCGAAAACCAGGTTTCATAAAGACCATAGTCTATGGCCAGCTGAGTATAGATGGTGCCATAGGCCAAAGTGGCAATAAACAGCCAGACAAACCAGCGCAGAAGGCTCCTGCCGCAGTCCGAGGTAAACCACCAGATCCAGTAAATCATTTTATAAAACCGACCCTGACTCTGGAACTCAAACAAATAATTCTCATCTGAAATATGACGCCGGACCAGATATGCCCCCCTTAGATCCATGTCCCGCACATCAGCCCCCACCCAGTCTGCTGTTTTAAAGTTTTTTATCCCTAAAAGCCGACACCGCTGAAGATCGGCCAGGCCGAACCGGGTATGGGCCACATTGGAGTGCTTTAAATCTGCATCGCAAAGCGCGGCCCTTGTGAATACGGCATGGGAAAGATCTGCCTCAGACAGCCTGGCCCCTGTCAGGTCTGCCGCTCTTAGATCAGCGCCCTGCAGGGAGGAGCGGCTTAAAACCGCTTCACTGAGATCTGAATTAATCAGACTGGCAAAGGAAAGGTTGGCCCCGCCAAAGCCGCAGTTTTTGGCATCACATTCGTTGAGCCGGGTTCGGCCCAGGTCTGCACCGATAAATTCGCACTCGTTGAGCACCGCCTTTTCAAGGCTGGCCTCCCGAAGAAGGGCATAGCTTAAATTCGCCCGGGTCAGATCCACCCGGTTCATGGAGGCAAAACAAAGATCATACCCGGAAAGATCAAGCCCGGAAAGGTCCTGGCTGTTAAGATTGATTCCCCTCAAGTCAAATCCTGCCGGCCGGGCTGGATTTCCGGGGGTGCAGCTTGTCTTCAGGGTGTGGAGGGCTTCTGCCTGACGGGTTCCCGGAAAGTCCAAAGCCTTTTCCAGCCACCTTTGTTCCAGTGCGTTTACATCGGTATCTGGCGTCTGGATCTCCTGTTTTTTCATCCTGATCCCTTTTGAGTTCAACATTTGATATGACTGGCTTGCCTTTAATTGCTTATACACCAAAGTACAGCATAAGTTAAGCCCTATGCAATATAAAGCAAAGAGTTTTTTCTTGACCCCGGCATCCAGGATATCTATCTTATCCATCACTTAATCAAATAATAAAAAGGAGGTTATCATGGGATTCACCATTGATCATTTTAATATCAACGTGCTGGATCTGGACAAAAGCCTGGCCTTTTACGAAACCGCCCTGGATCTGACCGAGCATGGCCGTAAACAAGCTGAAGACGGCAGTTTTATCATTGTTTACCTTAAAGATAAAAATTCTGAAACCCGACTGGAGCTGACCTGGCTCAAGGCCCAGAAAAAACCCTATGACCTTGGGGATGAAGAGTTTCATATTGCATTTAAAACAGATGATTTTAAAAAAGCCCATGCCCATCACAAAAAAATGGACTGTATCTGTTATGAAAACAAGAAAATGGGCATTTACTTTATCAACGACCCGGACGGATACTGGCTCGAGGTAATCCCGTCAAGATGAGGTCCAAACGGCCGTTTTCCGTGCTCTTTGAATTTTATCTGATGATCATGGGCGCCACCTTCATGGCCATGCTGGTCATCCTGGTCATGAAGGTGTCCATCCCGTTTGAATTTACCCAGGACAGAATCGGCGAACTGAGCAATCCCGGCTGGTGGGGCATCATCCTGGCAAGATTCCTGATTCTGAGCATGGCGACCGTTTTTTCAAGCCTTCCGGCCATTCTCCTTGTCGGCAAGCTCTTGAAGCCGGTAACCCAGGTCATGGCGATGGGTCCCCAGAACGCCCCGGACATTCTTAAAAAAAAGGCAAGGCAGCGCCTCATCAACATGCCGTTTATCTTTGTCCCGGTCAACATCGGCTTATGGGTCATTATTCCCATGTGCATTTTTATTGTTTTCTACAAAATGGATCTCATGGACTGGAGCACGGCCCTGACCTTTTCACTCAGGGCCACCATGGTAGGATTTATTTCCTCTGCCATAATATTTTTCAGCCTGGAAGCCTATCTGAGACGCACCCTGATCCCCTTGTTTTTCCCCCAAGGCAGGCTGGCCGATGTCAGTCACACCAGACGAATCTCCATTGACCGGAGAATTCGCGCCTTTTACCGGATGGGAAGCCTCATCCCCCTGACCCATATTGTTTTAACCCTTTTTGTCCTTTTTTTACAGGTGGACGACAACCCCATGTCCACCCGGGAGTATGCAAAATCCGTTTTTATATTTTCCCTGGTGGTCTTTGGTGTTTTCTGGGTTGGATCAGGTCTTCTGACCCGTCTTATCAGCCAATCCATTGCCGCCCCGGTCAATGAAATGGTCACGGCGGTCAAGGCCGTTAGAATTGGGGACTACAACACCCGGGTAGAGGTGGTTTCCAACGATGAAATCGGCATTCTTGGAGATGCGTTTAACCAGGCCATCCAGGGGCTTAAAGACAGAGAGCGGATCAGGGATGCCTTTGGACGATACGTGGACCCAAAGGTCAGGGACGAAATTTTATCGGGCAGCATCCCTTTGGACGGAGAGTATAAAGAGGTCACCATTTTATTTGCCGATCTCAGAGATTTCACTCCCTTTACCGCCACCCATGATCCCAAAAAGGTGGTCAAAATGCTCAACGCCTATTTCAAGGCCATGGGAGCAGCTGTAAAAGAAAACAAAGGACTGATTCTCCAATTTCTAGGGGATGAAATCTATGCGGTGTTCGGCGCCCCTGTCACCGATGAGAACCATCCGTCCAACGCCATTAAAGCCGCCTTTGACATGGAAAAAAGACTTGAGGACCTTAACCGTGACTTCACAGCCAACGGCCTGCCCAAACTCTCCCACGGCATCGGCATCCATACGGGAACGGTCCTGGCCGCAAACATCGGCAGTCCGGACCGTCTCTCATACCTTTTGGTGGGAGATGCAGTCAACCTGGCACCAAGGCTTCAGGCCATGACCCGGGATATTCATGCCCGGATCATTGTTTCAAAAGAGACCATGTCCTTTCTGCCCCGGGGCTTTGACATGGGCTTACTGGCCCCCTATCCCCACCCTGTTCATCTCAAAGGAGTTGACCAGGATCTCAACATCTACCATACCCGGGCCTAGTATGGCAGTTGGCAAACCTGATTCGCCAACCCGCCTTAAAATTTGCGGCTAAAACAGGGGGGTTCTGCGCTGGGCAAAATGATACAGCCTGGATCCGGCCTCGTAAAACAGCCCCCGAAGCGTCCTGAAATTCACCGCTTTCATGGGGGATACGGGCAAGGGAATGTCAGCGAGGATCCCGTCGGTCATATATTGGGCCAGAAGCTTGCCAAATACCGACCCCGGTCCGATGCCCCTGCCGTTATAGCAGGTGACCATGGCCATGTCTTTGTCCATGACGTGGAACCTGGGGATATGGTTGGAGGTCATGGCAATCCTGCCGTACCATCCAAATTCAAAATCAATCTGGCCCACCTGGGGAAAGACCTTGGCAATGGTCCGTTTGGCCCAGGCCTGGTTCAGGTCCCAGGCAAATCCCTCCACATTGCCCACACTGCCCACAACAAGGCGGCCGGATTCATCCAGGCGGAATGAAGAAAGAATCAAATTGGTGTCCCAGGCCCCGTTTTTTCCGGGCAGCACGGTTTTCAAGACAGATGGGTCAAGGGGGGGGGTAGCAAATTGAAAATAGTTAAACGGAACAATATTATCCACCTGATTCTGGAACACCTTTTCAGGGTAGCCCTGGACCGCGACAATGACTTTTTGGGCCCGCACCTGTCCCTGGGGGGTCACCAGGATATAGCCTTGTTCATTTTTATCAAGTTCAATGACGGGGGAATTTTCATATAGATCCGCCCCTTCCTTTTGGGCCGCAGAGGCAAGGCCGAATGCATAGGCCAGGGGCTGAACCGTGCCGGCCCGTTTGTCTAGAAGGGCGCCTCGAAAGGCTTTGCTTCCCAGTTTTTCAGCTGCTTCATCCTTTTCAAGAAGCCGGACATCTGCCCCCCGTTCCTGCCATTGTCTTTCCCGGCTCTGGAGGGCACGGTATCCGGCACCGGAGTCTGCACAATGCAAGGTGCCGTACCGCCAGGGTTCACAGGGGATATCATACTCTTCAATCAAACCATATACCAGATCAGGAGAATCCCCCAGCACCTGGATAAGGGTTTCGCCATGGGCTTTTCCCACAATGGAAATCACATCTTCAGGCATGAGCCAAAGCCCAGCATTGACAAGGCCCACATTTCTTCCCGCACCGCCGAATCCCACTGAATTGGCCTCGAGCAGTACACAGGAATGACCTTTTTTTGCCAGGTGAAGGGCGGCCGACAATCCAGTATACCCGCCTCCGATGATCGCAATTTCAGTGTTTTTTTCTCCAAAAAGCGCTTTCAATTGGGGATTTTTCTTGGCCGTGGCCGCCCACAATCCATGACTGATATCAGAATATGCCATCTTCTCCTCCCTTATCTTCTTTTAAAAAAAAGAGTTATATAGATGTTTTATTGGTATACCAAAAGAATCTCAGTGTCAACCCATCTATATTCACCCTGATCCACCATCAAAATACCATCTTCTTCGTTGCCTGGGTTTGCTCCTCCCTGCGGAGCATGACTTATACACCTCACTCGTCGCTCGCTTGGCGCCGCAATATGGTACCGCCTGGTGGCCAGGAAAGTTCAGAACATCCCCATATTTAGACAAATATGAAATTAGGCGGTGGATTTGGGATTCAACTTTAAAAAATCGGTTTGATCACCTATGAAGGGTTGAACAAGGTATGGATTTAAAAGGCAAAAAAAGGCTGATTTCAAAAATCATCTGTCAATTGGCCCATACTTTTCATTGACATTTTTCAACACTCGGGATAAAAGTCACTGACGGTGACAAAACATTTCACCCTTATATTTGGAAAATTACAGATGTCACAAAAAAAAGAAGAGACCAAGGCAAAACTTGTGAAGGCCGTTGGAAAGGTTCTGGCTTTAGACGGATTCAAGGGGCTGGGGATTAATAAAGTGGCCCGCAGGGCAGGCGTGGACAAAGTTTTGGTCTACCGTTATTTTAACGGACTTCCCGGCCTTGTGTCAGCCTATAGCCAAACCGTTGATTTCTGGCCGGATGTCGATGAACTCATGGGGCCTGACCCAGACAGAGTCAGGGCCATGCCCCCGGACCGTCAGGTGGCCCATTTTTTCAAAGCCTATGCCGCAGCCTTGAAAAAGCGACCACTGACTCAAGATATCCTTGCCTGGGAATTGCTTGGAAAAAATGAATTGTCCCGGCAATTGGAACAGATCCGCATCAAAACCAGCCTGGAATTTTTTGAACAACTGGAAACCCTGCCTGATGACGACCAATTGTCGGCCATTCTGGTCCTTATGAACGGGGCAATCAATCATTTGATCATCAAATCAAGAATCCACCCGGTTGTCGGGGGAATTGATCTGGATACCCGGCAAGGCCGGGCTGCCATAGACCAGGGGATTGACCTCCTGCTCAAAGGCATTTTTTCCAGGTAAATTTTTTTAACTATAAAGTCACCATCAGTGACAAAAAAAGGCAAGCCGTCCATTGAAAAAACAAAAAACAGCAGTTGACTTTCTCATGGCAGGTCATTCCTGCTCACAGGCCATGGTAATGGCCTATTTTGAAAACCATCAATTACCCCGGGACCTAGCATCCCGAATGGCCTCAGGATTTGCCGGCGGCATGGCCCAGGGAAAAACCTGCGGTGCGGTCATTGGGGCCATCATGGTTGCCGGGCTTAAGTTCGGCCCCAAATCCGCCAAAGACACCTATGAAAAAGACCATTGCTTCCAGATCACCCAGGAATTTTGTCTTCGGTTTAAACGATTGCGGACCACTGTTGAATGTCATGAAATTTTACGGATGAACCAGATTGACCCCCAGGATACTGAAAGCATGAAACAATTAAGGGAGAAAGGATTGTGCAGGGAGATTGTCCAAGATGCCCAGCAGATTCTGGACCAATTATTCAAAGAAGAGGAATGATCCTTAAAATTGAGATGGCCATTGGCGGGGGCACCGCCTTGCAATAAAATTTTCTTTGTATTATTTAAATATACCAGTAGCTATCCACAACAATGGGACATAATATGAACAAAGAAATTTACGACACCCTCAGAGACCGGATCATCCACCTAGACTATAAACCAGGCCAGATTTTAAAGGAACAGACCCTGGCCCAGGAATTCGGGGTCAGTCGTACCCCGTTGCGCACAGTGCTTTTCCACCTTGAATGGGAGCATCTGGTCAAAATCCTGCCCCGGACAGGGATTTTGATCATGGCTTTGGAACTTGGCACCATCACAGATGTATTCCAGGCCCGGCTGGAACTCGAAGCGGTCATCGGCACCATGGCCGCCCAGAACCTAACCCAAGAAGATATGGATAAATTCTGCAGCCTTGAATCCGGCTGCCATGCACTCAAAGACAATAAAGACCCAAAAGCCCTGGGAAAAATAGACTGGGAAAACAAAGAGATCTTCCACAGGGCTGCAGGCAACCCCTTTCTCATTGAGACCTCTGAAAGGCTCTACTCCTTAACCTTCCGGCTCTGGTATTTTAACATGCTTAAAATGGACCCCAAAGCATGGAACCGGGAAGTCACTGCGGTCCAGGAGGACCTGGTGATCCTCGGCAATCTGCTCAAGACCGGATCCCCCCAGGAGGCAGGCCAGGCCAGGAAAGATCAATTGCTCAAGCATCTTAAACGAATCAGGTCCTCATTTCTCGGGCTGTCAGGCCTTTGATGCCCCTATTTTTTCTGCTCCATGGCCGCCTGAACAAAGGCAAGGGTCGCCTTTACATCCTTGTTTAAAAGGGTGCTGGCCATGATTTCCTGCCAGTTTTCCCTTTCCAGGGTCTGGGCGATCCTGGCTGCGGTCTGGGATTTAAGTTGTTTTTTAATCTGGATAAAGGGCTGATTCGGGGTATCAATCCACAGGGAAATCACCTCTTTTGCCCTGGCAATGAGCTGATCTTCTTCCACAATCTCGTCCACCATCTTCATTTCAAGGGCCTGGTCCACCCCGATCATTTCCCCATTGTACATGACATCCCGGTATCGCCTGTCCGAATCCAGGCCGAACCTGACCACGGCAGACTGGGCAATGGAAAGGGACAGCCCGATTTTGATCTCGCTCATGCCCAGTCTTATCTTGGGATGATTTTTCACAATCCTGTAATCCGAAGCCATGGCAAGGATCAGTCCCATGGCAGCCGAATGCCCGTTCATGGCACAGACCACAGGCTTTTTACAGGTAAAATAATCCACTAAGATTTTTTCTTCTTCTTCAAAAAAGGAGATAACCTGTTCATCTGTCTCAAATCCCACAAACATGGGCAGACTGAAACCGCTTGAAAAAAAACGGCCTTGACCGATAAGGATAATGCCCTTGAGTTCATCTTGTTCATTGACCTCATCCACGATCTCTTTAAGCGCCCTCAAGGTTTCTATATCTACGGCGTTGGATACCTTGTCTGACAGCTGGGCAATGACAATATTATCCTGAATTTCTTTTTTCAACATGGATCTTCCTTTCTGTTCATTTTAAAAGGTTTCATCGTCATATGGTTTTTACCCTAGATAAAAGGCCTGGGCAAGAAAGATTTGGATTTAAAAAGCAAATACAAATAAACAAGGACTTGCCCCTTTCCCGCCATGGGGCCCGCTCCCCTTTTTTTGAGTATAACCCGTTAATATACTCTCAAAAAAACGCCTTGACAAAAAAGAAAGGCTTGTCCTATAGTGTTGTCGGGCGCCTGGCCGACTAAACGCTTTTTTCATTCATATTGTTTTAATATAAGGGAGGATCATGGACGCAATTACAGAAATCAAACCCGGGAAAAAATATTTCCAGCGAATTTACCTGGGAATCATGCTCTGGTTCGTGGGCCGGGCCGTACAGGCAGCCGGCCGGGTGGACTCGGCCGTAAAAGATGAATTTACGGCCATGCCCGAAGGGTATACCTTCTGTTTGGGCGCATTTCCCAACGGTCCTTATATGATTGTGGGAAAAGATAAAACCCACAGGGCCAAATACCTGGGTTCAAACAAGGATAAACACAATATTCATTTGGAAATGGGGCTTAAAAGCATGGGGAACTTGTTTACCCTGTTCACCTTTCAGGAGAGTACGCCCACAGCCAATGCCAGGGACAGGCTCTTTGTATCGGGAGATGTGCCCCAGGCCTGCGCTGCGGTTCGAATCCTGGATATTGTCCAGGTCTATCTTCTGCCCAAACCCATTGCCAAACTGGCCATCAAGCGCTACCCCAGATGGTCGTTGAAGCGCCACACCATTGACAGGGCCCTTGTTTTGATCAGAACCGTCACAGGACTCTAAACCATAAAGGATATCTTTTATGAGCCATTTTTCTTTTTTGTGCCGGACCAAAACGAGTTTCGGCAAAAATGCCCTGGAGCACCTGCCCTTTGACCTGGCTGCCATGGGAAGCTCAAAACCCATGGTGATTCAAGACAAAGCCAGCCATTTGGCAGGATTAACCAAGCCTGTGATCCGGGCCTTCAAAGAATCAGGCATGACCATTGGTATCAGTCCTCCCATACCTGAAACCCGAGAGGGGGATGCCAATTTTATAAAATCCATGTACACCCATTATACTGAAAAAGGGTATGATGCCCTCATTGCCCTTGGCAGGCAAACGGCTGGGGATGCGGCAAAGGCATTGAACATTGCCGTATCTTTAGGACCGGAGAGCCTCAAGAAAAAAAATATCTCTCAGCGCCTCAATCCCCTGATATATCTTCCAATCGGCGCGGCATCAGGCGCGGCAACCGCCGGAATGGCCCGGTTCAACAACCAGACCTTTATGTCTGATTTTCTGGCCCCGGACCAGGCGGTGATTGATCCCTCACTTTTCATACCCGATGAGGTGGACACTCTGATTGATGTCTCTCTGACCTGCCTGGCGACGGGCGCAGAAGTGCTCGGGCTTTCCCGAAGCCTGCCGGCCAGGGCCTATGCATCGGCCATCATCCGACTTGGGATTGCCCCTTTGGAGTCCATCATCCAATCCAACAAGGATCACCAGAGCCAGCCCCAAAAGATAAAACTTGCCTGGCAAAAAGACCTGGTCCAGGCCGGGGTTATGGCCGGATATCTCATGTCCGAACCGCTGATCAGCAATATCCTGGGCCAAACCATTTCCGACCAGACCCGGATCAGCCAGGGCCAGGCCATGTGCATTGTCCTGCCCCCGCTTCTGGAAGCCCTGGGAACTGAGGATATGGAAGGACTTTTATTGGCCCTCAAGGGCCAGGAGAGTTTCAGTACCGTACCGTTGCCTCTGTATGCCCAAACCAGCGTTCAAGCCATCCGTTCCCTGGTCAACTCCCTGTACGGGGTATCCCGGGGCAGACGGCCTCGAACCCTGGAAGAGGCGGGCTGGAATAAGACTGCCATAGTTTCTTTGGGAGAAAAACTGGTGGATTCAGGAACCCTCAAAGGGATTGACCCCAACACCCTTGAGACGATTTTAACCTGCGCCTGTGACGGCCGGCCTGTGATCCAAGGGTAAAGGAGATATTATGTATACACCTGACTATTATGAATTCTGCTGCCGGGTTAATATGGTTGCAGGCACAAAGGCCTTGGAAAAAATCCCCGGCCTGCTTTCAGATATGGGAGCCCAATCCCCCATGATCATCACGGACAAAGGGGTGATGGCAGCAGGGCTTGTGGATGTGGTTCTCTCGTCCATAAACGGCCAATTAGATATTAAGGCAATTGAAGATGACGTCCCGCCTGATTCAGACTTACACCTGGTGGGCCACCTGGCCGGGGTCTACCGGGAAAAAGGCTGCGATGCCATCATTGCCGTGGGCGGCGGATCGGTCATGGATACGGCCAAGGGCGTTAATATCCTGATCTCCGAAAACAGCGACAACCTCATGGAATTTACCGGGGCCGGGGCTTTAAAACGGCCCTTAAAGCCCTTGATTGCCGTTCCCACCACAGCCGGGACAGGATCTGAAGTCACCCTGGTGGCCGTGATTGCCGATCCTGATGAAAACAGAAAAATGCTATTTACCTCCTATTTTCTGCTGCCCGATGCAGCGGTCATCGATCCGAGGATGACCCTGACCCTCCCCGCCCATATTACTGCGGCAACGGCCATGGATGCCATGGCCCACGCAGTTGAATCCAGGGTAATGCTCTCCAAAAACCCTCTTTCAGATGCCCATGCCCATGAAGCCATCTGCCTGATCAGCCGCCATTTGCCAAAGGTTCTTGAGAATCCTTCGGATCTGGAGGGCCGCCTGGCCCTTGCCACGGCTGCCACCATGGCAGGGATTGCCTTTTCCAATTCAATGGTGGGCATGGTCCATGCCATTGGCCACTCCGTGGGATCTGTCTGCCATGTACCCCACGGCACCTGCATGGCCATCCTTTTGCCCTACGGACTGGAGTACAACCTTCACCGGGTAGGTGACAGGATCGCAGATCTGCTCTTGCCCCTGGCAGGGCCAACGATCTATGTGGCCACCCCTGAAGCACAGCGGGCGCAGGCCGTGATCGACTGGATCCGTCAATTTAATTTAAACTTGCACAACACCACCCAAAACCGCCATGCCATCTGTTTTAAAGACATTCTCAACCCGGATGGAATTCCCATGGTGCCCAGGGACAAACTGCCCGAAATCGCCAGAACCGCTTTGGGCGACGGGGCGGGTTTTTACAATCCTGAAGAGATGGACTTTCAAGATTGCCTCATGGTGACCCAGGCGGCCTGGGAAGGAATTCCACTGGATAAAACCCAGATTAAAAAAGGGTAAAAATACGGATATAAACTTCAAACCAAGGAGAATCCAAAATGAGCGCTAAAGGATATATGGGAAAAATCATGATGGTGGATTTGACCCAGGGAATCGTTGAGATTGAAACAATTTCACCCAAGGTATATGAATCCTTTTTATCGGGAATGGGGCTTGCCGCCCATATCCTCTTTCACAGGATACCGGCCGGGGCAGATCCCATGGGGCCGGAGAATATCATTGGATTTGTCTCAGGACTGCTCACCGGGACAGGATCCCTTTTTACGGGACGGTGGATGGTCACGGCCCTCTCTCCTTTAACCCAGGGATGGGGAGAGGCCAACTGCGGGGGATCTTTTTCACCGGCCATCAAACGCTGCGGCGTGGACGGCATCTTTTTCAAGGGCACAAGCCCAACCCCTGTCTACCTTTATGTGGACGACAAAGGCGCCCGGCTTAAACCGGCCCAGGAGGTATGGGGAAAAGACGCCGTTGAGACCGAAGAACTGCTCAAAGCGGCCCACAAAAATGCAAAGGTGGCCTGTATCGGCCAGGCCGGAGAAAAATTATCTCTGATCTCAGGGGTCTCCACGGACAAGGGACGGATGGCGGCCCGCTCAGGCCTGGGCGCTGTCATGGGGGCCAAAAATCTCAAGGCCCTTGTCCTTGCAGGAAAAAAACGAATTCCAGTTCACAACAGAGAAGAAATCAAACGCTTAAGCCAGATCTGCGGCAAATGGGTAAAATTCCAGCCCCCCTTTGTGCCGGGCTGGCTCACCGGGCCCATTGGGACCCTGCTCAGAATCCTTCCCTTTGTGGCCACCCAGGACGGGATGCTCTATAAAATTTTATTACGCAAATGGGGCACGGTCTCCATGAACCAGATGTCCGTTGAAATGGGAGATTCTCCCATTAAAAACTGGAAGGGCAGCAATTCAGACTGGGGATTTTTCAAATCTTTTTCTTCCAACCCGGATGCCTATGTCAAAGCGGAGACTGAAAAATTTCACTGTTACTCCTGCCCCCTGGGATGCGGAGGCATCTGTAAAACCAAGGGCAAATTTAGCGAAACCCATAAACCAGAATATGAAACCGTTCTCTCGTTTGGCGGGTTTGTCATGAACAAGGACACAGATGCCATTTTCTATATTAACGAACTGCTCAACCGGGCCGGCATGGACACCATATCCGCCGGCCATGCCGTGGCATTTGCCATGGAATGCTATGAAAAGGGGATCATCACCCTTGCTGACACCGGAGGCCAGGCATTGGATTGGGGAGACCCTGCTGCGGTTAAGTTTTTAACGGAAAAAATGGTAACAAGAGAAGGAATTGGAGACATCTTGGCTGACGGGGTAAAATTGGCAGCCAAACGCCTGGGCAAGGAGGCCCAAGAGATGGCCATTCATTGCGGAGGCCAGGAGCCGGCCATGCATGATTCAAGAAATGACCCGGGATTTGCCCTTCACTATAGTGTTGAACCGGCACCGGGCCGCCATACCAACGGGGCCGGCCTCTACTATGAAATGTACCAGCTGTGGAAAAAGGTAAAAGGGGTGCCCAAAATGGGGCCGGGATATTTAAAATCCAGTAAGTACAAGAAAAACCTCAATCATGCCCGGGTGGGCAAGGCAAACTCAGAGTATCTCAACGTGATGAACGGTGCAGGCGCCTGTTTGTTCGGCGGTTTTCTCGGGGCCAAACGGATCCGGATATTTGACTGGCTCAATGCCGCTGCCGGCTGGAATTTCACCCCGGAAGAGTATATGGAAAAAGGGGGCAATATCCAGGTGATCAAACAGGCATTCAACGTCAAGCACGGCATTGAGCCTAAGGCCAACAGGGCCCCGGACCGGATTCTGGGACTTCCGCCCCAGGTCAAAGGGGCCAACAAGGGCAGGACCGTGGATGTGGAGACCATGATGGCAGATTATTGGGAACTTTTCGGATGGGACCGGGAAACCGGGAAACCCGGCAAAGAGATCGTCGACAAAATATTATCCATTGCCTGAACACAAAAAAGGAGAATACCCCATGGCTTATACGATTTCAGATGCCTGCATCGGGTGCAGGGCCTGCGCTCTTATCTGTCCTGCAACTGCCATATCAGGAGAAAAAAAACAATTACATTTCATTGACGGCCAGGCCTGTATTGAATGCGGGGCCTGCGGCAGGGTCTGCCCGTCAGGCGCCGTAACCGACGAGTTCGGACTGGTCCTGGAACGCATCCCCAAAAAAGAGTGGGAACGGCCCTATTTTGACCTGTCCGCCTGCCTTTCCTGCACTGTCTGCCTGGACACCTGTCCCACCGGTGCATTGACCCAGGAAAGACAAAAGGTGGGCTCCACCCATCTGTTTCCCTGTCTTGAAAATGAAAAATTATGTATTGCCTGCGGGTTCTGCGTCCAGGACTGCCCAGTGGATGCGGTCACCATGGGCGCAAGGCAGTCTGCCCCTCCCAAAGAACCTGTAAAGGCAGGGTAAATGGCAAAAACAGCAAAAGGCACAGGCAAGAACAACCGCCAGAAAATCCTGGACACGGCCATGGCCATGATCGGGAAAAAAGGGATAGACAACACCAGTCTGGCCCAGATATCCAAGGCTTCAGGGCTGAGCAAGGGCACGCTTTACTATTATTATGCCAGCAAAAATGACCTCATATTCGACATTGCCGACATCCATATGGAGCGGATCACAGCCACCTTGTTCCATATGATTGATACAACATCCCAGGTGACCTGGGAAAAACTGCTCACCGCCTTTTTCACCACCCTTTTAACCTCTGAGACCAGAAGCAGGCTTCATCTCTATCTGGTCAGGGAGGCGGTGTCAGGCAATGAAGAGCTCAAACTCATATTTCAGTCCACCTATGCGCAATGGTTTTCCATGGTGGATGATGCCTACGATAAAATGGCCGGACCCAAAATAGATGTGGCGGCCAAGGCAAAACTCCTGGTGGCTGTGGTGGACGGATTTATTCTACAAACCCTTCTCGGGGCGGACAAGACCCAAATCAAGGATATTGTCCGCCTCATGCTCAAGGTGATCGTGGAATAGACGAATATATCAAAACCAGAAGGTCAGAAACTGACAATTTGAAAAAACCGGATCTTAATATTTTTAAACCGGACAAAAAAATTTTACAGCGGAGCAACAGGTGATGATAAAAAAGGAGGTTAGTCCGCTTTTTCAGGGGATGTCATCCCGTAAACCAGGATGTCCACCCTTTTTTTGATATAGTAAATCAGGGTAATACGGTCCAACACAATCTCCGGATTTGAAATGTCAACCGAGGGCGAGAACTCTCCTGGTTTGATATAGGCCTCAATGTCAAACTCATAGGGTATACCCAGTTCAGAATAGGCAATCATCCGTTTAATATGAATGGGGCCGTTTTGAACACCAAATTTTAAGGCTGAATAGGCGGTTGCGCTGCCGGCCAGGCCAATCTCTATCTGGTTGCCCTTTTCCCGCAATTTTTCCGCCCCGAGTCTCTCCCATTCCCGGGCCTGGCAAACGACTGACGACAATAAAACGATGACGGCAACGGCCATGAGTTTCAAGCCAACGCTCTTGATCATAATCCCCCCTTTTGAACGATTGATCCTTTATCTCAAATTTTGAGTGTCCGGCCTTTAAGTTATCCAAGGTTAAGGTTAAATCTGGCACACCCCCATACCTTTGTAAAGAAAAATCAAACCAATCTCTTTCCAGGGCTGTTAGTGGGTCAACAGGACTTCATCGGTCTGAAAATCCTGTTTTTTAATCTCGGTGAACATCTGGATTAATTTTTCCTTGGTCAGCGCTTTTTTCTCATCCCCTTTGACATCAATGATGATCTGACCGCTGTCCATCATGATCAACCGATTGCCGAATTCAATGGCATGGCCCATGTTATGGGTGATCATGAGGCTGGTCAGATTCCCCTCTTCAATGAACCGGGTGGTCTGGTCCATAACCATGGCCGCATTTCTCGGATCCAGGGCAGCGGTATGCTCGTCAAGAAGCAGAATATCAGGCCCGGACAGCACGGTCATCAAAAGGGTTAAGGCCTGACGCTGGCCCCCTGAAAGGGAAGAGACATTTTCCTTCATCCTGGCCTCAAGCCCCATGTTCAACACTTTTACCTTCGCCTGGAACCTGTTTCTCATGGCCCGGGTCAGGCTGATTCGCGGCCATTTAAACCCTTTTTTAGAGGTAATCATCATATTATCCTCCAGGGTCATGTTGGAGGCGGTTCCTGCCAGGGGGTCCTGAAAAATACGGCCGATGAGCCGCGCCCTTTTGTATTCAGGCAGGGATGTGACATCCCTGTCTTTGATCTTAATCTCTCCTGAGCTTGGGAGCATGGCACCTGAAATCAGGTTGAACAGGGTGGTTTTCCCGGCCCCGTTACTGCCGATGATGGTGAGAAAATCTCCGGGCTCAACCCTGAGGTTCAAATCCTGTATCACGGTTTTTTCGCCAGGAGCCCCCGGGTTAAAGGTCTTTGATATATTGGATAGACAGATCATGACCTCTCCTTTGCCTTTAGCCGTTTAAAATTTGCAAGGCCCAGAGAAACGAGAATCAAAAGGCCTGTGATAAGCTTGAGATCATTGGGGGTCATGTTGATATAATACCCGTAATACCGGCCCAAATACATAATGGCCTTGAACAGGATCGCCCCGAGGATCACCCTCAGGGTCAGAATACTGATGCGGTTGGACTTGAGCAAAAATTCTCCCAGCATCACAGAGGCAAGCCCTGACACCACAATGCCCTGGCCCAGGTTTACATCTGCAAATCCCTGGTATTGTGCGGCAAAGGCGCCGGACAGGGCCACCAGACCGTTGGAAATCCCCACCCCGACGAGCTTGAGGGTGGCTGGATTTACCCCCTGGACCCGGACCATCTGCTCGTTATCGCCCAAGGCCCCGAACACCAGTCCCATGTCTGTGGTAAAAAAGATATCCAAAATAAATTTCAAGGCAAAGACCACCAGGACAAAAAAGATCAGGGTGGCATATTCCGGTGCCATGATCCCAAAGCTCACCTTGTGAACCCAGGTCAGCAGGGTATCCACCCGGAGCAACGGCAAATTGGCCCGGTTGGACAAAATCCTGATATTCACCGAATAGAGCATGGTCATGGTTAAAATACCGGCCAAAAGATGGGGAACCTTGAACTTATTGTGGATGGCGGCCGTGACAAAACCGGCCAAAACCCCGCCGCCAAAAGCATAGACAAGACCTGCAACCGGGCTAATCCCCGAATGAAGGCAGGCGGCCATGATCACCGCGCCCATGGGAAAGGACCCGTCAACGGTCAGGTCAGGAAAATCAAGAACCCTGAACGTAAAAAACACGCCCAGGGCCATGATCGAATAGATCAGTCCTTCTACAAAAATACCTTCAATCATTTAATGCAACTTTTTTATATTGGAAAACCCCGGTGGTTCAGGGCAATTCCTTGATTTATTTTGATACCAATTTTCCGTTTTTGATCACTTTATTGGCCGTGGCAATAATATCTTCAGGAAAAACAAGCCCGAGCCTGGCAGCCACATCCAAGTTGATGAGCAGATCCACGTCAGAGGGCTCGGTCATGTATATCGTTGGGATATCAACCGGTTTGGCCCCGTTGAGAATATCTGCGGCAAGCCTGCCGGTGACCTTTCCCATCTTGTAGTAGTCAAATCCCCAGGCCGCAAGGACATCGTTGGTTTCAGCAGAAGAGGGATCCGCAGACATGACCGGAATTTTATGCTTCATGGCAACGGCAGTCACCGCTGCAAGGGCGGAGAAAATCGTATTATCATTGCTCAAATAGATCCCGTCTACCCTGGGGGCAATGGTCTGGACCGCCTGTTTGACTTCCGAAGAATTGGTCACCGTGGTTTCAATAAATTCAATACCCATCTCTTTGCAGACCCGTTTGGCAATCACAGCCAGGGCAACGGCATTGGCCTCACCGGAACAATAGACATGACCCAGGGTTTTTAAGGGTTTAATCGTGTTGAGCAGCTGAATCTGCTCTTTGACCGGGGTCATGTCTGAGGTGCCGGTCACCCCCTTTTCCCCTTTTTCAACCGATCCCACAAGGCCTGCCCCCTCAGGATCAGTCACCGCACAAAATAAAACGGGCCTGTCCTTGATGGTATTGACCAGGGCCTGGGCGGTGGGAGTGGCAATGCCCACGGCAATGTCTACTTTTTCTGCCTTGAATTTCTTGGCAATGGAAGCGGCAGTGGACATTTCCCCGTTGGCATTCTGAAGATCAAACCGGGCATTGGGAAAATCTTCTTTGATCCCGTCCTGCACCCCTTTTTCCAGGGCATCAAGGGCCGGATGGGCCACAATCTTGGAAATCCCGACAAAGACTTTTTTTTCAGCCTGAACTCCGGCCATAAACATCCAGGTCACCATAAGGGCTGCCATGGTAAAATAAGATATTTTTTTCATTTAAAAATGATCCTCCAAAGAGCACTAAACATTATTTTGGCCGACCTGGGTGGGGGTGTTTTTCCTGCCCTTTTCAGCCCCTTTTACTTTGGCTACCCATTGTATACCGCCCCTTAAAAATTGCAAGGCATAAATTCAATGGGCGGCCTTTCAAAAAGGGTTGAAAATTATTCGGTTTTTTGGGTATACAGATGAACATCCTGCTGGGGATAGGGAATGTTAATACCCTGTTGATCAAAGACCATTTTAATCTTTTCGGTCAGGTCAAAATAGACATTCCAATAGTCAGCGGTTTTAACCCAGGGCCTGACAACAAAATTCACGCTGGAATCGCCAAGCTCGGATACGGCAATATTGGTCTTTGGTTCTTTTAACACTCTTTCTTCTTCACAAACGATCTGGTGAAGAATCTCTTTGGCCTTTTTAATATCGTCATCATACCCGATCCCGATGACCAGATCCACCCGTCTTGTATCATTGGCCGTGACATTGGTGATCACATTGGTGGTGATACTTGCATTGGGGACAATCACCTGTTTATTGTCCACGGTATTCAAGGTGGTGGTAAAAAGAGCAATGGAGACCACATTACCTGACACGCCCGCGATATCCACAAAATCCCCCACCCGATAGGGACGAAATAAAATAAGCATGACCCCGGAGGCAAAATTGGAAAGGGAATCTTTTAAGGCCAGACCCACGGCAAGTCCTGCCGCACCCACAATGGTTAAAAAGGAGGTGGTGTTAATGCCCAGCTGTCCTGCTGCGGCAATGACCACAACCACCAAAAGGGTGTAATAGAGGATGCTTTCTAAAAATTTAACCAGGGTGATATCCACCCGGTTCTTTTCAAGCAGGGTGGTCGCAAGCCGGGTAATTTTCCTGGACAGCCATTTCCCGATAAAAAAGATGAGCAGGGCAGCCACAATTTTCACAGAATAGGTGGTGACCCAATAGCTAACCAGTTCAACCATCTGGTTTATGTCCAAATTCTTAAAAAAATCCATGTTCTCTCCTTGGTTTATTCAATGATATGTTATCCGGCCAACGCCCTTGAACGATTCTGAAAAAAAGGGGGTGGGCCATTGATCTGCTGTATATAAAGGGTTGTGTTCTGGGCACTCGTTTTTGATAATCAGCACAGTATTTAGGCATTCTGCCCTTGCATTCCCCTTTTATGGGTTGCTTTTTTCCCTGGTCAGCAGCCAGACAAAGGGCGCCGTTAGAATCCATCACATAAAAGGAGAAAAAATCCATGGGTCGGGCTGCCGGTTTAACCCAGACCATATTATTATCAAGAATCGGGGTGCAAACAATAAAAATGCATCCGGTCTTCCTTGGAATTACGATAATCAGGGATTTGGTAAAAATACGCGTTGGCACAGGAATTGTCAACAACAGGCTTTTCCCCTGCTCCACCATACAGCACCATCATATTGTTTGTCACCTTGATGGCGGACCGCTGGAGCAGGGCCAGGTTCAGGAAAAATATATTGCTATGACTCTTAGGTCTTTTAGAGACTAACTCATCCGATAGGTATAAGACATCATGATCTGGTTCCTATCTTCCATGTTCAAGGCAGCCTCAAGTCCGAGGCAGTCCAGGCTGACATTGATGGCCTCTTTGGTCATGCGGATGCCCATGGGGTTTTTTTGAGTCATAATTTTGGCCAGGTCAACAGCCTGGGACATCATATTTTCCTTTTCCACCACCAGGGATGCAAACCCCAGATCAAGGGCGGTATCGGCATCCATCCAATTGCCGGTGAGCAGGTATTCGTAGGCCCGTCCCGCCCCGATGAGCCGGGGCAGAAAATAGGATGAGGCCATGTCCGCCCCCCCCAGGCCGATATTGATATAGGCCGCAGAAAACCGGGCATCCTGGGCCAGTATCCGGATATCCGAGGCCATGGCCAGGGAAAATCCAATACCGGCGGCTGCCCCGTGGACACAGGCAATAATGGGCTGGGGTATCTGGCGCATGCCCAAAAACAGCCGGCTCATGCGGACCTGTGCATTATAGGCCTGGACAGGACTCATCTTAAAAATTTCAGGGGCATATGTTTTGGTATCCAGGCCTGCACAGAATCCTTTGGCATCTCCGCCG
Organism: Desulfobacter sp.; assembly: GCA_028768545.1. Taxonomy (NCBI): domain Bacteria; kingdom Pseudomonadati; phylum Thermodesulfobacteriota; class Desulfobacteria; order Desulfobacterales; family Desulfobacteraceae; genus Desulfobacter; species Desulfobacter sp. The sequence continues at coordinate 4,803,766 of CP054838.1, forward strand.
GAAAGGATAATCACCCGGGTATCCTCATCATAACGCCGTTCCTGAAGAAAGGTCTCAAAGGCCTTTACCATGGAATGATCAAAGGCATTATAGGTAGAGGCGCGGTTCAGGGTGAGCACACCAATATGGTCCTGGACAATGAATTCAAACGGCGGGGTATCAGAAGATTGGGTCATGATTTTATCCTTTATATTAATCTGTAAAACAATGGTCTTTCATCTCAAAGGTCATCTGGCAGCTCTTTTTCAAGGCGGCTTCCAGGCCCTTAATCTTGGGCAACTCATAGGTGAAAAAATACTGGGCCGTCACATATTTACCCTCAAGAAAGGTTTTTTCCTTTTTCTTGGGACTGCCCTGAAAAAACGCCTGGGATGCGGCTGTGGCCATGGTCAGCCACTGCCATCCAATGACCATGATCCCGAACATTTCCAGAAAAAGGCTGGCATCGGCCAAAAATGCATCAGCCATCTCCTGTTTGAGCAGCTCAAGGCAGCGGCCGTTTTCCATGACAAGTTTCCGGGGCGCATTCCCATTTTCCCGGTTTTAAAAAGGCCTGTCTTTTAGAGCAAAAAGAATGATATCCTCTGTTACGCTAAAATGAACATAAATGGATTGTGCTAATGAAGAAAGCTGAAGATTGTAATACTGTTGATGAAGTCCTTGCATGCCTCAAAGAACTGGAAGAAGATCCAAATCGCTTGGTTCGTAACGCTAACGAATTAGAACAAATGGAGCAGGAAATCCTTGAGTATACAAATCGGATAAGCGCCTTTTTTTTAAAAAAAAGATCCAGGCCTCAGTAGATTCCTCTGAACAGGTCGACCAAGAAAAAGAATTGATGTCCAATTGGCCGGGACGGATGAAAAGCGAAGGGCTTGAGACCGTTTGGATTCAGCTTTGTACAGATAGTTCGGTTGATATTCATGTTCGATACTATCGAAGGTCCTGTGACCGCCGAAAAGGAAAAAGATATAAAGGTGCATACGCTGGCTTAATCCTTCTTGGAATCCATGATCGCTGCTCGCCTGCTTTGGCTTCTATGGTGAGTTCTTGGTCAGCCTTATTAAGTTCTTTTGAAGAAGTCCGTCAAGTGCTTTGTGACCGTGGGATGACGTTGGGTATAAAGGTCATCCGTAAACTGACCTATCGGTACGCAGAGCGGGCTCGAGCCGAACAACAAGCGGGCCGAATCCCATTAAATGATAGAGATTTACTTGAAGGGCGGCGAGTCGTTATCAGCACTGATGGTGGCCGCACTCGGCTCAGAGAGAAGAAAAGGGGACCAAAAACCCAAAAGGATAGAACCCGATTTCGTGGGGCATGGCGAGAACCCAAGCTTTTGATCATTTATGTAGTGGACGCCCATGGAAAACAAGAAAAAAGCTTTTCACCATTTATTGATGGCTGTTTCAATGGACCGGATGGTGTATTCCACTTGTTAAAGGGTTATTTGAACTCCCTTCATATTCAGAACTCAGACAAAATACTGTTTGTTGCAGATGGGGCACATTGGATTTGGAATCGAATCCCCGGACTGCTAAAAGCATTGGGTTTGGCTCCTGAGCGTGTGTATGAACTTCTCGATTTCTACCATGCAGTTGAGCATCTGGGTACAGTAGCAGGCTTAAGGAAGACCTGGTCATCCAAGGAACGCAAACGCTGGGTATCGAAGCAGCGAGGTCTTCTGCTGAAGGGAAAGGCGATTGAGGTGGTACAGGCCGTCCAGAAGCTTTGTAGAGGCAGAAACAGTAAGGCTATCAAGACGGAACGGGATTATTTTGTGCGCAATGAACTGAGGCTTAATTTCTCAACTGTAAAAGCGTTGAACTTACCTATTGGCAGCGGTGCTATTGAAAGTTCGATTCGGAGAGTCGTGAATTTACGTCTTAAAGGTCCATGCATCTTTTGGTATCGGGAGAATGCAGAAAAAATGATTATGCTGCGATCATTTTATAAAGCAGGGCGTTGGAACTGCCTGAAGCAGATGGCAAACATGCACAATCCAGTGCCAGCGGTATAACCGGGAAAATGGGAATGCGCCCAGTTTCCGGCCCAGCAGATCCATGGCCTGGATGCCGGTGGTGCCTTCATGGATAGGGTGGATGCGCATATCCCGAAAATGCTGCTCCACGGGAAAATCATCGCAATACCCGTATCCCCCGAAACACTGGATGGCGGCAGAGGTGGAAAAGACACCCATTTCAGAAGGATAGGTTTTGGCCACCGGGGTGAGCAGCTCCAAGAGCAGGTGGCAGTCCTTTTGTTCAGGGTCTTTTGAATAAATATCCTCGTACATCCCGCAGTGGAGAATCAGGGCCAGGGATCCTTCGGTAACGGCCCGCTGGAAGAGCAGCATCCGCCTCACGTCCGAATGCTGGATAATGGGCACGGGATCCGAATCCTTAGCAGCTGTGACCGCTCTTCCCTGGCATCGGGTTCGGGCATATTCCAGGGCAGAATTATAGGCGGCCGTGGCAATGGCTGTGGCCCCCATTCCCACCTCAAGCCTTGCGTTGTTCATCATCTGGAACATATAGGAAAGCCCCTTGTGGGGGTCTCCCACCAGATACCCGAGGCAGTCGTCTTTTTCTCCAAATTTCAAACCCGTGATGGGGGCCCCTCGGTAGCCCAACTTATGAAAGACCTGGGTTACAATCACATCGTTGAACACAGTATCACCCGCTTCTTCCCGGAACTTGGGCACGGCAAAAAGAGAAATCCCCCGCACCCCTGGTTTGGCACCGTCAATCCGGGCCAGCATGAGATGAACCACATTGTCCGCCCCGTCATGATCCCCGGCTGAAATAAAGATTTTCTCCCCCACAATTTTATAGATCCCCTCTTTAAAAGGGGTAGCTGTGGCCGCCAGGTCCCCCAGGGACGTCCCGGCTTCAGGCTCGGTCAGGGCCATGGTGCCCTGGACTTGACCTGCCAGCATTTTGGGCAGAAATTTTTTCTTCAGCGCTTCATCTCCGAAACTTAAAATCAGCTTGGCCGCCCCAATGGTCAGTCCGGCATAGACCGAGGCTGAATAATTGGCCGTGGCAAAGATAAAATTGATACAATGAAGCAATGAGGCCGGCATATCCTCCCCGTCCCATTGTTCGGGAAAGGTGGCGGATATCCACCCGTCCTGACCTAAAAGTGCCAACATGGGCCGGACCCCGGCATGGACCTTTACCCGGCCATTTTCCAGACACGGGGGATTTTTATCCATCTCTTCAAACATGGGGTGCATGACCTTAACACCGATATCCAGGGCGGCCTTGAACACCATATCCATGGTTTTCGGGGTATGGCCGTTTAAAATATCTCCTTCTCTAAATCTGCTTTGGCGGGAACCCAAGGTAAACTTGAGGTTCTGCATGCTCATAAACTTATCAGTCATAGATTTTTCCCTGTATTAAGACTATTTAATTCCCTTTAAAAATTCAGGATCCATAAATTCCGGGTGGGGATAGGTATAAAATCCTTTTTTAGTTTTAATCCCAAGCTCCCCTCTGTCCACATAGGATTTAAGAAAGGCTGCATTGCGCTGCCCCTGGGGATCTTTTTTCTTTTTGGCCCAATAATCTGTCACCTGATAGACCGTGCCAAGGCCGATGGAGTCCATAATTCCAAAGGGACCCACCAGGGTTCTCATGATGCCCATCCAGGCCCGGTCAATATCCCTTACATCCGCCACCTGCCTTGCGGCCAGGGTCAGGGCAGATCCCATCCATTCGGAAAGCATGGTATTGAACACATACCCGTGCTGCTCTTTTTTCAATTCAATGGGGAATTGATCAATGGCCGTACAAAAATCTCTCACCGCCCCAAGGGTTTCAGAAGAGGTGCCCGGATGGGGCATGATATCCACCACATTGGTGGTCTGAAGGTCATGGAAATGCAGTGCGCAGAACCTATCCGGCCGTCCTGTGGCCTCAGAGATCATCGAGGGCACAAGGGTGGAGGTGTTGGTGGTGAAAATGGTGTGCTCAGGGCAGATGGGGTTAAATAAAGAAAAGACCTCCTGTTTGATCCTGGGGTCTTCGGGCACGGATTCATTGATGAAATCCGCATTTTTTCCTGCAGTTTCAGGATCAGATGTAAAATGAATCCGTGCCAGACCCTGCTTAGCCTGGTCCGGGGTGATCCTGTTTGCCCGGACAAGCCGTTGGGCAAGGTCGGGCATCCGTTTTTGAGCAGATTCAAGGGCAGATTCAAAGGGGTCAAAAATAGAGACATCAAATCCGGATGCCGCAGATTGAAGGCCGATCTGTACCCCCATGGTTCCCCCGCCCAGAATCACCACCTTTTGAAACTTTGGATTACGGCGTTGAGACATGAGATATTTCTCCTTTAAATTAGCATGCCCCCGTCAGAAATGATACATGCACCGGTGGTATAGGAAGCCGCATCAGAGACCAGGTAAAGAACGGTTCCGGCCATTTCCGAAGGCTGGGCATATCGGCCCATGGGAATCTGGGCCAGGGCATGCTGGCAGATTTCTTCAGACCCGATAATGGCCGAGGCAAATTTGGTATCTGTCAGTCCCGGCAATAGCGCATTCACCCGAATCCCCTTGGGGGCAAGTTCCCGGGCCAAGGTCTTGGTCATGTTGACAAGGGCAGCCTTGGTGGCGGAATACACCCCCTGGAAAAGACCGGGACGCACCGCATTGATTGAAGATACATTCACAATGGCGCCCCCGTTTTCCATGAGGGGAACCGCATACTTGACCATAAAAAAGGGGCCTTTGATATTCACGTCCAGGGTTTTGTCCCAAAAGCCCTCATCGGCCGTGATCATCTCTCCAAAATGGGGGTTGGTGGCAGCATTGTTCACCAGGATATCCAACCGGCCGTATTTTTCCATGATACTCTCGTAAAGTGCCTTGATCTGGTCTGGGTAGCCGGTATGACAGGCCATGGCCTCGGCCTTATGGCCGGCGTCCAGAATCTCCCGGGCTGCAGTCTCAAGATTTTCCGGCCGTCGGCTCACCAGGATGCAGCGGGCCCCGCACTCGGCCATTTTTTTGGCAACGGCCAGGCCGATACCCCGGCTAGCCCCTGTAATCACGGCAACTTTTGAACTTAAATCAAATTCTTTCATCCTGAATCTCCTTATTTTGTATGATTTTGTCTTAAATCCTTGAATTTTCAACAATGGACAGGGCTTTTTTTTCCAGGGCGTGAACCCCGAAAATAAGCATGGCAAACCGCTTGTTCCGGGTCAGACCGTTAAAATACCGATGGTAAATCTGCTGGGCAATCACTGCCAGGCGAAAAAGACCGAAACAATAATAATAGTCAAATTGGCTCACGTCCCGCCCGGTCTTTTGGCTGTAGCGCTCAATGATCTGCTGACGGGTCAGGGCGCCGGGGATGTGGGTGGGCATGGTCCGCATCATCTGCATCTCCTGGGGATCATCCTGCTCCACCCAATAGGCAAGACTATTGCCAAGATCCATGAGCGGATCCCCGTAAGTGGCCATTTCCCAGTCTAATATCCCCGTAATTTCCCGGGGCTGGTCCGGATCGAGCACCAGGTTATCCAATTTATAATCATTGTGAACCATGACAGGAGAGTCTGTATCTTCGGGCATATGCCGGGCCAGCCAGGCCATGAGAAATTCGCAGTCCGGGGCATCTTGGGTCACAGCTTTTTGGTACCGACGGCTCCACCCCTCAACCTGGCGTTTGACATAGCCGGCAGGTTTACCAATGGATAAAAGACCTGTGGCCGCCATGTCTATGGAATGAATTTCCACCAGAGTGTCGATAAAATTTTCGCAGAGGATTCCGGCCCCTTGGGGTGAAAAACAAAGGCCCGGGGGCAGGTCCTTTCTCAGGATAATACCTGATAATTTTTCCATGACAAAAAAAGGCGCGCCGATCAGGGAAACATCATCGCAATAGGCCAGGGGTCTGGGGCATCGGGGAAAGACCGGGAAAAGAGCTGAAAGCAGGTTGAATTCCCGGGCCATATCATGGCCCTTGTCCACCTTGGCCCCGATGGGAGGTCGTCGGAGCACCATTTCCCGATTCCCTGCCCGGATCATATAGGTGAGATTGGAAAACCCGCTGGGAAACTGGGAAATTTCCATTTTTCGGGAATGTTCAGAATTCTGTGTCACGGTTTCGGTTCCCGGATCTGCCTCAGCGCCAGCGGAAGTAAAAGTCAGGTCCGAGAATGGGCCTTCAATCAGCCACGTCGGAGGAGTTGATTTTTGCTGGAGTGGAGTTCCTGGAACCATCTTTTCCATCTGTAAATAAATCCCTATCAAATTCCCAGCTCTTTATCCAGCCGGCCTTCAAAGAAAATTGCCAACTGGGAAATTGTCAGTGACCAATTTTGAATCGGCATTGTCCATTTTTTACTGGCGTTCTGGATCCCCATGTAAAGCAGCTTTAACAGGCTGTCCTGGTTCGGGAATGATCCCTTTGTTTTGGTCAGTTTTCGAAACTGTCGATGCACAGCCTCAATGGTATTTGTGGTGTATATTATCCGTCGAATCTCTTCTGGATATTTAAAGAAATGACTGAGGCGTTCCCAGTTGTTCCGCCAGGATTTTATCACAATCGGGTATTTGTCATTCCATTTATTTTCCAAGATATCCAGTTCTTCTTCGGCCAGATCCTTATTGACCGCTTTATAAACACGTTTTAGATCTGCCATAAATTCCTTTTTATTTTTGGAACCAACGTATTTCAATGAATTTCGGATCTGGTGGACTACGCAGAGTTGAACTTCTGTGTCCGGGAATATGGTCTCAATGGCCTCGGGAAAACCTTTCAGACCATCAACACAGGCAATCAGGATATCTTTTACCCCTCGGTTTGAAAGGTCTGTTAACACCTGCAGCCAGAAGTTCGCACCCTCATTCTCGGATATGTACAGCCCAAGAACCTCTTTGCGGCCCTCGATATTCACCCCAAGAATTGTGTAAACGGCTTTGCTGCCGACCTTTCCGTTTTCTCGTACTTTATAATGTATGGCATCAAGCCATACGATTGGGTACACATTTTCCAACGGCCTGGCCTGCCATTCTTTGACGGTATGGATGATTTTATCGGTAATGGTGCTCAGAGTGGCATTTGAAATCTCAAGTCCATAGATTTCCTGTAAATGGGAAGCCATATCATTATAACTCATGCCCAGGCCGTAAAGGGCTATTATCTTTCTTTCAATTTCATCGCTGAGCGTTGTCTGATGTTTTTTGACGATCTGTGGAGAGAAGGTTCCGGCCCTGTCACGCGGGGTTTTTAGCTCAAATTTATCATCCAGGGATTTAATGGTCTTTTTGCTTTTTCCATTACGGCGGTTGGCAGAAACTTCCTGCCCGAGATGGGACTCCAACTCTCCTTCAAGAGCAGCTTCAGCAAGATTTTTGATTAATGATGTAAGGACGCCGCCCTTACCTGTGAAGGGTTTACCTTCCTGGATGCCTTTAAGGGCTTTTTGAAAATCAAATTCGGTGTTTTCTTCGGTCATGTCAGTTCTCCTTATTTAGCTGAGTATATCAGCTTTCATTCAACTGACACAGAATTTTGAACGCCCTCATTTTTTCCGGCAGATCCAGTATCTTTGACCTTAAAAATTCAGATACAACCTCAACCTCAATCTCCTCACCCGGCCTGACCCGGGCAGCCTTGTCAATTTCTGCCATTGATCTTGTCCTCTTTAGTGTTATGAAACAAACCCAATGCCCGAAAATACCGATCCTGTCTATTTTAGAACTTGTCCGGGCACCCGCCCAGGGATATCCGCTTGTACACGGCAAAACCCTTCCACCATTTATACACAGCAAAATCCTTCCACCATGGCCAGTACATGGTCGGCAAACTGGTCCACCGTAATCTTCTGGCGGGTATATTTCCACCGTTTTAAATACCATTCCTGCTGAAGGGCCTTGATCATGGAGGCGGTCAACTCATGGTTTCCCGGCTTGAATACCCCTTTGGCCTCACCAAGTTCCAGAATATCGGAAAGCATTTTCTGGGTATGCTCTTCCATGGCCTTGACTGCCTCAACCCCTGCCGGCTTAAGATTCCGGGCCTCCATAAAGGTGAAATAAAACCAGGGCCGAAACAATTCAGATAAAAAAATATGGGCTTTTACAGCGGCCCGCAGCTTTTCCAAAGGGTCATCCTCTTTCAGGGCAAAGGGTGCCAAAGCCTCTTTAACCATGGTCCGGCCCTGGTTCTGGATAATGGCCAGCAATTGGTCTTTTCCCGGGAAATAGGCATAAAGCGCCCCTAAACTCATCTTGGTTTTAAGGCTTAAATCCCTCATGCTCATGGCCTGGAACCCCTTGGTATAGGCGATGCTGAAAACGGCTGAAAATATTTTATCCAGGTTGGCCACGGCGGTTTTTTCCGTTTTAATGCGCATGGCATCCTGGTTGGCTAAAAAGACCTGCCTGGAAATATCCAGGCCCCGGGCCGCATATATTTTTTTAAATTCTGAATAATCCATTGGCAAAGTCTCAGGCATAGGATTTGAGTATTCGTTTGGCAAGGGAGGTTTTATGAACCTCGTCTGCCCCGTCATAAATTCTTGCCGCCCGCTCATGGCGATAGAACCAGGCCAGGATGGTATCATCTGTCATGCCTAAGCCCCCGTGAACCTGGAGGGCCCGGTCCACAATCCGGCCCATGGTGTTGGCCACAACAAATTTAATCATGGAAATAGAGTCCCGGGCCGCAGACGCCCCCACATGGTCAATCTGCCAGGCGGAATTAAGGGTCAAAAGCCTGGCCGCTTCCAGCTCTGCCGCAGATTCGGCAATCCAGTTCTGGATGGTCTGGCGGGTGGCCAGGGTCTTGCCCGAAGGGGAAATCACCCGGGTGTTGGCCCTTTGGCACATGAGATCAAAGGAGCGCTTACAGATCCCAAGCCACCGCATGCAATGGTGAATCCGTCCAGGTCCCAGCCGGTCCTGGGCCATGACAAAGCCCTGGCCTTCTTTGCCCAAAAGATGGGCCTGAGGCACCCTGCAGGATTCAAACAAAATTTCACCGTGGCTGAAATAATCATCTCCCTCATGGCCCATGACCAGAATATTTCTTACCAGGTTAAAGCCTTGGGTCTTGGCGGGCACAATAATCATGCTGGCCTTGAGATAGGTGTGGGCCTCGGGATTTGTGACGGCCATGACAATGGCAAAGTCGGCCCCGTCCGCTACCGTGGTATACCATTTATGACCATCGATAATATAGTCTGAGCCCTCTTTTCGGGCCGTGGTCTCAAGCATCACCGGGTTTGAACCCGGCATATCCACCTCGGTCATGGCAAAACAAGACCGGATGTCGCCCTGGACCAGGGGATTGAGCCAGCGTTTTTTTTGTTCATCATTGCCGTGGGCATGGAGGATTTCCACATTCCCGGCATCCGGGGCCTGGCACCAGAGCACATAATGCCCCAAAGGAGACCTGCCCAGGGCTTCTGATACCAGCCCGTGCTCCACAAGGGAAAGTCCCATGCCTCCGCATTCTAAAGGAAAATTCGGGGCCCAGAGCTCCATTTTCTTCACCATGGCCTGTTTTTCCCGAAGTTTGGGAAGCATCTCTTTGAAATCCTTGACCATGAACTCGGGCTCTAAGGGGATCAGCTCCTGGTCCACAAACTCATTGATCATGGCGACAATGGTCTGAATCCGGTCTGATATTTGAAAATCCATAGTAAATCTCCTTTCCTTAACGGGTGATGACTCATACTAATCCGGCCTTGCTAAAGAAGTCAAGAAAAATAACGAACGAATGTTCGTTATTTTTTATCTAAAAAACAGCGGATAAATTCAATAAGATCCGCCTGGATAAAAAGGTCGGAATGCCTGGATATGGGGGCGTCTGGATTCTTATTAATACTCACCACCCATTTGGACTGGGACATACCGGCCAAATGCTGGGAAGATCCTGAAATCCCGCAGGCAATATAAAGATCCGGTGCCACGCAGGTCCCGGTAATGCCCACCTGAAACGGATAATCCATCCATCCCTTGTCCACCAGAGGGCGGGAAGCCCCCACAGATGCGCCGGGCAACGCCTTTGCAAATTCAAAAATTTGGGCCAGATTCTCTTGTTCCCCAACACCCTGACCTGCCCCCAAAACGATCCGGGCCGATTTAAGGACCGGGCTTCCGGCTTTGGGCCGGGTCACGGATTTTCTTTTCACGGTTTGAGACAGGCAGGTCAGGGGCGACCACTGGACAAAAAAATTTATTTTTTCGGGACAGGGCTTCTTTTCCCGGTGTTTCCAATGGGCCCTCTCTTGCCAAAGCATCCTGGGGGTCTAAGTTGCCCTGTATGTTTAATGTACGCGATTTGGCTGCCATAGCACCGGGCACCAGAGTCAAAACACCCAAAGCGGCGTTGCAGGGACGAACCTTCTGGATCCTGCCGTTGTCCATGACCGGCCGGAAAAAAAAGAGCCCTGCCGGGTCCGCCCCCACCCCAGTTGCCCCTGAAATTGCGCTTGCATTCAGGCGGGCGGCAAGCCCCGGGGCCACCTCCCGTCCCATGGTGGTATGGGCAAAGAGTATCCAGCAAGGACGAATCTGGTCTGCAATATGGGCCAGTCCCTGTTTCAAAGACTCAGGCGTTACCCGGTCCGGAAAAGACAGGGCAATGGTCTTTATCCCGGTCTGTTCGGCCAGTTTCTCAGCCGCGGTCAAAGGCAAGTGAGCCGGAACCAGGATCTGAATTTCAGGCAGAACCTCCTTTGAATCCGCAGGCTCTTGCAGCAAGTCCTGGATCTGTTCTGCCCAGGCCAATACCTCCTGTATCACAGGCCGGATCTCTGCCTTTTGATCCCGGGATTCAACAAGATCTGCCACCACTAAAATGGGCTTCATAAAAGTGCCCTTTTCCTTAAAAAAGAATGAAAGGCCCTGACCTGGTCCTCAAGACTGCCCATGATCCTTTTCCCCTCCCGTGTGCTTTCAGGCAGGGCCAGGCCTGAAAACCGCTCTTTGGGAATGGGATCTTCAAAATCCTGCCCATTTAACCGGGTCACCTTTTTTTCCTTTGCCTTCAGCATTTGGGAAAGCTTTGGATACCCCGGGGTGTATCCCCCGGCCTGGATGGTCACAAGGGCGGGCAACCGGATTTCAAGGGTTTCTCTTACCCCGCCCTCCCATTCTTTCACCGCTGAAATGTTTTCTTCCATAAAAGAGAGCTTGACCACGGCAGTGGCCAGAGAAAAATTTAGATATTCTGCCAGCATGGGCCCGGTATGCCCGGCCATGAGATCCTGGGAGATCACCCCGGTGAGAACAAGATCGTATGACCGTTTTTTTCCCAGGCTTAAAACAGCAGAGGCGATCTGTTGAGCCCGGACAGATGCCGGGACACATCCCCCTGATCTTTCATCCTCCTGGGTCAAAAAATGAAATCCCTGGTCCGCGCCCAGGCCAAAGGCCCGTCTTACCCCCTCTTCCCAGGCAACGGGCCCTGCAGTGATCACATCCACCCAGGCGTCGGCATGGCCGGACTTGACAGCCTCTTGCCTGAGCATCAGTCCGGCCTCAAGGGCAAGGGCTTCAAAGGGGCCGATCATTTGTCCTGAGGCACCCGGTTTTATGCAGACCAATATTTTCATGGATTAACCATATCCTTGAAAACACAAAGAATCAAGAAAAATTACGAACGAACGTTCATTTTTATTTTATCTAAACAGGGTCGGTTATAAAAGAAGGGTTCCAGCACGTTCTTCCGGGGTCCAAAAGCCTGAGCCCCAGTTTTTCCCGCCTTATACCGGCCATGGACTTTCCCATCCGGCTTGCGGCGGCAAGGTCTAAAATTAAATATTTGCAAGGCAGATCAAGATCAATACCCGACCCGTTGAGGATCTGGTCCAGCACCTTGAGATACTCCCCGGTCATCTGCCTAAAGTATAGGACCAGACTTTCCAATTTTGCCTCATTCTTATCTGCGGCAAGGGCAATTTGGTCGGACAGACAAACCGCAGCCGCGACCATGGTTTCCAGCCGGCCTAAACCGTCCAGAAATTGAGGCGCAATTTTAGACACACCCTTCATCTTTTGAATGACCTGGGAGAGGACAAATCCCATGGCCCCGGTCACAGGTCCTGTCATGACCGCATCTTCAATTTTCCTAAACAACAGCACCATATCAGAAAACGCCCGGCCCTCTTTGCCCAAAAGGGTCTCTTGTTCCAGACCACAGTTGTTCATGAGAATTTTGCCATGGGGACTGGGGTTGAAAAAGTCGAGGGTCATGGCCGGACAAACCACCAGGCCCGGGGTCTCTTGGGGCGCCAAAAAAGCTGAGAACGCCTTTTTCCCCTGAAACCAGGTAATCCAGGTTTTGTTTGGCGGCCTTTGCCATCATGTACTTGGGATGGGCGCCTGCCGAAGGCTCGGACACGGCAAAGGCAAGGGTGGCCTTTCCTTTGCAGATCCTTTCCCAGAGAGCCCTTCTTTGGGCAGACAAAAGATATGGGGCCAGAAGATATTGGGCCGTGAGATGATGAATCATCCAGGAGAGGGCCATGCCAAAATTCCCGCCTGAAAAGACAAATGTTCTGCCGGCTTTTACAATGGCCTGGCAGGGGGAAATAGGGCCATGGAAAAGCGTTTCAGGGTTTAACAGCCCCTGGCGCCCCAACAAATCCCAAAGAAGAGAAGGAAAATTCTTGTCATTGCCGAGTTCAGGGGAGATCAAAATATGATTTTGACCGAACCCGGCTATTTTTTCAAAAAATTCTCCTTGATGACCAGAAAGATTTGCCTCCATTTTTCCTCCATGAATCAAAGCACCAGATCCTGAATAAACTCAATGAGCTGGTTTAAATTCCCGCAGGCCCGGGCTTCGTTGCAGTGAAGGGAGTACCGTTTCATCTCCGAATCTCCGGTTCCCCAGAACCGCTCCTGCTCGGGATTAAGCCAGACCACCCTGCGGCATCTCTCCCTCAGGGCTTCCAGCACAGGCTCCCTGGGATTAAAATAGTTGGACCGGCCGTCTCCCATGATGATCAAGGTGGTTTTCTTGTCCAGATCGCTGAGGTGCTCATCCCTAAATGTCTGGAAAACCAGGCCGTAATCCGTCTTGGCATTATAGTTGAGCCGGGTATCCTTTAAAATCTTTTCAACGGCCCGATTGGCGTCATGGGCCAGGAACAGCCCGGTCACATCAAGGGGCTGATCAATGAATATATATGATTTTACCCGGGCAAAACACTCTTGAAGGGAATAAAGGATGTTGAGCATGAACCTGGCCGTGGACCAGACCGATCCGGAGACATCGCAGAGGGTGACGATCTTCCCCTTTCTCAGGGGACGGTCCTTTCTCACAATTTCAACGGGCACGCCCAGATATTTGCTGGATTTCTGAATGGTTTTTTTGACATCCACCATCCCTTTTTTGGCCGCGGCAAACCTGAGGCTGGAAATCTCTTCAAGCTTTCTTACCCATTGGTCAATCACCTCCTGAACCCTTTCCCTTTCTTGATGGGTAAGATTTGAAAACGGGATTTGCCCAAGGCTTGGATACCGTTTATCCCCGGCGCCCGGCCTTTTGAACCCGGCATTGTCCGGGCTTGAATCTTGGTTTAAAAAAACCAGGGCCTTTTCCAGGTGCCGACCTGCCAGGGCTTCAAGGCCCTGGGTGTCCACATCGGCATCAAGGCTGCATAGAAACTGGACCATCCGCTGTTTCATCTGGTTGATGGAGAGCATGATTTCAAGCCTGCCGGTCAGCTGGCCCAGATTGAACTTTACAGCCTGGCTGGCTTTAATTTCCTGGTCATGGATCTTTCTTACGGCTTCTATAAAGGCCTGGGGACGGCCTCGCATAAAATCCATCAAGGCCTGTTCCAAATCGGTTTGTCCGGATTGCCCTGCCTCTTCCATCTTTTGAATATAATCTGCCAAATCAAAAGAAAGGTCCTTGGAAGATGCGGGATCCTCCTGGCCGGGGTCCCCGCCTGGACATTCCGGGGCAGGTCCTTGGGTTACCTGTCCCTTGTTCATCCCGTGGAAAAAAAGCTGGTACAATCGGTCAAACTCGGATTGTTCCCTCCGGCTTTTTGCAAAGTTGGCCTTGAGAATGGTGTGAAATATTCTTTCATCACATGACCCTGCAAGATCAAGCTGGTCAAGACAGTCCAGGACCTCGGCCGTGGAAATCCGCATGCCGTCGACCCTGCAGCAGGAGACAAATTCAAGGACAAGGGTGTCCAAACCTTAAGCCTTTACCAGATCCCGGATTTGTGACCTGACCACCGTGTAATCGCTCTTGTGTTTGCACAGGGTATTTAAGGTGAGATCCAGAATCTCAGGGGTCAGACTCTGTTTTTTGAGAATCATCAAGGATTTTGCCCAGTCAATGGTTTCTGAAATACAGGGTTTTTTCTTAAGATCCAGTTCCCGGATGGCGGCCACGGTTTCCACCACCTGGTTTAAAAGCCGCTCTCCGATTTTGGGCAGTTTTTTGGCCACAATCTCTTTTTCGGTTTCCATGTCTGGATAATCAATATAAATATGGATGCATCTTCTTTTCAGGGCATCGCTCATATCCCTGTAATTGTTGGAGGTCAGAAAAACAAAGGGCTGGGTCCTGGCCTGGATGGTGCCGATTTCAGGGATGGTGACCTGGAAATCTGAAAGCAATTCCAAAAGAAAGGCTTCAAACTCGGGATCGGATTTGTCAATTTCATCCACCAGCAACACCACCGGGGTTTTTGAAGAAATGGCTGCCAGCAGAGGCCGGGTCTGGATAAACCGGTCTGAAAAAAAGGCATCCTCGTGTCGGGCAATCTCGTCAACGGCCCGGGCCAGGCTTGAAGAGGCAGAAACCACCTCATTTATCTTTTCCTTGAGCATCTGGGTGTAGAGCAATTGCTTGGCATAGGCCCATTCATAGAGCGCCTTGGATTCATCCAGCCCTTCATAACATTGGAGCCGTATCATCTCCCGGTCCAGGCAAAGCCCAACGCTTTTGGCCAGCTCTGTTTTTCCCACGCCGGCAGGACCCTCCACCAGCACGGTTTTTTTTGCTTCCTGGGCCAGATAAATAATGGTGGCAATCTCCCTGGACGGAATATACCCCGAAGCCTCCAGCCGCCTATGAACATCCGACACACCCTTGAACATCATTTTTTATTCCCTTCGCCTGTTTACCATTCTAAAACGCATTAGATACCAATTATGGGAATAAAGGGCAAGAATATGATTTTTTGTATGGGGTTAAACAATAAATATGCCCAATCCCCATAATCTTCATTACAATTTTCAGGCCCGGCCGATGGTGGTCATTGTCTGGTAATCGGTCTGGCTCATGGACTGGAGCATATTGATCAAATTAGAGATCAGATCACCGACTTTTTGTCTCATTTTATCGGCCAGCTCCTTGTTGGCCTGGGCCACCTGGGACTCTCCGTCAAGCTCTGCAATGTGGGCATCGATATGTCCTGTGGCCAGACCGGCAACGGCGTTGACCCCGCCTGAAAAACCGCCTGCAATGGTGTTGTAGGCACCAGACTGACCGCCGTAAGCCTGGGCCAGGCTGCTGTTCCCCGCCTTTGCCGCATTAAGGCCCTTGGCCCCGGCACCCATGCCCTTGGCCCCGCCATAGATCTGTATACCGGCAGAAATAGCGCCTGCGGCAAAACTCACCCATGCCTTGGTGCGGAGATCGCCTGCCTTTTCCTTGGCAATCTCCATAATCTCATACCTTTGCTTGCACCCTTCCAAAAGCTGATTGGCCGACTCTTCCCCGGCCATCTCAATCATCAAGAGATATAGCATGGCAAGCATTTTTTTTACGGAGACCTCAGACGTATTTTCATCGGAAAGAACAAAACTGACCGGGTCCGTAAGAATCTCTTTGATATTCTCACCGGTCAGGCCGGTATCTGTTGTAAAATCATCCCAGGCGGCTTTCATCGCTGAAATCTCACTGGCGTCCGAGGTTACCCCGTGGTCGGTATTGATGGTATTGACCGCCGCTTCCATGATCTCTTTCATGGATGCGTCCGGATTTGCCTTTATTGCATCATCAATGGCTTTCCCCACCTCTTCCCGGCTGACACCTTCGGGCACGGCATCCATGATGGAATCCATAACCTTGTCCAATGCCTGATCATCACTGCGAGTTCCCGTGGTTTCTGTATAAAACTGGATATTGCCCAAATTAACGCCCATATCACTCATAATCTATATCTCCTGATTTATGCTTTATTCAAATTTAAAGAGGCATTTAACTCTAAAGACTCAAGGGTGAGGTCCATGGAATCGGCAACATTTCCCCTCATGGCATCAAATATGATGCTCAACACCCTGGCGGCCAGTTCTTCGACCATTTCCTGGGCATCCCCCATCTTATCGATCAGGGCCTGAAGTTCAAGCAGGGCGGCCTGGGCCAGGGCCAGGTCAAGGTTAATGCCGGCACTGGCACCGCTGATGATCCCGTTGGCAATCGAGCATCCCGAAGTCACCATGTTCATGCCGCTTGTGAGCGCGCCAGCCGTGCCTGTGAGCCCGGACAGAGCCGAAGTCGTGCCAAATGAACAGATGGCAGCGGTCGCGGCCAGGGCAAGGTTGATTCCAATACTTGTATACATGCCCACTTTTTCTTCATCCACATCACCGCCGTAGGCATTGATCAGCTTGGCAACGCCTTTTCCCACCTCGGCAAAAAGATCAAGTTCCTCCCCGCATTGCTTGGCAATGGATGAGACCACCATGTTGGCAGCCATGACCGTCAGGGCGGTTGCGGCCACACAAAGGGCAATGCCGGCCGCCGTGCCCACGCCGGATGCAATGGCGACCGCAGCAACGGTCCAGGCTACAGCCGCACCAACACAGGCGGCAATGGTGCCGGCCCAGTTTTTAATGGTGTCAAACATTTTTGCAAACCCGGATTTATTGAGCACCTTGACCCGCTCATCCACCCAGTTCTCATACTCGTCTGTTTGAAGGTCCTTGTTTATCTTTGTATTTTTACTGGTTTCTTCTGCCACGGCATCTTCCAGCTCTCCTTGAAGGGTATGCCACAAGAGCATGAGAAATTCGCGGCTGTCGCCTTCAGGCCCGTTAGGCCCGTATTCTGTGATCACTTTGGCAAGATCGGCAGGTGAAAGCTTGACCGTGTCGGAAAATTCTTCCCATTCAGTGATGATCTTATTGGTTTCTTCAGCCGTTATTTCAGCGCTGAACACCTGGGCAATATGGCTGACAAATTTGCGCGGATCAATTAAATCCATTTTTTTTTCCGGATTTTCCGCCAAAAATGCCGTAATGGCCTGCTCTATGTCCAGTTCAGTCTGATCCGGAAACATATGTTTTAACTCGTTAACAACATCTGAATATTCAGATTGAAACTGCATATATTGTTCTACACTACCTGTACTTCCGGCTCCGCCGACACCTTCAGCCATGGTTCTTTTCTCCTTTAATGATATGCGTTCAGGAATTCAACAGCTCAAGCATCTTTTTTGATCTTTCAACATAGGCCATCTGGTGGATATCCATTTCTTTTGTTCTTAAATTGAATTCAACCGCCATTTCAAACATAAAAATGGCCCGGCCCTTATCCCCCATACCGAAAAAACACTTGCCCATCCTGTAATAAAGCTGGGGCGAGGCCTTTTTTGCTGCGGCAAGTTTATAGATGGAAATGGCCTGGATAAATTTTTCCTGGGCTTCAAACGTTGCCCCAAGCCCTGTCTGAAAACACTCATCTTTGATATCAAAAATAAAAAGGGAGGTAAAAAGGTCCTCTGCCTCTTGATAATTTTCAAGGGAAAAGGCATCAAAGGCTTTTTTGTAAACAGGGCCAAGGGTATTTTTATCCATATTAAAAAGCTCAGGCAGCAAGGGCGCGGCATCCAAATATGCCCGTGCATCCTGTTTTACAAAATCCCACTCTTCTAAAAGTTCTTCTTTGCTGGTACCTTGGTCTTTCAATTGTATCTATCCTTATTTTGTATGTGAAAAAATCATACCTGCTGTTTCATTTTTTGTTGCGGACACCCCAAAAAAACCGGGCAGCCCGTGGCAGGCGACCAAAACACTCCGGTCCAAAAGACCTGGTAAAACAGGTCAGAGAGTTTCAGGACAAGGCTTTTAAAATATTTTTTGCCTTTTGAATATACTTTCTCTTTTCACTCGAACATCTCTTTTCATCACAATCTTGGGCCAGCTGAAACATTTTTACAGCCTCCTGCTTTTTTCCCATATTCATCAGACAATGGCCCGCCCGAAAAGGAGCAACAGGGTCCTGGAAATTGGCCATCATCACTGCCACATAGGCGGTGGCGGCCAGGGCAAAATCTTTTTTCCCTTCAAGGGCACCTGCCAGGCCCAAAAGGGCCCTCATGTCCTTATTGTTGACCACAAGAATCGCCTGGAACAGTAGGGCGGCCTTTTTATAATCCTCAAGGCTCAGGGCATTTTGAGCCTTTACAAATGTGTCCTCGATTTCTTCTTTGGAAATCTTTGTGACCTGGGCAATGGTTTTTCGCCCGTATAAAATGTCGTCCACATACTGGGCCGCATTTTTAAACTCTTTGAGCATCTCTTTTTCTGTAAATTCCGGCATTGATGTATTCATTTATCCTCCTGCTTGTTTTCCCAGGGTTCCTAACAGATCTGTCAAATTACTCACGGCATTGGCAGCCATGAACTCGGCTTCCCCGGAATCCTTGACCGCCATATCCATGTCTGTGGATATGGCCTGAAGTTCGGTTGAAAGTATGTCTTTTTTCTGGCTGATGGCATCGATACAGGTTTGGGCCTGGTCCTCCCCGACCTCGTACTTTTTGTCCTTTTTTTCTACAATATCGCTGAACCTTTTGCCCGTACCCGTTAAAACCTTATCCATCCCGTCCCTGAACGCTTTATCTGCTGTTGGCGGGCTGTCACCCTTACCGTCTGCTGCGGCAGCCTCTGATTTTAAAACATGGGCAGCTTCGGAAAGCTCGAGGGTATCTTTATATTCTTTGTGTTTATCCTTATACCTAACAAGGGTATCTGCCATTGTCTGGGACTGCTGGCCGGCAAAAAAGGATGCCACCACGGCAAAGGCTTCCAAAGGCGAATTTGTCGAGGGCGTTCAAAATTCTGTGTCAGTTAAATGAAAGCTGATATACTCAGCTAAATAAGGAGAACTGACATGACCGAAGAAAACACCGAATTTGATTTTCAAAAAGCCCTTAAAGGCATCCAGGAAGGTAAACCCTTCACAGGTAAGGGCGGCGTCCTTACATCATTAATCAAAAATCTTGCTGAAGCTGCTCTTGAAGGAGAGTTGGAGTCCCATCTCGGGCAGGAAGTTTCTGCCAACCGCCGTAATGGAAAAAGCAAAAAGACCATTAAATCCCTGGATAGTAAATTTGAGCTGGAAACCCCGCGTGACAGGGCCGGAACCTTCTCTCCACAGATCGTCAAAAAACATCAGACAACGCTCAGCGATGAAATTGAAAGAAAGATAATAGCCCTTTACGGCCTGGGCATGAGTTATAATGATATGGCTTCCCATTTACAGGAAATCTATGGACTTGAGATTTCAAATGCCACTCTGAGCACCATTACCGATAAAATCATCCATACCGTCAAAGAATGGCAGGCCAGGCCGTTGGAAAATGTGTACCCAATCGTATGGCTTGATGCCATACATTATAAAGTACGAGAAAACGGAAAGGTCGGCAGCAAAGCCGTTTACACAATTCTTGGGGTGAATATCGAGGGCCGCAAAGAGGTTCTTGGGCTGTACATATCCGAGAATGAGGGTGCGAACTTCTGGCTGCAGGTGTTAACAGACCTTTCAAACCGAGGGGTAAAAGATATCCTGATTGCCTGTGTTGATGGTCTAAAAGGTTTTCCCGAGGCCATTGAGACCATATTCCCGGACACAGAAGTTCAACTCTGCGTAGTCCACCAGATCCGAAATTCATTGAAATACGTTGGTTCCAAAAATAAAAAGGAATTTATGGCAGATCTAAAACGTGTTTATAAAGCGGTCAATAAGGATCTGGCCGAAGAAGAACTGGATATCTTGGAAAATAAATGGAATGACAAATACCCGATTGTGATAAAATCCTGGCGGAACAACTGGGAACGCCTCAGTCATTTCTTTAAATATCCAGAAGAGATTCGACGGATAATATACACCACAAATACCATTGAGGCTGTGCATCGACAGTTTCGAAAACTGACCAAAACAAAGGGATCATTCCCGAACCAGGACAGCCTGTTAAAGCTGCTTTACATGGGGATCCAGAACGCCAGTAAAAAATGGACAATGCCGATTCAAAATTGGTCACTGACAATTTCCCAGTTGGCAATTTTCTTTGAAGGCCGGCTGGATAAAGAGCTGGGAATTTGATAGGGATTTATTTACAGATGGAAAAGATGGTTCCAGGAACTCCACTCCAGCAAAAGTCAACTCCTCCGACGTGGCTGATTGAAGGCCCATTCTCGGACCTGACTTTTACTTCCGCTGGCGCTGAGGCAGATCCGAGAACCGAAACCGTGACACAGAATTCTGAACATTCCCAATTTGTCAGGTTACCCACTTTTTTTGCGGTCCAACTTTCTTCCCCGACATTTCCAAGCTTGCCCTCTTTATGGGCCGTAACCAATACGCCTGTCACTCCAATAGGGTCAGTCATGAGATAATTTCCTATAGGTCTATTCGTAAACGTTTCTTTTTGGCCAATGAAGGCTGCTCTTGTTTTTCAGGGGCCTGGTTTTGCTGCTTTGGCAAAAAAGGTTCAAGGAATTTTAAGGTCTTGGGCAGAGGGTTTGTCCCCTTCTTGCTCACCTGGGTTATGAACATTTCAACACCCTCTTTGTTCAAATCTCCTTTTTGAATCTGTTTTTCAAGGTCAGCAGGAGAGAGACCCAATTGATCAAGGTTGCGTTTATGCTGATCTTGTATTGCCTCAGCCCGTTTGGAAAATTGTTCCAGCCTTTTATCAAGCCCCAGTTGTTCTTTTTTTATTTTTTCAACTTCAACTCTGGCCTTGTTGATGATCTCCATCACCCTTACGGTCATTGCCATGGCATTATTTCCCTATGAATTTGTGTAAAACTCGGTGCAGACCTTGACATATTCCTATGACCGTAATCCATTAATCTGTCCGGTCACCTGTATCCTGTCAGACAACGAAAGGTCCTGTTTCTGCCCTGTTCAAAAAATCTACAACCGCTGTTACTATCTCATAAAATATGGGCGTCCGCAAACTGCGGCCGTCAAATTATTGCCTCTGCCTCTCTTTTTTAAACAAAGGCGGTTCATTCGTTTTAAAGATCTGCCCCGCCGCTGACCCGGTCCCGTCCCTTTGCCTTGGAAAGGTAAAGGGCCTGATCCGCCACTTTCATCACCCCTTCAAGTGAATCTGCGTGAACTGGAAACGCCACCACCCCTAAAGAGGCGGTCAAAGGACCGAGATTATAGCCTTTCCATACAAGCTCAAGGCCTTTAATTTTCTCTCTCAACTGCTCTGCCCGCGCAAGATAATTTGTGTATTCCCCAGTGCCCAGCAGAATAAAAAATTCCCCCCCCCAAAAACCTGCAGACAACATCCTCAGACCTGACCTCGGCCTTGAGCAGGGCCGCAACCCTTTTCAGGACTTCATCCCCGGCGTCATGGCCAAACCGGTCATTGATCCGTTTAAAATAATCAAGATCCACCATAATCATGCCCAGACTGGCTTTGGACCGTTTTGCCTTTTTAATTTCACGGGCCAGCACATCCCCCATATACCGCCGGTTGTACAGGCTGGTCAAAGGATCCATGATGGTCAACTCACGCAGTTTTCTTTTGAGCCGAATATTGGATATGGCCATGGAAAGATATTCGGTTGTGATAAAGGCAAGCCCCTTGCACCTTGACGACAAGGCGTCTTGTTGAGTTCCGTGCAGGCAAAACAGGCCGAAGGCGTCTTTGGCCTGGCGAAAAGGGGTACACAAGCCTCCGCAGCCGCAATCAATACAAGCCTTTTTTTGAGACTCAAACACATCCACAGCCGTTCCCTCCAAGAGCGCGGAACAATCTTTTACAGGAAAATCATTTCCAGCATCCTCTTTTTCGGGCCAGGCAAATACGGAAACAAGCTGGCCGGAGCGTTCATCGTTGAGAAACACCCGTCCTTGGGTACGGGGAAAGAGCCGGGGCAGGTACCAGTAAATCACCTCAATAATTTCACCTTCCCCTTCACAACTCTGGAGCAGCATGGCCAGTCCGGATAATAGTGTCAGCTTATCTGAATCTTGATTTAGGCTCACTTTAGTCCCTCGTATTTAAAGGTTATAAAACCAAACGCAGCACATTGTTGTTATCCTCTCTTAAATAGATCACATCTGCGGAAAGCTGTTTGACAAAAAAGATGCCCAGACCGCCGGGGTCCCGTTCATCCAAAGGTGCATCCACATCCGGGTCAGCCATCTCAAGGGGGTTAAATTTTTTTCCATTGTCACGGATTTCAATTTCAAAACCATTTTTTTTATCTTCAACGCCCACGCGTAATAAATCCGTTTTCCAGGTCTGAAAAGGCGTAATTAACTATATTGATAACCACCTCTTCTAAAATCAATTCAATTTGGCCCGACTTTTCCGGGGTTTGAAACGCCATGGGCAGGGCGCTTGAAACATAGGTCTGAATTTTTCGAATCGCCTCAAGCTCGGGCAAAAAAGTTTTTTGTTTCATTTGATTTTCATTCTTCGTAAAAATTTGCGGTTGCCCGTCCAAAGGCTTCATATATGGCGGGCAATTCCATGTTTCTGGCCTTTAAAAAGGCTTTGCGTATGGCAACAATGTACTGGCTGTTGCTCTGGATGGGTATGGTCCCGGCACGTATATCCTGTTCCAGGATTGTCTGGGCCATTTTGGCGGCAACCTCTCCCTGCTCAAAAGGTGAAACCCCAATGGAAATCATGGCACCATCTTCCACGTTAAATGCATTGATCCCGATGACCGGGGGCAGAGCATTTTTTTCAGTCCAGGCCATCACGGCTTTGGGATCTGCATAGTTGGGATTATCCTCTGAAACGGGAAGCCTTCGGTAATTGACCACAATAAAATAATCCACCCGGGAGCCGTTCCCCTTAACAATCTCTTTCCAGTCTTCAAAATGATCCGCCATCACCGATCCTTTATAATGGATCGGGTCCCAATCATATTGGTCAATAACCGACCGCCCTTTTTGAAGGGAAGAAGAGGTATCCAGGATATAAAGCAAAGAAGGGTCGGCCTTGGGATGAGTCTTTTTGCTTTCAAAGGCAAGAATGGTCTCTTTTACCGCATTGAGCTGCTTGCGTTCAAAAATCCCGGTTACATTTTCAGCCCCCTCATATCCGTAAGGCTCGATGGATCCGTTGACTCCGGCAAAAACAATATCCATCTCCGGATCATTTACAAAATATTTGCCGGCCAGGGATTGGGCAAAATCATCCACTGCAATCAGCACCCGGGGCCGGATCCTGCGAACGGCTTTTCTTGCGATGATGCCGGTCCGCTCCAGCCATTCTTTGCCCACATGCTTTTTGGTGGACATATAGTGCCAAGTCACAGAATATCCGTTCCATTTGTCTATGATCCTTTTCAGCCCCGCATCCACATCCCGGGTCCAGGCATAACCGGGTTCATAACTCTGGAGAACCAGCACCCGGGGTTTTGATAAATTATACACCACAGCGGTTGCCAGGATACCGGCCAAAAAGACAACACACAAAAGGGAAGATACTTTTTTTTTCATCACAGCACTCCTGTCTGACGCCAGAACGGTATGGACAAAAGAATGGCCCCGATTTTTACCAGAACCAGTATCCCGTGAAAAATCATCACCTTTGTTTCAGAATAGGGGACATGCTCCCGGGTCAGATTCCTAAAGTAAAGGATATAAGGAGACTGGTATCCGAAAAAAGCCGTTTCAGAGATCAGTAAAATAAGGTTCATCAGAAAATCGCGTACCTGGACTGAGAAACATCACTGGGAAGGCAATAACACAGTAAGGATTTTTATGCTTGAAATGATGGTGTGAACATGATCATGTTCTAATTTTTTTGTGTTATTCGCACAAAATCGGAGAATGAATTAATGTCCACAAGCTTCATATACCATGCCTTTGGCCTTCGTGACTACTTTTATAAAACAACACGTTTCATCGGTGGAATAATCACTTTTGAACTCATACCAAAACCAGAGGCGGTAAAATGCCCGGAATGTAATTCCAGGTCCGTCACCAGGAAAGGGATTGTGACAAGAGATCTCAGAACAATACCGGTAGGTTCAAAACCCGTGATTCTCAGGACGGCTATCCAGAGAATTTGGTGTTCGTTCTGTCAATTTGTCCGGCAAATCAAACTATCCTTTGCCCAGGAGGGGAAAAGCTATACCCGGGCTTTTGAACGGTATGTCTTGGAGTTGTCTCAGTTCATGACAATCAAAGATATTGCCATCCATTTAAGGATCAGCTGGGATACGATAAAGCAGATCCAGAAAGAAGACCTGCTGAGGCGTTATCGAAATATCCCCCTTGAGAAAGTCCGGCAGATTGCCATAGATGAAATTTCCATAGGGAAAGGGCATAAATACTTGACCATCGTGATGGATCTGGAATCCGGTAGAATTCTGCACGTGGGAGAAGGAAAAGGTGGTGAAGCTTTGAAATCTTTTTGGACAAAAGTGAAAATATCGAAAGCAAAAATCAAAGCCGTCAGCATCGATATGTCCCCGGCATACTTGAGTGCTGTTATTGAAAATCTTTCTGGTTCAGCAATTGTCTTTGACAGATTTCATGTTGTTAAATTGTTCAATGAGAAACTGTCGGATTTCAGGCGAAAGCTCTACAACCTTCTTGCCAATACCGGGCAACAAAAACTTCTGAAGGGAGTCCGGTGGCTTTTGTTAAAAAATCCCGAAAACCTCAGTGATGACAAGAAGGAGGCCCAACGGTTAGAAGAAGCATTGAAAATAAATCAGCCGCTATTGGTAGTCTACTACATGAAAGAGGAACTCAGGCAAATATGGAATCAAAAGAAAAAAGAAACAGCTGAAAAGATAGTCAGCAATTGGATCAATCTGGCCAATATTTCCAAAATTCCAATGTTGATGAAATTTGCCAAGACCTTGGCTGTGCACAGGCAAAGAATCCTTTCATACTATGATTACAGGATATCTACAGGTCCTTTAGAAGGGACAAATAACAAGATAAAAACCATGAAACGGAAAGCTTATGGATACAGGGATTCGGAGTTTTTCAGGTTGAAACTTTTGGACCTTCACAATAAAAGGTACGCATTAATCGGATGAACCTCAAATTCTTTATGGGATTGATATCCACGATCCATAACACCTGTTTGCCCCTTGGAAAGTATTTTGGGAACAAAAGTGCGTTCAGCGCCGTTGCCTTCAGTCAAAAAGATTTTGTTTGGGATTCCGTGATTAATGTCAAATCCGCAATGTACTTTGGCTTTTTTACTTCCTTTTCTGTAGTTCGCCCAGTGCATTGAAAGGACTGCATTTATGAGACTACCGTCAATGGAAACCAACTCTCCTAACTCGGCGTGTTCACCCGGATGACACTCAAGAGCCTGTTTATAAAGATCCTCAAAGATAAATTGCAGTTGTTCGAGTCCCCTGTGATTGATGGCTTCACAGAAACTACTACGGCTGATACCACCGTCTGGCGCAATATTTTCTTTAGCAAAAACATTCTCCTTGAGATCCTGAATTAAATGTCGGGCAGACTTGTGCTCCTGAAGATGGAAATAAACCAAAGCATTTATCTGGTCTTCGAATGTCATTTTTAAAGGGCGGTCTCCTCGAGATTGTAATTCCGGTGCTTTTGAAAGTGACTTTATCAGAGGGCACCTGAAATTGTCAAAGTTCAGGGACCGTAGTTGTTTTTTAGGGACTGAGATGTGCGTCATTTGAGCTCCTTGAGTTAAATTTTCAAGGCGCACAAAAATTTTTACGCACATTTGTCAACACAAAACCGACTGTTTTTTCAATGATTTTAGATGCTTTTTATATGCAACAACCTAACCGGACACTACTGAGTTTCTGTCCTTTTTTTCCTTTAAAAAGCGCTCCAGGGCCATCACCCTTTTTTCAGAGGTATCGCCTGCCCTGGCCTGTTTGACCAAATTCATATAATAGTTGGATTCTTCTATTATTCGGGGCAGGTCCACATCCTTGCGCCGGCCTGAAACTATAGTCTGGAGCTCATTTTCAGTTCCTGCGGTGGCATCATTGCCAAAAAAAGGAAGAGAACGGATAAAACGGTCCTGGGATTTAGTATCAATGCCCATCCGGGCCATGATCTGATCAAAGTCAAATTTAAAAAAGACCTGGTTCTTATCTTTTAACCTATCCTCTTTTAATGCGTGAATCATTACAAGCTCCCCTAGTTTGTTTGGCCATACACTTTGGATATAAATCCATATATGCCGAACAATTATTGGACTGGTGTTATGGAGATGCTAAATTTGGATGTGAAACAACCGGGGGAAACAACAAAATGGCGATAAAGACACACCCGGGGCAGGCCTGCCCCGGGTGAAAAAACACCCCAAAATTGGGGCCCCATTAGGGCAGAGGCGTTTCCGTATATGCGATACCGGCCGCATCAGAGCCATAAAGGGTTAACGGCTTGTCCGCCCGGACATCCTCAACCCAGTCAGGATTCAGGAGCATGGATTTGCCGGACAACACAAGGTCAGCATGGGCAAAGGCAGCCTCTGCACTTTTCCGGTCATAGACCTTTCCGCAGATGAGAATGGGAAGCGTTGTGGCCTCCCGGGTAAGCTGAGCCATGGTCTTATCTGTACCAAAGGCCTTGTCACGGAAGTCATAGCAGGACACGGAAATGGCATCCACGGGCTCGTTGGAAAACAAGGAGATCATCTCCTGCCACTCCTCCTTGTCCTGGAAGAGCGAAACATCCATATCTGCAATTCCCCAGTTGGAAACCCTGACAAAAAGCATCTTTTCCATTGGGATCTCAGGCCGGACCGCCTGAATCACCTCATGGATAAACCGGAATCTGTTTTCCATGGATCCGCCATAAGCATCCGTCCGCTGGTTGGTGTAGGCTGAGAGGAACTGGCTGAGCAGATATCCGTGGGCGCAGTGAATTTCAATCCCGTCAAACCCCGCCTCAACAACCCCCCTGGCCGTTTCCACAAACCCGGCAATAACATGGTCCATATCAAACCGGGTCATCTCTTGGGGAATATCATAGGGCTTTTGGGTCATGGGATTATCCTGGGAAGGCGTAACAGGGCTGGGTGCAACCACTCGGTTTGCCGGGTTAACCCCTTCATAGGCCATGCGGCCGCAATGAAAAACCTGACAGATGGAAATCGCCCCTTGGCTGCGGATCTCATCTGTCACCTTTTTCCAGGCATCCACCTGCTCCTGATTCAATATTCTGGCCTGGCCGGGATAGCCCTGGGCACTCTCATAATCCGTGACAATGGCCTCGGTATACACCAGGCCTGAATTATTTTTTGCCCGGGTCACAAGAAAATCTAAAACATCCTGGCGGGGGATGCTGTTCAGTGACGCAGACATCCGCGTCATGGGGGCCACCCCAAGACGATTTTTAAAGGTAAACTCGTTTATGGTAAAAGGGGTAAAAAGGGATGAGGTCATGGTATTCTCCTTTTTGAATTTGCTAGTAATCGATTTTTTTTCGCAACGCCTTTTGCTTGCTGTGCCTGGCCTTGGCGTCCAGCCGCTTTTGCTTTGAAGATCTTGTGGGGCGGGTGGGTTTTCTTTTCCTTGGCTCGCGCACAGCCTGCCTAATCATGGAAATCAGGCGCTCTAGGGCATCAATTTTATTTTTTTCCAGAGTCCTGAAGGTCTGGGCCTTGATAACAATCACCCCCTCCCTTGTGATGCGCTGGTCATTTAGGGCCAACAATTTATCCTTGTACACCTGGGGCAGGTCTGAACTCAGGATATCAAATCGTAAATGAACGGCAGAGGAGACCTTGTTTACATTCTGCCCCCCGGGCCCCTGGGCACGGATGGCTTGAATCTTGACATTGGACTCAGAAATGGACACCTGATTGGAAATTTTGAGCACTGCACGACTCCTGTAAATGAATTTGAAATTTTGCTTAAAACAATTCAGACCTGCAACCTAAAGACTAAGTCCGGTTCAAGACCATGTCAATGTGGGGAATATTGTCTTCAAGATAAGGAGGGGACACGGCCTGGAATCCATGGGATTCATAAAAGTGAGTCAGGTAGACCTGGGCACTGATCTCAATTTTCTTTTCGGGCCAGATGCCTTTGGCAACGTCAATGGCCTTGTCCACAATCGAGTGGGCAAGGCCATGGTTTCGAAATTCTTTATGAACGGCCACCCGGCCGAGACTGGCCCCGGCATAGGAGACCCCGGGGGCCAGGATCCTCAGATAGGCGGACATGGTATGGTCCTGTGCATACTGCCAGAGATGAATGGTCTGTTCATGGTCATCTTTGCCGTCTAATTCCGGGTAGGGACATTTTTGTTCTACCACAAAAATATCGGTTCTCAGACGCAAAAGCGCGTATAGCTCGTTGATGCTCAACTGGTCAAACCGTTTAATCTGCCAGGTATCAGCCATGGTGTTTCCTTAATCTTGTCTCAATTTTTTTAAAAAAAGAGCCAGAGTTACAGAGCCCGGATCAAAAGGCACCGGGATCAATGTCACACACATGAAAATACATGAACCCCAAAAAGATTAAAAGCCTTGTTTTTATTCCTTTTCCATCCTGGGTGAATTTTGACCTACAAATTGATTTTAGAACAAAATTTTCAGGTCACCAATAAGGCTGTGGCTGCCGCTGTCTTCCAAAAATCGGCCCTGGTAGGTCAGGGAAAGGGCAAGGCTGGAAGTGGTGACAGAGGTGACAGAGGCGTCCACTACCAGGGCATCCCGGTCGGGTGCGTTCAAAAAACTTGTATAGACCAGTCCGGGCATGCCGGCAATGGTGGTGCTGACCTGGCGTGAGGGGGTGAGCAGTTCATGTTCCCAGCACAGGGATAGGCTTTGGATGATGCTGCCGAACCCGGTGGCCCAGGATCTGTCCACCTGGACCCCTAGACCGGTTTTCAAAGAATTATCATCCCAAGCTGCCACCCCGAGATTTGCCCCTGATGCCCCGGTTTCAGTATAGGCATCCTGATGCAGACGGTTATACTCAAGGCTGAGTATGGGGGTCAGGCCCAGCTTACCCAGATCAAAGGTATACCCCCCCCTGGTTTTGGCCGACAGGGTGTATCCCTTTGGGTTGGACTTTGCCCATCGGCTGAGAAAGGGGATTGATCGGTTCACCTCATATGCACTGGATGCGCCGGCCAAAATGGTATCCAGATACCAGTGTTTGTCAAAGAAACTGCCGTAAACCCCCAGGCTGTAAGTTGTGATATCAGCGTTGCTCTGGCCTCTATCCCTGTAGAGCACACTGGAATCAGCCACCCCGATGCTCAGGCCCCCGAGAAAATTATTGTCTAAAACAGCCTGGGGAAAAACACGGTCCATGACCATGGCAAGGGCAGCAGTGGTGGTGTCATATCCCATATGGCCCTCCTGGCTGTCCATATGACTTTTCTGCCCCAATGCCTGAAAATGCAACCCCTGATGACTGTCCTGGGACGGATCAAAGAGGATGCCGGCCAACTCCCCGGCAGACGCCATCAGGGGCCAGGTTTCAGGATCGTTCGGGTCCATTCTTTTTTTCCGGGCCAGAACCCGAACCCCCTGTCTGAGCCGAGCCATCCGTGCGGTGACGGTTGAAAAGAAAAGCCTGGACATGTCCATGGTCACGGCTGACATGCCTGAGAGGGCCTGGGGGCCCATCTGATTCAGACCGTCCTCAAAGGTGGCCAAGGAGGTTGAGGAATCCAGCATGGCCACGACATGGGCCATATCACTGTCGCTGCTGAGTGTCCGGGTGTCAAGCGTTTTGGCCAGAAGCCTGGCATTGGCGGTCTTCAAGGGAATGTCTCTGTAGTTTTTTTTGGTGGCTGTAATATTGTTTCCCTGGGCGGCAATGTCCAAAACCAGGGCATCTGTCGTCAGAACCCCGAGATTGTTCAGCTCTTGACTTGTCACCACGGTAACGGTTTTGCCGGGGGGAATATATGTTTTGGGCGTGATGTTGATTGTTCCCCGGTTAACCAGTGTATTGCTGACAACCATATTCGGCTGATCAATTTCATGGATGCCAAGACTCAGAGAGGCGCCGGGGCTGATGGAAAGATTTGTCCCGACCGGATTAATGCCGATGAAATGGCGGGTGCCTGAACTCAAATCAAGGTGCCCGGCATTGACAGACAAAAGATTTTTCACAGCGACATTGCCCGATTCCCATGTACCGGAACCGGTCTTGGTCATGGATGTGACATTGTTCACATGGCCGTAATGCCGGCCGCTTCCTTCCAGGGTAAGGCGATTAACACCGTCACCAAGGTCAATATGCCCTGTGATTGATGCCCCGTCCCCCAGGACCACCTTGTCATCAGCCCCTCCCTGGGTATCCCAATAGGGGTGATTGCCCATGAGCCAGGAGATCATGTCCGCCTCGCCAGAGGCAATGGCATAGGCCTGGTCATTTCCGGAGGTATCTTGGGCAACAAGGGTGCCAATGACCTTTATATCCATCCCGTTTTTGGCTCCAACCGCCACGGCCGGACCGTGGGCACTGGCCGTGACCACACCTGAAATTTGCCCGAAAGGGCTTAAATTCCCCACAAGCTGGCCTGAAGAATAGATTCCCACGGCAAAGGGGCCTTTGGCCTCAGCTGAAAACCGGCCGGAAAGGGAGTCAAATCTCATATCGTTGTTTGAATGCAGGGCATAAGCAAAGTAATCTCCGGTTTTGGCCTGAATACTGCCCGAAATCCTATTGAGCGACAGATCATTGCCTGAATATATGCCAAAGGCAAAACTGTCACGGGCATTCACCACCATTGAGCCGCTGTAATCATCAAGGAGAAGATCCCCGCTTGTACATTGAATGCCATAGGCCCTTGCGCCTTCAGAAACCACATGGATATTTGAAAAAAGCCTGCCTAAATTTAAATAGGCCTCTGATTTGATGGCAGATACATTGCCACTGCCTGAAATTTCAAGGGATTGGGCAGAACTTGCGGGCATCCACCCGGGCCCGGAAAAATTGATGAGATGGATGTTGGTCCCCCCCGTGTATGACAGGGTAATCCCTTCATAATTTTCAAATTCGGACCTCCTGTTGACATCGGGCAGATTTGACTGAAGGAGAATGGTGCCTGAAAGGTCTGAATCATAAACAATGTTGCCGCCAAAGGCGGCATCGAAAATCGCAGATCTTAAGGAGCCAGGGCCTGTGTCGTTTAAATTATACACCCTTTTTGCAGGATCCCTGGCATCCACGGTAGAAACCCAAAGGGCCTGTATGAGTAGACCCAGCAAGAGAACAGCCATGCCACGGGTCAAGGGGACAAAAAACCGGAAAGTTTGATATAAATGCAAGGGGGCTGTGGCGTTAGACCGCCCGCCTTGGTTCTGAATTGTGGGTTTCAAAAATTACCCCCTTACAATTAAAGGTATTGGGATCATCAAATTCAGCCGCCGTAAAAAACGGACGAACAAGCCAAAAGGGTAATTCCGTGCACGAAACGGTGAAAAAAATAGGATAAAAAAAAAGGAAATTCAATCAGATAATTGTTCTGATTTCAGGACTTTTGTTCAAAAAATACGGATACAAAAAGACTAAATGCCGCTATGAATCCAGATTCATGTCAGAAAAATCATGGGCAAACAGGATTGGGCTGAATCAGGACGAGATGCCATTGGAAATATTTACTGGGGTTGGCCCTGCCCGGACGGATTTAACTTATTGAATATTGACAGCGTATTTGATATTAGAGTGGCAATTATTAGGATTAATTGAATGTAAAATTAAAAGGAGAACAAAATTCATGAACAAGCGCTTGAAACCTATTTTTCTTCTGGCAGTCCTGAGCCTTGGCCTCTGCCTTACAGCTTCGGCTGCCTGGGCCCAGGGAAACACCCCTGAATCTGCGGTCAAAGGGTTTGCAAAAGCCTATTATATGCTGGACGCTTCAATGGCAGACTTCTTAAGTGTTGATGCCCGGGTCAATGAAAATGATGTAGACATGGTCGGGCTTTACCTGAGAGTAAAAGAGCAAAATGCAAAAAACCGGGGATATCAGATGAGTTATCTTAAAATGCATCCCATTCTCATGAAAACCCAGGTTTTGGAAATAACAGAGGACAAGGCTGTTGTCAAACTCCAGACCACGGCCCTTCGCAGTATCAATCCCCTTTACAGGATCGTTGGGTATATTTTCGGCCTGATCCAGGAACACGAATTTGAAACCACCTACACCCTTGTCAAAGAAGAAGGGGCTTGGAAACTCGGACCTGGCGCCTTCAATGTCATGATCTGATATAAAAGATTTTTGACCATAAAGCGAGGTTAATCCGCCTGGCATCCTCCCAGGCGGATTAATCAGCAACAACCCTTTGCATCCAGTTCCGGACATGGGTTTGAAATAGCTCAGGCGCCTCCATATGGAGCAGATGGCCGGCACGGTCCAATACCACAAATTCCCCATTGGAAAACCTGGGATAGATTTTCCAGACATCCTCATATCCCACAGTCACATCATACCGGCCCGTGAGGACCAGGACCGGTCCGTCATATACGGGCAGCCTTGGATCGTCCACGTTTCTGGAAAACCCCGAGTCCCTGATCCTTTTCATCAGACCCGGGTCAGCAAGGGACAAGGCAGGATGAATATGGCTCAGGTAATTATCCCACACATCAGGGGTCTGAATGGTGACAAATTGATCCATGAGGCTGAACTGCTCATCTGTAAGCCCGTCCACGAATTCTTGATCCCTTTCACAGCATTTAAACCGTGGCAAATGCCGGGCATGCCGTGATAAATTGATCACAGGACACAAAAGCATCATGCCCTTTACCCGCCGGGGCATTTCAGCCACCACTCCCCTGGCCAGATACCCCCCATAGGAATATCCTGCCAGGACAAAGGGCTGATCAGGCCCGATCATCTCGTCAATAAATTGAAGCACGATTTCCAGCATATCATCCGAGCTGAGTATTTGAGGATGGGTCTGGGATTGCCCCATGCCGGGCAGGTCAAAATAAATCCGTTGAATCCCGGACAGACCATTTAAAACAGACTCCATCCCCGACTTGATGGATCGATGATCCACCCCGGACCCGTGGAGGCAGAACAAGGGCAGGCCCCGGCCCAAGGATTCATGAAAAATGGAAATCCCGCAGATCTGGGCAAACATTGGAAATCAAATCTCTTGTATGGCGCAGCAAAGGGGTCCCATGTTCCCTTTTCCCGGGTGGCTCGCCAGGGCCTTTTTCTTTTTAAACCAATGATAAGGGATCTGGCATGGGAGAGGAAAAAGAGCGGGGGCCTGGGTTAAAATAAAATCGAGCATGGGATCCTCCTTTAAATCTTCAATTGCATCCCATTTCTTATATATGCTAATCCCCTTCAAGACAAGCCCTATACCGGTTTGCCTGATCCACCATACTAAACCATCTTTTGGGTTGCCTTGGTTTGCTCCTCACTGCGGAGTATGACTTATACACCTCATTTGTCGCTCGCTTGCCGCCGTAAGAAGGTACCCTGCTGAAGGCCAGAAAAGCATGGAACATTCCCATATTTAAACAAATAAAAATTAGACGGTGAATTGGGGCGGTTTGTACAGGCGCTGAAAGCCGGTATTTATATTCAGCATAAATCAAGGACTTGGAAAAGAACGACACACATTGGGTCAAATGCCTTTTTTTTGCCTTGGCCTGCCCTGTTTTAACATGCGCTGGGTCCCGTAAAAAATCAGGGCCAGACCCACACTGCAATTTAAAATCTGCACCGCCACATGGGGTATTTCTGATTTTAAAAAAGACAAAATCATCATGGTCAAAGAGAGAAAGATAAAAGTGGATGCCCCGGTACCCAGGCCGAATATCACCAATTGCTTTTGTTTATATCTTTTTTCAATGGCCTTTGCCGAAAAAATGCTGCCCCAGAAAACAATGGTTAAAGGACTTGATATGGTCAAGGCAAAACAGCTGGTAAAGCTATTGACCAGGGTCCACTCCATGAGCGGTTTCGGCCCGCTGAAAACCATAAATCCCTTGTAAAAAATCAAAATCCCAAATAAAATTAAAACAATGGCGCCGGTCATGCCAACCCATATTTTCACCTTTTCCGACTGAAAAAACGGGCCAATCCCGATCAATGACAACACAATAAAAATATAATCAGCCAGAGTAACAGCGAAAATGGCAGACAGACTATTCATATAGTTGCTGTCCATTGTGATTCCAAGAATATAAAAAAATACCGGCCCCAGGGCCAGCTGAAGTAAAAGTCCTGTCAGCATTCCGTCTATCAGCGGTTTCATTTCACACCTCATGATCAATCTGTTTAACCTAAGTTCTTTGCACGGGAGCTCAGGGGAAACGCCCATGATCAGATTACATAAACATCAGACCCAGGTGAATACGATTCACCTTTTATTTGAATCAAATCCCATTAAAAAAACAAAGAAATTTTAAAAGAGACTTTAAATTTTAAGGGACCATGCCCAAATCAGACGAGCAGCCACCTGATTTTTCGAACCGCTAAAAAAAGACCGCCCAACCAGACCCGTCCTCTTTTCGAAGAGTATAGTTGGACTTAGTTGGTATTGGTTATTTTTGATCTGAATTTTTTACAATTACAAATTAATATTGACAAATAATTACCCTGTAGATAGAAAACTACCAGTGTTTCTTGGATAATGAAGGATGTTGTTTCTCAATAACAAACCCCATCTCCTTGGCAAACATTATCCAGCCGCCTGCCCGTTCCGACCCTGACGGGCAGGCGGCAACCTTTTTTTAAATCAGCCGTCCTTTTTTCACCCTGACAATCCCGTCCACAATGACCCATGAAACATCCGAGGATTTGGCTGCATAGACAAGCGTTGAATACGGATCATGCATGGGCACCATATGGGGCTTTGACCTGTCCACAATAATGATATCTGCCAGTTTTCCCGGCCGGATAGAGCCGGTCCTATCCCCCAGACCAATAGCGTCTGCCCCCTTTATGGTGGCCATTGCAAGGCAGGTCCGGGCATCCATGACACAAGGATCCATGCAGGCCACTTTGTGGAGCTTGGCAGCCGTATCCATCTCGGAAAACAAATCATGGTCATTATTGGATGCACACCCGTCGGTTCCCAGCCCGACCACAATGCCGGCATCCAGCATTTTGGGCACCGGTGCAATGCCCGATGCCAGCTTCATATTAGACTCCGGACAATGGATGACCTTGGATTTTCTTTTTTGGATAATCTTTAAATCTGCCTCATCTACCCAGACCGAATGGACCAGCAGGGTTTTTTCATCCAGGATACCGATATTGTCCAAATAGGAAATAACAGAATGCCCATGGCCTTGGGGTATGGATTCATTTTGAGTTTCAGCCGCATGAATCTGAAACAGTACATCGGCCTCTTGTGCTGCACTCTTGGCCGCCTGGAGTGTGGCTTTGGAACAGGTGTAGGGAGAATGGCAAAAAATAGACGGCAGGATGCAGGGATACCGTCCTTTGACCTCTTCCACATACGCCTTTGCATGGGCAATATTCTTTTTGGGATCCTTGATGCCCGGGGCAGGAAAATCAATCACTCCCTGGCCGGCCACCGCCCGGATGCCGATCTTTGCCATGGCCTTTGCCACATGGGTTTCAAAAAAGTACCCGTCGCAACAGGTGGTAATGCCGGCCAACAGCATCTCCTGACAGGAATGAGCCGTCCACTTTGCCGCAGACTCAGGGTTGACCTGCCTGGCCTCGGCCGGAAAGATATGCTCGTTAAGCCATTCATCCAGGGGCAGATCATCTGCCAGCCCCCTGAACATGGACATGGGTGCGTGGGTGTGCCCGTTCACCAGTCCCGGCATAATGATCCCGCCCCGGGCATCAATCCGAAGGCTCGCACTGGCGTCATCCACAGATTGCAGGTCACCGCAGGCGGCAATCGTATTGCCCTGGATACGCACGGCCCCGTTTTTGACCACAGGCAGACCCTCTTCCATGGTCAGCATCATCCCGTTAAAAATCAATATATCATCATCCATAACTGCCTTCCGTAATTAAGAGATAAAAGTCCTTAATCTTTCTGTCATAATTTTAAACCATTGGAAACTGCTTTTTCCCCTGGCAGGTCAAATTTGCATGGACACCGTATAAATCACTGTGATAAATTGACTCCCATTTAAAATTTAAAACCCATTCAGGAGACCCCTCATATGACAAAAAAACTGGACATCCTCATTATCGGTGCCGGCTCCGGCGGCATGGCAGCGGGAATTCTGGCCAAAAAAGCAGGCCTGTCCTGCCTGATTTTGGAAAAAGGCTCTACCCCCATGCAGGGGATCATTGATACCTATCCCAAGGGGAAAAAAGTCTATCCCACCATCCCGAAACGGTACACAGCACCCTTTGCCGTGGATGAAATCAACCCCCCGGACGCCAGGGTTCCGGTGGAAGCCTATATTGACCAGGCCAGGGATGCGGCAAAAGACTCAGGCCTTGACATCCGGTATAATGAAGAATTTAAAACCATTGAAGGCGATTATCCTGAGTACCAGGTCAAAACCGGTTCGGCCACCTATCTCACCTCAAATATTATCCTGGGATTCGGGAGCAATATCCCCAATGACTTAGGGATTTACGGGGAGGCCAAAACCGTGGCCCGGAATATTGAAAACGGGGAAGATTATATCGGCATCAATGTATTGGTCATTGGCGGGGGAAATGCCGCGGCCGACGTGGTGGCATCCCTGTCCAAAATCAAGCGGGAGGCTGACGACCACACATCAGTCTATTGGGCCCATATCAAGGAAACCTTTGAAATCAACAAGGATACGACCCGGGACCTGGGTGAAGAGATGCTCTTGGGAGGGCATATCAAGATTCTCCAGCGGGCAGTGCCCAAGATCGGGGAGGTGGATGCCGACGGCATTGACCGGCTCTATATTCACCAGACGTCCGGGGCGGCCATGGACCGGGATCTCTATCTATACCAGGGCATGAATTTTCCCATGAAAAATGTCATTGCCTGTATCGGCCACCACGGCCCGTCCGCAATTTTTGACCATTTAAATCTTCAGCAGATCACCTGCACAGGCGCCATCTGCAAAATCGCCAAACAAGGAGAGCGTCTGCTCATGCTCTCCCACACCCTGGAGACCAGCCGCAAAGGTATCTTTGCCATTGGCGGGGCCATCAACCCTTCCTATATGGAAATCGACCCCCAGGGCCTCATCAAGGAAAAACGCCATTCCAACCTGATTTATACGGCAGTTCTGGATGCAAAAACAGCCTTGGACCATTTATCCGCCCTTTGACCCTTTTTTAAAAACGCCCTTGACAATCAAAGACGGCTACCTTAACATATGAACAACTGTTCAAATGAAGAGGTGACATATGGATCTGTGCACAATTAAATGCATCAATGAAAAAGAGGTCAACAAGACGGCTGAAAATCTGCCCTGTAAAGAGGACATTATTGATATGGCAGCCATTTTCAAGGCACTGGGAGATCCGTCCCGGTTGAAAATTCTTCTTTGCCTCAGGCACCAGGAACATTGTGTCTGCGATATTTCAGCAATCTGCGGTCAGACAGAATCCGCCGTATCCCACCAGCTGAGAATTTTAAGATCTTTAAAAATTGTTAAAAACAGAAGAGAGGGAAAAATTGTATACTACTCGCTTGATGACGACCATGTCAGTTCATTGTTAGAGACCAGCCTGGCACACGTGAGGCATTAGATACCATTTATAGAATTTAAGGATAATCATGACCATTATACATGAAATATTAAAAGAATCCTGGTTTCTTTACCTGGATGTTGCCGTTTACATGCTGTTTGGTTTTTTGGTGGCCGGCATTCTCTATGTCTTTTTCAAGGCTGATAAAATCAAACATTACCTGGGCACGGGGAAAATCAAACCGGTATTTTTATCTGCCATTTTCGGCATCCCCATTCCCCTGTGCTCCTGCGGGGTCGTGCCGGTTGCCATGGGCCTGAAAAAACAGGGCGCCAATTCCGGGGCAGCCCTCTCGTTTATGATTGCCACCCCTGAATCCGGGGTGGACTCCATTGCCGTCTCCTATGCCATGCTTGATCCGATCATGACCGTCGTCCGGCCGGTGGCAGGGTTTATAACCGCCGTGAGTACGGGTATTGTCCAAAATTTTTTAGGCAAAGAAACCGTGAAACCCTCGATTTCGCCCCAGCCTGGCAGCACCTGAGGCTGCCACACCACCTGCGGTGCAGGTGACAAGGAAGACAGATTTAACGCGCCCTTGGGCCGACGGCTGATCATCGGCCTGAAATATGCCTATGGTGAATTGCTCACAGACATTGCAAAACCCTTTATGATCGGCATCCTTATCGCCGGAGCCATCACCTTTTTCTTTCCCGAAGACTTGACCCTCTGGGCCAATGACCATCCATTTGTTTCCATGCTGATGATGCTGGCAGCAGGTATCCCCATGTATGTCTGCGCCACCTCCTCCACCCCCATTGCAGCCGCACTGATTCTCAAGGGACTCAATCCCGGTGCTGCCCTGGTTTTTCTCCTGGCAGGCCCGGCCACCAATGCCGCGACAATGAACATTATTAAAAACCTGTTTAACACCCGGGCACTTATTATCTATCTATCAATGATTGCGGTCTGCTCTTTGGCCATGGGAATGATGATCGACTGGATATACACCCTCATGAACATAAATCCCCAGGCAATTGTGGGACAGGCCTCAGAGCTTGTGCCCTATTCTGTCCAAATTTCCGCAGCCATGATCCTGGCAGGGCTCATTTTGTACAACCGCTTTGCAGGCAAGGGACAGGGCCATGAACACGAGCATGGACCAGGGCAATGCACGGGCTCCGGGCATGCCCATTAGAGACAAGACCCTTCAGCCCGTATGTTCCACGAATCGATTTTGCTTTAGCTGCAAGGTGCCAGACCGTGAAGCCCTAGTGAGTCTACTGCGAGCGGTCTGCAACAACCCAGATGAGGTAAAATCGGTTCGCCCGAAGGGTGACTACCCTTGGAATTGACTGGACAAGCAATTATAACTTGCTGTATTTAAACAAATTAATATCCGGCTGCCTCAAATTATCAATTTCTGACCCTCAGGTTAGGAAATATTCGGGTTAGGATTCCACAAGCCTGTGACTGTCCTGAAAGGTCAAATCCAAACCGTAAATTTTTTTCAAATCGCTTATCCGGGCCAGATTTTCTTGGTTAAACGGGGCCCTGCCCTCAAATGCGTGGAGAACAATGCCTTCCAAAAGATCTCCCAGGGTCATATCATGGTATTCTGCCAGCCCCTTGAGGACCTTGATCAGCCGTTTTTCCATTCTCACTCCGGTCTGGACCCGCTGGATCTTCCTTGGCCCTGGGGTTACGCTCCTTCTTGTCATTTGTTTTCCTTTTTAAATAAAATTAAAAATGTCAGGCCCAGTCCTGCCAAAATCAAGCCGGACAGGGAAAAAAGCTTTTGAAAATCGCTTTTGTCCAGCAACAGGCCAAAAAATATCATGGCCGCCGGAATAGAGCCGTTTCCGATGGTGGCGGCCAGGGCAAACACCCGGCCTGCATATTCATTTTTTGTCAGGGCCTGGATCAATGTTTTAAAAGAGACTGCCGCCCGGATCATGGCGCAGCCCCAGAAAAAAAAACAAAGGATAAATCCAATTTTTTGAACGCTGCCAGACCCGGGCAAAAAAAACGTAACCGCCTGAAGACACCCCATGGCCATGACCGAAGAAAACAGAGCGGTCTTTTTTGTTCCCCCAAGAGAACTCCGGCTTAACAAAAGAGACATGACCAGGGCTGCCTGGAAAAAGCCAAGGGTTTTTGGGCCATTGTCTAAAAAATGATCTGCAATCACCGGCATGAACACCTCAATGGCCCCCACAAAAAAATGGATCACCATGACCATAAATAAAATCACCACCAAGGATGGGCTGCCCAGTAAATAGAGATACCCGGCTTTGATATCGGACCCCAGGCTGTTTTTTGTCCCCGGGTTCCGGCCCGGGTAAATTTTAATAAAGGATTCAAACCCGGCGGAAATCAAAAAAGACATCCCGTTGAGAAAAAATATCCACTCATACCCGAGACCGGCCACGGCCATTCCACCCAAAGCAGCCCCTCCGATCAGGGCCGCACTGTTGGCGGCCTGGTGCATGGCATTGGCCCGGGCGAGACTATCCTTCCCCACAATCTGGGGAATCATGGCAGGGATACTGGGATCAAAAAAAGCCGCAGATGCGGATAAAATCACCTGAAGCCCTATGATCAGGCCCAAATTCATCTCATTGGCCATGAAGAGCCAGACAAATCCCATGAGTACGAGTCCCCGGACCAAATCCGTTCCCACGATAATTTTTTTTCTTGAATATCGGTCAACAAACGATCCTGAAAAAAAACCAAGCACAAGAGACGGGACCAGGGATGCAGCCAGGACCATCCCCATTTTTCCCGATGATCCCGTGGTTTCAAGCACCCAGAATGCCAGGGCGATCATATGGAATTTATCCCCCACCTGGGATGCCATCTGCCCGGCCAGCAATAATTTAAAATTCTTATTCATAGGTATTCTCATTTTCATGTAAAGGCTGAATGCGCAACCTTGACACCACGGTACCAAAACACCTTCAATCTGTAAACAAACAAACGCCCCCAAAGCCCATCCCCTCATTTTATATTTACCTTAATATGGTTGTGTTCCGTGATTTTATCGCCGGCAGCAAGGGACCATGTTGCCGCGCCAAGCAAGCGACAAATGAGGTGGAGAAGTCATACTCCCCAGTGAGGAGCAAACCGAGGCAGCCAAAAAGATGGTTCTGTATGGTGGATGAGGATCAGCAGGGTCATCGCATGTAACTTTTATTAAGATTCGTCCTTACCCGGCTGGAATAGGTGAGGGGGATTCCGTTAAATCTTAAGCGGTCGTCCTGACCGCTTAAGAAGCGGAAATGATCGGACCTATGCCGTCCTGGCGGGCCGCTCATTTACGCCACTCCACCCCCTTCACCCTATCCCAGTCTGGCTCTCCTGGCTTGCTATAGTATATGAGCATCGAACAAAATTTTCCTAGACATCGCTGCACAGATACGATATATATGGCAATAAACACAAGGAGTTGCCAATGAACGAAAAAAAATCTCTTGAAACTTTTTTTGACAATATTCAGGACCCCAGACACCACAATAAGCTTCATAATTTAATTAATGTCGTCATCATCGCAATTTGTGCGGTAGTTGCTGGCGCAGACACTTATGAGCAAATTGAAAACTTTGGCAAAAAGAGAAAAAGGTGGTTGTCAAAATTTCTAAGCCTTCCCCATGGGATACCCTCCCATGACACACTTTGGCAGAATTTTTGAAAGGATGAACCCGAATGAATTTCAGAGCAGTTTTATGCACTGGGTTCAGTCGGTTGCAAAGATGACCAAAGGTCAAGTCATTGCAATCGACGGCAAAACTCTAAGGCGTTCACACGATACCTCCAATGATAAGAAAGCCATTCATATGATCAGTGCGTGGGCTTCGTCTAATAAAGTGGTTTTAGGGCAATTAAAAACCGAAGAAAAATCAAATGAAATTACGGCCATTCCAAATCTTTTAAAACTTTTAGATATCTCGGGCTGCATTATAACCATTGATGCCATGGGCACTCAAAAGAAAATCGCTGAAACCAGAATAAACAAAGGGTGTGACTATGTCCTTGCCCTGAAAGAAAATCATGGTTCATCAGAAAATCGCGTACCTGGACTGAGAAACATCACTGGGAAGGCAATAACACAGTAAGGATTTTTATGCTTGAAATGATGGTGTGAACATGATCATGTTCTAATTTTTTTGTGTTATTCGCACAAAATCGGAGAATGAATTAATGTCCACAAGCTTCATATACCATGCCTTTGGCCTTCGTGACTACTTTTATAAAACAACGCGTTTCATCGGTGGAATAATCACTTTTGAACTCATACCAAAACCGGAGGCGGTAAAATGCCCGGAATGTAATTCCAGGTCCGTCACCAGGAAAGGGATTGTGACAAGAGATCTCAGAACAATACCGGTAGGTTCAAAACCCGTGATTCTCAGGACGGCTATCCAGAGAATTTGGTGTTCGTTCTGTCAATTTGTCCGGCAAATCAAACTATCCTTTGCCCAGGAGGGGAAAAGCTATACCCGGGCTTTTGAACGGTATGTCTTGAGTTGTCTCAGTTCATGACAATCAAAGATATTGCCATCCATTTAAGGATCAGCTGGGATACGATAAAGCAGATCCAGAAAGAAGACCTGCTGAGGCGTTATCGAAATATCCCCCTTGAGAAAGTCCGGCAGATTGCCATAGATGAAATTTCCATAGGGAAAGGGCATAAATACTTGACCATCGTGATGGATCTGGAATCCGGTAGAATTCTGCACGTGGGAGAAGGAAAAGGTGGTGAAGCTTTGAAACCTTTTTGGACAAAAGTGAAAATATCGAAAGCAAAAATCAAAGCCGTCAGCATCGATATGTCCCCGGCATACTTGAGTGCTGTTATTGAAAATCTTTCTGGTTCAGCAATTGTCTTTGACAGATTTCATGTTGTTAAATTGTTCAATGAGAAACTGTCGGATTTCAGGCGAAAGCTCTACAACCTTCTTGCCAATACCGGGCAACAAAAACTTCTGAAGGGAGTCCGGTGGCTTTTGTTAAAAAATCCCGAAAACCTCAGTGATGACAAGAAGGAGGCCCAACGGTTAGAAGAAGCATTGAAAATAAATCAGCCGCTATTGGTAGTCTACTACATGAAAGAGGAACTCAGGCAAATATGGAATCAAAAGAAAAAAGAAACAGCTGAAAAGATAGTCAGCAATTGGATCAATCTGGCCAATATTTCCAAAATTCCAATGTTGATGAAATTTGCCAAGACCTTGGCTGTGCACAGGCAAAGAATCCTTTCATACTATGATTACAGGATATCTACAGGTCCTTTAGAAGGGACAAATAACAAGATAAAAACCATGAAACGGAAAGCTTATGGATACAGGGATTCGGAGTTTTTCAGGTTGAAACTTTTGGACCTTCACAATAAAAGGTACGCATTAATCGGATGAACCAAAATCATAAAACCTTGCATGATGAAGCGGTACTTTTTTTCAATAAAATGGAAGAAATGAAAAATCAGGGGTACCAGTTTAATGAACAGACCAGTGTTGACGGAGGGCACGGTCGAGTCGAAACGCGCAGGGCTGTGATAACCTCTGATATTGATTGGTTTGAAGATAAAAAAAGTTGGAAAGGTTTGAAAAATATTGGAATGATTGAATCCACCCGGGAAATGGACGGCCAGATCAGTCATGAAAAGCGATATTATATATCGAGCCTGGATAGCGACCCCAATATTTTTGGTAATGCTGTCAGGAGGCATTGGGGAATTGAAAATTCAGTGCATTGGGTATTGGATATTGCGTTCCGTGAAGACGAAAGCAGAGTCAGAAAGGGGAACTCTCCTGAGAATTTTGCAGCGATTCGGCACATTGCATTAAATTTATTACGGAACAATAAGACATTTAAAGGGAGTGTAAAAACCAAAAGGTTGAATGCTGCTATGGATATCAAATATCTGGAGGAAGTTATGTTTGGATGATACTTGAACCAATCAAAACTATAGGCACTTTACAATATTTACATGCGTGAGCCCTGTGAGGATCAGGCTTGTGCTTTACCCGGATTATAGTTTCATGTATAGTAAAATTAAGCCTTGGATCAGAATCCATTGAAAGAGGAGAACGACAATGATAAAGGCATCAGATATCATGGAAACCAATATTATCTGCATCAACCCGGAAACAGAAATTTCCCGGGCCGTGGAGGTGCTTCTCAACAACCATATTAACGGTGCACCCGTGGTGGACGCCCAGGAAGACCTTGTGGGCATCCTCTGCCAGAGCGATTTGATTTTCCAGCAAAAAGAACTGCCCATTCCTCCGATTTTTACCATCCTGGACGGGATTATCCCTTTGAGTTCCTCAAAAAAACTCCAAGAAAGTTTCCAAAAAATGTCTGCCGCCTACGTGGCAGATGCCATGGTGACCCAGGTGACCACAGTGGCGCCTGACACCCCGGTCTCAGAAATTGCCAGTCTCATGGTGGAAAAGCATTTTCACACCATCCCTGTGGTGGAAGAAAAAAAACTGGTGGGCATTATCGGCAAGGAAGATGTCCTGAAAACCCTGATCAGTGAGGCAGGCAAAGGGAATGCGCCCTAGCAAAGGTGCACAGGTATTTTCCATCCCCAATATTCAAAGGTATATTGCCTTTAAAGTATTGTTCAATTCAAGATTTTATTACCCGGTATTCACCATTTTATTCCTGGATTTCGGGCTCAGTGTGGCCCAGTTTTCCCTGCTCAATGCCGTATGGGCCGCCACCATTGTCCTGGCGGAGGTCCCGTCCGGCGCCCTGGCAGATACCATCGGCAGAAAACATCTCCTGATTTTCGCCACCATGACCATGGTGGTGGAAGTGGGTCTGATCGCCTTTCTGCCTTTGGGAAATTCAAGTCTTATCTTTTGGGTTTTCCTGGTCAACCGGGTCCTGTCCGACCTGGCAGAGGCGGCCGCCTCCGGGGCAGATGAGGCCCTGGCCTATGATGCTCTCATACAGCAGGGCAATCCAGATGACTGGGCCAAGGTACTGGAAGTGTTTGCCAGATTCCAGTCCATTGGATTTATCATTGCCATGACCTGCGGGGCAGCCATCTATGATCCCGAATTAATGACATCCATTGTCAATTTTTTGGGCGTTCCCATTTCCCTTACCCAGGAAACCACCATGCGCTTTCCCCTAT
Source organism: Desulfobacter sp. (assembly GCA_028768545.1). Taxonomy (NCBI): domain Bacteria; kingdom Pseudomonadati; phylum Thermodesulfobacteriota; class Desulfobacteria; order Desulfobacterales; family Desulfobacteraceae; genus Desulfobacter; species Desulfobacter sp. Next base: position 4,848,679 of record CP054838.1, read on the forward strand.
ACGCCACCCTGCTGCTGGCCTTGGGTGCCTGTGCCGCCACCAGCGGCATGGAAGAGCTGCACCCCCGCAAGGGATCCCAAAACCGCCCCACGCTTAAACGAGCCTTTGCCCTGACCTTCAAAGCAGGCGCCTGGATTCTCTCTTCTGGTTTTGTGTTCAAGGTGATCCTTTTCGGTATGTTGTTTGACAGCATCGTCCGTATGGTCGTCACCCTGTCCAGTCAATATTACAGAATGATCCTTTTGCCCGAATCCCTGTTCGGTATCATTGGATCCTTGGTGGCCATGCTCGGGTTCATCATCCCAAAACTGGCAGGGAAACTGGTTCGCACCCACCCCCCTGACAAAGGGTTGTGGCTCACAACAGGTCTGACCATCACCGGCTTAACCGCCATGACGTTTTTCTGGCCATGGGTGGGGATGATACCGGCCCTGGTCACCTACGGGGCCATGTATTTCAATGGATTTTTCGTCTGTTATTATATCAACCAGAACACCCCCCTCGGACCAGCGGGCCACGGTGCTCAACTTCAAGGGCCTGTCCTATAATCTGGCCTATGGATTACTGGGAACCTTTTATGCACTGGTGCTCAGACACCAGAAGCAGGGCTTGGAAACAGGGATCAATACCGCCCTGGACAACCAGATATTCAAAGAGACTTTCATACTTTTTCCCTCCCTGTTTCTGGCCGGATTTATCAGCCTCATGGTGATCTGCAAATTTTATGGTAAATCCTAGGACAAAAAAATCCAACGGCAACCCGCATATTTCACGAATCTATTTTGCTTTAGCTGCAAGACGCTAGGGCGTAAAGCCGTAGCGACTTTACTGCGAACGGTCTGCAACGCCGCAGATGAAGTAAAGTAGATTCGCCCGAAGGGTGACAATTTGTACCTTTGAAATTCGTTTGGCAAGCAATTATAACTTGCTGTATTTAAAATATTAAGATCCAGCTTCCTCAAATTGTCAGTTTCTGGCCCCCAGGTTATGAAATATTCGGGCTAAAATCTGTCAAACAGGGTTTCAATCCGGGGAATGGGCCCGGTTTTAATGAACAGTTCATGAAAAATACCGGCCAGGCAGACTTTATTGCCCACCCGGGCCCTGGAAACACTGAATTCAAATTCTTTGAGTTTGACATAAAAATCATTAAACACCCCGGAATCGGTCTCAAGCCAGACCGCACATCCATCCTCAAGGCCAAACTCATGGACCCCATGGCTGACCATGAGATAAAAGCAGGCGGCTGACAAATATTTTGACCCAGCCTCCAGGTATAGCTGGGGATAAAATTTTGACACGTAAACGCCCCGGGTTCGGGTATCCCAGGACAGGATCAGGTTAAGGGACACCTGCCGGGATGTTTCTTTGGCATCCAAAACATATTCAATACAGGAATCATCCCTTTGATAGGCCAGGGAAAACCGCTTTTCAAACAAAGGAATCTGGGTGGACAAAAATTCGGCATTAACCGTCAAACCATGGTCTCCTCTTGTAAGGGCCGGCAGTTGTCTGGAAAAAAATGCCAGAAAATTGTCTGAGCTTACACTCTGATCAGGTGCTCCTATGGCACCAATGGCTTCCCTATAACAAATGGGATACTAAATGGCAATGGAGAGCAAATCCGTTTTTCATTTTTTTTTAAAAGAGTTGAAAAACACCCAATGATATCATACCTATTGGATATCCTTGTCTTCCATATATGAATGTTCCTCTTCCAGCGATTTTGACTGTAAAATCCATCTGCTCTCCAGGTAGCAGAGCCCAAAGACCCAAAAAGTATTTTAGGCAAGGTAAAACAATTGCCGGACGACCGGTTGTCAGCCATTCACATCCAATTAAAAAGGAGGAGATATGAATTTTCAGACCAGAACCTACGGACAAAAAATTTTATGTATTTCAGCAGTCTTACTCTTATTTGCAGCCCCCTCCCATGCCTTGTTTGGGGGCAAGGTAAAAAGCTATTCTGCACAACAGGTTATGATTGAACCCGGCGGCAATATGGTCAGTTCAAGCCAATTTTACGTCACACCGAATGCCATCCGAATCGACGGTATGCCCGGAGGGGGGGGACTGGCCTCACGGGCAACGACATCACCATGCTCATACTGGTCAAACAACAAAAACAATATATTTATAATCATAAAACCCACCTGGTCTTTGTCTCTTCTGCAGAGGAAGAGAGCATGGCTCCCGGGTACAAGGCCTTGGATAATGTTAAATCAGAAAAGGTGATTGGCAAGGAAAAGGTATCCGGCTCCCCCTGCGTTAAAAAAGAAGTGGTCACAAGCTACAATATCATGGGACAGACCATAAAAAACAAAGTAATTGTCTGGGAGAACAGCCAGTTTGAATTTCCCTTGCGGACCATGGGCCAGGACGGGGAAATTCAGGAAATGAGACAGATTAAAGAGGGCAAGCCTGCGGCAAAATTGTTCAGGCCCATGCCGGGATATAAACGGGTCAATGACATGATGGCGGTCATGGGCATGGATATTCATGCCATGCAAAAAGAAGATCCAGACAGTGAAAAAAATCCGCCAGAAGATACAGGCCATAAAAAAGTGGACATCCAGGCCTATCAGGCCCAGTTAGAACAGCAGATCGCAATGATGGAACAGCAGACCGGTGAAAAGATGAATCCTGAAGACAAGGCGCATTTCATGGCCATGATGGGCCAGGTCATGACCCAGGCAGATCAGTCACAACCGGGTACGGGTGCGTCCCGGGACCTGTGGAAGATCATCCCCAGGCACGGCAGCGACCAGGTCGGGTATGAAATGAAAATCGGCACCACCCTTGACGTGATCCTCGGCACCCAGTCCACATTGAGGCAAATCTTTGATTTTTACGGAACCCATCTCCAGTCAAAAGGCTGGGAAGATGGGGGAACCTATATCCAAAACGGCCACGGCACCATAACCATGAGAAAGGGAAACCAGCATATCCGTTTTACCTGGGCAGACAGACCTGTTGACATTCAGGGGGATTACGCCCTCTACTATAATGTTCACTACATGGCTGAATAGGCAGGCTAAAAAAAAACCGGACCGTCAGGGGAGCTGATTAACCCCGTCACTCGGTCCGGTTTCCAGAAGTGATCCTGACGAATTCAACCTCAGGGTCTCAAAATTTTGATCATCCCCTGATGATTCTCGGGGTGATAAGATGATGCTGGGGGCAGATGGATTTGGGGTTTTGGTAGGCTGCCCCGGCAAAGGCCTTAAGATAATGACGCAGCCCGTCCATTTTCACAACCTCATCCACAAAGCCCTGTTTGGCGCAAAAGGTCGGTCTTGAATTATCTCTATACTCCTGGGCCATCTCGTTCATCTTTTCAATTATCGGTTCCAGGGGCCGGCCGGCATCTTTCTCCTTTACCAGACGACGGGAATAGGACGCTGCAGCAGCGGTTTCCCCGTGCATGACTGCGATTTCCGTTGTGGCAAGGCCCAGGGTAAATGCATTGTGGCGGTTGGCCGTGGGTCCGCCCATGACATAATGGGCGGCTGCGGTTCCCTTTCTCAAGGTCACCAGCATCATGGGGACATCGGTCTGCTGGATGGAGTAAATCAAAGACTGGCCAATACCGAGCAGTTCAGCCTTTTCAGCAATATCCCCCACATCGATACCCGAGGTATCCTGGAACCAGATCACAGGGATCCTGTCCCGTCCGCAAAGGGTAACAAATTCATTCATCTTGATCAGGCCCTGGCGATAAAGCTTTCCGCCGATCCCGGGGTAATCGGCATATTCAGGATAATTTTCTCCCAGCCACCCCTGGTTGTTACCGATACAGCCCACCAGAAACCCGTCCACTTTGCACAGCCCGGTATAGACTTCAGGGCCGTAGTCAGGCCTGAACTCCATGTGCTCGCTGTTGTCCACCAGCCGGGCCAAGACCTCTTTAAAATCGTAAATCTGCTTGAGATTGTGGGGAATCAGCCGGGTCAGTTCCTGGGTGGCAAACCGGGGTTCTTTGGCCTCGGCCACCCTGAAAAACTTGGGATGGTAGGCCGGCATATCCTTCATATACTCCTTAAGCCCGTCTAAAACGCCCTGCTCTTCTTCATAAACATAGCGGAAAAAACCCGTATGATCATAGTGAACATCAACCGATCCCGGGGGCTTGGCCTTGTATTCCTTGGCTGAGGAAATGAGTTGTTCCGCCCCTTCTAAGTCAAAGGCCCCCTTGGGTGACATACCGGAAAGAATGCCTCCGCCTCCCACAGCAATATTACAATTTTTATGGGCAAACAGAATGGTGGGGCTGATGCCCTGGTATCCGCCGCCGGCAGGATTTGTCCCGTAGATCCCCGCCAGAATGGGAATCCCCATCTGTTCAAGTTCTGCATGGCGGTAGAAGGCCGTGCCCGACCCCCTGCGGTTGGCATAAAATTTTTCCTGTTCAGGCAGTTTGACCCCTGAACAATTGACCAGCCAGACCAGAGGGATGTTCAGCCGCTTGGACAAATCGGTTGCCCGAAGAATATTTTCAGGCTGGCCCGGCAGCCAGGCGCCTGCCATGACCTTGTTGTCAAATCCGATCACCACCGCCCACCGGCCTGAAATTTTTGCCAGACCGTCAATGACGTTGGTGGTGCCCTCCACGTTGTCTTCCGGGTTAAACAGGGTATGCAGAGGATGCCAGGTGCCCGGATCAATCAGGTAGCCCAGGCGCTGCCATACGGTCATGACACCTCTGGCATTTATCTTTTCAGTAGGCATGCCGGCATTTTGAACCTTTTCCACCCTGGCGGCAATATCATCCTCAACCTCTTTAATCTGGACAATATTCTCCTCTGAACTGATGATCTGGCCCTGGTTCAAAGCCTTGCCAAAGGGGGCCATTTCTTCAAAATAATTTCGCATGGGAACTCCCGGTATTTATATCATTATTCTGCCATTTACCCTTGTCTTTCTTTTTTGAATCCCACTATGAAATAAGGGGTCTGGTTTGTCAAGATATTTTTAATCAAATATCTGATTAGATTTAGCTTGACTCCGGTCATAAATTACGTTAGCTCTAAGCCTATAATGAAACATTGTTTTAGACGATAAAACAAGCCAGGCCGACACCCAAGTACTAAATCAATTCGATTCAGCCTCGGGGACAGGGTGCCCCAATAATACCCAGGCTTAAAAAATGAGGGAGATTTCATTAAAACCACCTGCGGCAAAAGGGTTAAACAGTTCAGTACAGACTAAAAAAAACATTGGGGAGTAATTAAACCCATGACCGCCCCAAAAAAATTCAATGCCATTGAAAAGGCCCTGGAAATTCTGCTCAAATTTGAGGGAAACAAGCCCTGCTGGGGTACCAGGGAATTGTCAAAAGAGTCAGGCTTCAGCCCTGCCACGGTGCAGCGGATACTAAAGGTGCTCAAATCCTATGAGTTTATCCGCCAGGATCCCAAAACCCGGCAATACCGTATCGGGAATATCTTTTACCCATTTGTGGAAACCTTGAACGCGTCAAATAATCTGGCCTTTACCGGTCATGGTTTTATGGAGACCATGACCAGGCAGACAGGAGAGACCGCTCATCTTACCGTTATTGAAAAAAACCTGGGGGTCTGTATTGATGCCATTGAATCCCATAAAATGCCCATGGACAACCACTCCCCTCTCTATGCCGGCGCCTCTGGAAAATGTTTGCTGGCATTTTCCCCCAAACCCTTTCAAGAGGCGTATTTTAAAACCGTACAAATGACCCGTTTGACCCCAAACACCATTTTAGATCATGGCAGGCTCATCAAAGAAATTGAACAGATAAAATCCCGGGGGTATGCCCTGAGCCTTGGAGAACGGACCCTGGGCCTGGGGGCATTAAGCGCGCCGGTCTTTGGCTATAAGGGAGACCTTCTGGCCAGCCTCAGCCTGGCGATCCCTGAGCCACGATTTAGGTGCAAGTCACATTTGGCCGCCTGTATCAAATGCCTGATCCAGGAAGCAAGGGCATTCTCCAAGGCCATGGGTGAAAAATAAACATCCAACAAACCTGAAAATAAACAACGGAGGAACAATGGATTTTAAACTCAGCACCGAGCTTACAATGCTCCAAAAAGAAGTCAGAAAATTTGTAAAAAAACAGATCGAGCCCTATGCTGACGAATGGGATGAAAAACATTACCTGCCCATCAAGGAAGTCATGCGGCCCTTGGGGGAACTGGGGTATTTCGGGACGGTCATTCCGGAAGAGTACGGTGGGGAAGACATGGGATTTCTGGCAGCCATGATCGTCACAGAAGAACTGGCCAAGGCCTCTTCATCCCTGAGGGTTCAGGTCAATATGCAGGTACTGGGCTGTGCCTATACCATCTATAAATACGGCAATGAGGCCGTGAGGAAAAAATATGTGGAAAAACTGTGCACAGCAGAATATATCGGCGGGTTTGGCATCACCGAATCAGATGCCGGCTCCGATGTCATGGCCATGGCCTCCACGGCAGAAGATAAAGGGGACCACTGGCTGATCAACGGATCCAAAACCTGGATCTCCAATGCCAATGTTGCTGACGCCCTTCTCTTTTATGCCTATACCGATAAAGATGCCGGTTCAAAAGGGTTGTCTGCCTTTGTAATCGAACCTAAAAACTTTAAAGGGATCAAAACCTCGTCTCTGGATAAGCTGGGCTCCCATTCTTCTCCCACAGGCGAACTTTTCCTGGACAACGTCAAAGTGCCCAAGGAAAACCTCCTGGGCAACCCCGGGGACGGGGCTAAAATCGTATTTTCATCCCTGAACCAGACAAGGCTTTCCGCGGCTGCCGGCGGGGTCGGCTTGGCCCAGGCCTGCCTGGATGCAGCCGTCAAATACTGCAACGAGCGCAAGCAGTTCGGCAAAAAAATCGGCGAGTTTCAGATGAACCAGGACATGATTGCCCAGATGGCCACTGAAATTGAAGCGGCAAGACTGTTGGTGTACAAAGCAGCCTGGGCCAAGGATCAGGGCCAGCTCAACAACGGCCTGGACGTGGCCATGGCCAAATATTTTGTGGGTGAGGTCGCCACCAAGGCATCCAATTTTGCCATGAGAATACTGGGTGCCTACGGATATTCCACAGAATACCCCGTGGCCCGGTATTACAGAGATGCCCCCACCTATTCCATGGTGGAAGGATCTGCCAACATCTGTAAATGGATCATTGCCCTGGATCAGCTCGGGATCAGAAAGGCCAACCGATAATTTATTGTTTAAGCCGGTGCTTAAAAAACTTAGCCCTCATATGTCACGAATCGATTTTGCTTTAGCTGCAAGGCGTCAGGCCGTGAAGCCGTAGAGACTCTACTGCGAACGGTCTGCAACGACGCAGACAAGGTGAAATCGGTTCGCCTGAAGGGCGAGGTTTTGCATAATGGAAAACGACTTTAAAAAAACGACACAACCAATTGTAATAATATGACTTTTTGGCAAAATATTTAAAATATTTATGAAATATTCGGGTTAGGTGCCGGTTTTAACCTGCTATGAAAAGGAGAGACCATGGACCCCAAAGAGATTGCAAAAAAAACAGGCAAAACTGCAAAACTCTATTTTTCAACGGTAAAAGAAGAGGATAAACCCTATTATCTCTGGCAGGAATTTGACCCGGGCCTGGCAAAGGACATGTCCTTGTATATCACAGGCCAAATGTATGCCAGAGAAAAAATCCCGCACACCACAAGGCAGCTCATTACAGTTGCCGCGCTCACGGTTCTGTCAAAGCCCGAAGAACTCAAGCTTCACATCCATGCCGCATTGAACGTGGGCTGCTCCCAGGAGGAGATTGCCGAAGTTATTTTCCAGACCAGCATCTACGGCGGGGTGCCTGCGGCCAATACCGCCCTGTCGGCCCTGAAATCGGTATTGGCAGAGCGTAAACCCGAGGAATCAACTGCGGAGAAATAAAACCTCTGAATTATTGCTGCTTTCCTAAAATGGTATTCCATATCCCGTCAGGGCAGCGGCGTTCAACAATCTGAACCGGCAGGTCCTTTAAAACTGAAACGACCTTCCGGGTTTCAGAGTTCAACAGCCCGGACAGGATAAACCAAGGTTTTTCCAAAAATCCGGGATGGGCAATAATGTGCTGCATCACATCATAGTGAATATTGGCCACCAACAGGTCACAGGGGATGGAAATCATATCCTCTCCCCGGGCCTGAAATGCCAGAATCCGATCTTCAAACCGGTTCAATCCTATATTTTTTTTACAGGTTTCCACGGCCAGCCTGTTAAAATCACAGGCCAGGACCTGACCGCACCCTAAGGCGGCAGCCCCCAGCGCAAGAAGGCCCGTGCCCGTGCCGATATCCACCATCCGCCCTATGACCCCCTTTGAAAAAAACCTGTGGATCAGGGTCAGACAATCTTCTGTGGTCTGGTGCCGGCCGGTGCCAAAGACCACGCCCGGGTCCAGAAGAATTTCTGTTGACCCCGTGCCCATATCCGACCTGGCCATCCGTTCCCAAGGCGGGGCAATACACAGGGACTCGACCTGATAGGGTTCGATGCGGTCCCCATGCCATTGTTCACAACTCATCTCATAATGCTCCACCAGACAGGCCCCGGGATTACGGGCCTCAAGATCTACAATGACCTCATCTGCGGGTTGGGAAAAAAACAAAAAGGCCGTGCCGTCCTCTTCCCAGGTGCCAAGGTAGGCAGAATGGGCTTCCACCCGGGTTGTGAGTTCAGGAATGACATCAAAATTATAAATATGGAGGTGCTCGTATGGGTTTTTCATTTTTCTCCGCTGGAAATGGAACCTGCTTCAATGGCGGCAGGCAGATATACACTAAAAAGACTGCCTTTGCCCGGCTCACTTTCTGCCGTGGTAAAACCGCCATGATTCTCGACAATGCCGAACACCGAGGCCAGCCCCATGCCGGACCCTTTCCCAATCTCCTTGGTGGTATAAAAAGGATCAAAAATTCTGGGCAAATGCTCAGGATTAATTCCAGGACCAGTATCTTGAACCGAAAACATCACAAACTGCCCACTCACCTGTTCGTCCAAAGAGATCTGAAATCGCTCAAGTTTCAGGTTGCGGGTCTTCACCCGGATGGTTCCGGACCCGGGCATGGCATCTGCGGCATTCAGTAAAAGATTCATTGCCACCTGTTCCATCTGGGAGCGGTCTGCATGGATCGTCCACAGATCCCGGCAATAATCGGTTTTAAGGGTTAACTCTTTTCGGCTGCTGGATAACATACTCAGATTACCCATGACAATCTCATTGAGAGTCAATGGGCCGGGGGCATATTTTCCGCTCCGTGCAAACCCTAAAAGCTGCTGAACCGATTGGGAACCGATTTCCACCAATTGACGGATCTTTTCGGCTTTTTCAATAGTGGAATGACCGGGTTGGGCCTGTTTTTGAATCAATGCAGCATACCCTGAAATGGCCATAAATAAATTGTTAAACTCATGGGCCACGCCGCCGGCCAGGGTCCCGATGGCTTCAAGCTTCTGAACTGTCAGCATCCTTGACTCGATCTCTTTTCTCTCCTGGATTTGACGGCTGAGCTGGGCATTGGAGCTGTTGAGTTCAAGGGTGCGCTCTGCCACCATCTGCTCCAGGTTATTTCTATGACGATCCAATTGATCCCATGCCAGAGAAAACTGATCTCTGATATGTGCAAAGGCCTGCTTGAGCTGCCTGACATCACTGGTTTCACCGGGCTTGTCCTCCAAAGAGACAGCAAACAGGCTTTCCTTGAACCCAAGGCCTTCCCGGGTCAAATCCAGTCCGGACATATGCTGGAGAAAGGTTTCAACCGGGACCATATGCCTGCGGATCACCAGATAAATCATGCCAAGGATGGCAAAAAGGACCACCAGTCCCGTACCCAGCATTCCGCCCAAGAGAATTAAAAGATGCCGATTCATCTCGTTCCGGGAAAACCCGGCCCGGAACTGCCCCATGTGCTTTCCAAGATAAACAATATCATAAACCGCTTCAAAGATAAGGGCACCCGCATCTTGCCTTTTCTTCTCCTGCACCGGCTTGCCCCCGATCCCGGGGCTGTCTCTGGACAAAAAGATCCGGCATTTGCCCAGGGATTCTTTCCCCCGAATTGACAATTCTTTAAAATAAAGGGGATGGCCAGGATCAATGATCCGGGTCAGGTTCAATTCATCCTGACCCACAAGGGTGCTGTCATCAGAGGCCAGCACCTTGCCCCGGGTATTGGTGACGGCAAAATAAATCATGGCCGGATCTGCTTTTTGGGCATTGGAGAGGGTCATCATCAGATACCGCCAATTTTTGCCGTAGATGAGGTGGCCCAGCCGTTTTGTCATGGCATCTGCTTTAAAAAAAATCTGATCCAGTTCATTGGTTTGGTACCGCTTCTTTTCGCTGTAAATCACCAGGCCGGTAATTGAGGAGACCGTAAGGATAACAATAAGAAAGACAGAGACCAGCAATTTTGTTTGTAGGGTCTTGGGAGAAAACATATCTTAATTAACAACTATCTTTTCAAGAAAAAAAAGGGCGCCGGATTCAGGCACCAGCCCGTAGAGCGCCGGATAGGCTTCAACGGGGAAAACAACAGAAAAAGGGCCGCCCAGAGCAGGGTGAAGCCTTTGATTGTCACAGCTGACCAGAACAAACATAGGATAATCCAAGGCATCCGGCCCCAGGGTTACACTCGGCCCTGCAAAAGGCAACAATTGAACAGACTGAATTTTGTTGTTCAAACTATAGTCTGATAAAAAATAGGACAACGGGACGGCCTTGATAATTTCAGGCGAGGACAGGCCCTTAAATTCATTCCGGCATCCCTGGGCAATGGAAAGCATGGACCGATCCAATATGACCGCCTGTGACAAAAGCGCATCCCATTGAAATTTTTGTATTTCTTTGCCAAAAATCAGGGTAATCTCGGCCTGACGGACCGGGCCTGCAACCAGAGCCTTTACATACCAGGTATAACAGGAGGTGTGGATCCCGGCATCTTCTTTGAACATAATTTTCAGAGGCCCGCCGTTTAATTCTGAAATGGGCTTTCCTGCCATTTCCCAGACTAAAAACCCTTTGTCCAGAAATTCTCCGGGCAGATATCCCACATATTGGTCAGCGCCGATAATGGTCACGCCAAAATCCTTATCTTGCCCTGCCAATTTTATGATCTTGGAAATCCGGACACCGGTATACTCTGTGATACCCTCATCTGCAAAGTTAGGATCCCTTGTTCTAAACTTTTCTGCAAAGGGGGACAGATCCTCCAAACCCACCCATTCAAACCCGGGCCATGCCGATTCACTCCCCATCACCTTGACTCCGGGATCTGCCCAGGCACCCCCCAAAAGAGGAATATAGAGGGATAAAAACAGAAGAATACCCCGGACTGCATGTCTGATTTTTATCCTGGTCATACTCCTGCCTTAAAAAATTAAATTTGACATTCTAAAATTTATGCAAAATAATCTTTTTTTAAATAAAATTCAAGAAAGACTCAGTGATGTCCGGTTAGGTTTTTGCTTGCTCAATAATTTTTTGATCTTTGACAATATTGTCCCTGTTTGAACTATGAGAGCCCTGCTCCTCGCAGCCAAACAGGTCATTTAGAATGGCGGTTCGCAGCTGCCGAACTCTTTTGATCGTGACCTTTTCATTAAACTGTTTTTGGCAATGGATTGCCAGTAACAGGTAAGTGATAAGGCCGCCAAGAATCTGAACCATAAGGCCGTATTCACTGCGGGCAATGAGATGATATACCTTCAGATGTTCTTTCCACCATTTGAAAAAATCCTCAATGGTCCACCGGAGTTTATAAATTGTTGCTATTTGTTCCGCTGTTAAATCATGCCTGTCAGTTGCCACATAGTATTTGACGCCAGCAATTTTATAGCCAACAACCCGAACAGGCCTTTTCGTCTGGTTTTGATTCGGAGTACCAAGTTTAACCAGTGCATCATAAAAAATGTAGCTGTCGGAAGGGGTCTCGTGGTTATCAATAATTGTTCTTGTTGTCCTGGTTTTTATACGGCAGACAAAATGTTTGCCTTGCTCCTGAAGCAGGTCAAATTCTTTATGGGATTGATATCCACGATCCATAACACCTGTTTGCCCCTTGGAAAGTATTTTGGGAACAAAAGTGCGTTCAGCGCCGTTGCCTTCAGTCAAAAAGATTTTGTTTGGGATTCCGTGATTAATGTCAAATCCGCAATGTACTTTGGCTTTTTTACTTCCTTTTCTGTAGTTCGCCCAGTGCATTGAAAGGACTGCATTTATGAGACTACCGTCAATGGAAACCAACTCTCCTAACTCGGCGTGTTCACCCGGATGACACTCAAGAGCCTGTTTATAAAGATCCTCAAAGATAAATTGCAGTTGTTCGAGTCCCCTGTGATTGATGGCTTCACAGAAACTACTACGGCTGATACCACCGTCTGGCGCAATATTTTCTTTAGCAAAAACATTCTCCTTGAGATCCTGAATTAAATGTCGGGCAGACTTGTGCTCCTGAAGATGGAAATAAACCAAAGCATTTATCTGGTCTTCGAATGTCATTTTTAAAGGGCGGTCTCCTCGAGATTGTAATTCCGGTGCTTTTGAAAGTGACTTTATCAGAGGGCACCTGAAATTGTCAAAGTTCAGGGACCGTAGTTGTTTTTTAGGGACTGAGATGTGCGTCATTTGAGCTCCTTGAGTTAAATTTTCAAGGCGCACAAAAATTTTTACGCACATTTGTCAACACAAAACAGACTGTTTTTTCAATGATTTTAGATGCTTTTTATATGCAACAACCTAACCGGACACTACTGAGAAAGACTTAACCCCATGAAATTCAGAAAAATGACCGCCCAGTTTGATACGGACAACATCCCTTTGGCAGAAGAAATGATCTGCCATGTATTTTTTTTCTTTAATCTCAAAGGGGTGGTCTGCCATATTCCCATACCTGAACCGGATGAAGGATTCGGAACCCAAACCCTGGAATTGCCGAAAGAAAATGCCATCGTCGGTTATCTGCCGGACATGGATGCCTCGGACCTGATTATGGATAAAATTCAAAAAAAACTGGATGATCTTGCGAGCTTCGACATCCAGGTCAACACCCGCATTAAAATTGTTGATGAGCAGGACTGGGCCGATGCCTGGAAATCCTATTTCAACGTTACAAGGATCACGGATCGGATTGTGGTAAAACCCGAATGGAAAGACCATACCCCGGCCCCGGGAGAAGTTGTCATCCACATTGATCCTGGCATGGCATTTGGCACCGGCACCCACCCCACAACCGCCATGTGCCTTGAAATGCTGGACAATCACCTTGAACCGGGACAAAAGGTCCTGGACGTCGGTTGCGGGTCCGGCATTCTCATGATTGCCGCGGCAAAACTGGGGGCAGGAAGGTTAACAGGTATTGACACCGATCCTCTGGCCGTGGACATCACCCGGAAAAACCTTGAAAAAAATCAGATTGAACCTAGTGTTTTTACCCTGGCCGCCACCACCCTGGACCAGATCCTGGTCCAGGCCTACGACCTTGTCGTGGCAAATATTATTGCCCAGGTCATTGTAGACATCCTTGAAGAGATAGAAAAAAGAATGACCGTCAACGGCATTGCGGTTCTTTCGGGCATTATCCAGGAACGCCGGCCGGACATTCTTAGGGCATTAGAGGCCTGCAACCTGTGCATTGTCAGAGAGCAAAACCAGGAAGAATGGGTTGCCATGGTGGTCTGCCGGAAAAAAGATTAAAACATCCCCCTAAATTTAAAGAAACATATTATGGGATGGATTCTTGATTCATTCTACCATATATGATTAAATCAATATTTGTTTTATCAAATAATGAGTCGGAGGCATCGGCATGGCCAGTAACCAAAAAAAGATCAGCCTGAAAATAAAATTTTCTTCTGTGGTACTTATTTTTATCCTTATTTCATTGCTCATCAGTGCCGTTGGATTGTGGAAGCTGTCAGGCATAAGAGGACAAATCACCAAAATCGTTAACATTTCCGCTGAAAAAATCATTTTAGCCACCAGCATCGAAAAAGACCTGCTCCTCATCTCAGGATCTGAAAAAAACATGCTCATCTCAGAGGATGAAACTGAGATGAAAACCTATGCCGGCCTCATTGCAGCCGCTGAAAAACGGATCCAGGACAAAAGCAAAAAACTATCTGCCATTGCCCTTTCAGACGAAAAAGAAAAATTAAAACGATTTGAAACCGCCTTTTCCCAGTTCATGTTGGTTCACAGAACCATATACGGCCTGACCATGGCCAACACCAATTTTAAAGCCGCACAAATGGCTGCCAATGAGGCGGGTCCCTTGATCACCTCCCTGGGAGATCAGGTTGAAATCGTTTTAAAGGGGTATGAAGAAGAATTTTTGGAAGCCACCCAGCTGTTTGATTCCATGCTCTTGGCCGAGGTGGGTGAATTAATGAAACGGTCGGCTCGTCTTTTAACGGCCATCCGTGAACTTGAGAACACGGAACAGGCCATTATCCTGTCCAGAGACAATGCCAAAACCCAAACCCTGATACAAAAAATAAATAAACTAAAAGACCCTGTGTCCAAGGAATTTGAAACCCTGGGATCACAAATCAATGAGAAATACCAAAAAGAATTTCTGGCTGCCCAAGATCTGTTCAACCAATTTGCGGCAGTCAGTGAAAAAATAACGGCACTGGCCGCCCAGGACTCCAACTCAAAGGCATTTGAACTCTCCAGAACCCAGGGGAAAAACGCCCTGGATCAAACATCAGAGATCATGACGGACCTGGTCAATGCCAGCCAGACAGGCCTGGGCAAAGACCGGGACCTGGCAGATCACAGTTTCAACCAGGCCCGTATCCTTCTTATCGTGATTGCCGTGTGCGGTATACTTGCCGGTGCAATTCTGGCCTTTATCATCATTCGCCAAATTTTATCCGTACTCAATAAAAGTTTTGCCTTTGCCCAGAACCTGTCCCAGGGAGATTTTTCCTCAAGGCTTGACATTACCAGGGATGACGAACTCGGCGACCTGGTCAATTACCTTAACCAAATCGCCCAAAATGTGGGAGAGCTGATCAAAAACCTGAGCTCGGGTATCACCCTTCTTTCAGGGGCGTCATCCGACCTTGCCGAGGTGTCGGAAACCATGTCCCAGAACGCCCGTAATGCGTCGGACAAATCCACCCATGTGGCCGGTGCGGCCGGCGATATGAACAATGCCATGGCCTCCGTTGCCATGGGCATGGAAGAAACCTCCCAGAACATGAGCACGGTGGCGGCAGCCGCAGAAGAGATGACCGCCACCATCGAAGAGGTCTCGAAAAACACGGCAACCTCAAGGGAAACCACTGACAAGGCCGTGGCCCAGACACAGACGGCCAATGAAAAAGTCAATCACCTGGCCCAAGCCACAGAAGCCATCGGCAAGGTGACCCAGACCATCACTGAGATTTCAGAGCAAACCAACCTTCTGGCCCTGAACGCCACCATTGAAGCTGCCAGGGCAGGAGAGGCAGGCAAAGGCTTTGCCGTGGTGGCAACCGAAATCAAGGAACTGGCCACCCAGACCTCGGCCGCCACAGAAGAGATCAAGCAGGAAATCAAGCAAATCCAGACCGAAACCGCCCAGACCGTGGATATCATCACCCATGTGGCAGGAATCGTGGACAATGTCAATGATCTGTCCTCCACCATTGCTGCGGCCATTGAAGAGCAGTCCGCAACCACCCGGGAAATTTCAGTCAACATCAACACCGCGTCCCAGGCAGGCCAGGATATCACCTCAAGTATTAGTGAAACATCGGATGTGGCCAGCCAAGTGGCCAGTGATGTGTCAGGCATCAGTGATATGTCAGACCAAATCGTTATAAACAGTGAAAAAATAAACGAAAATGCCGGCAAACTTGCCGAAATTGCAACCAACCTCAAAGAGACAGCGGCCCGCTTTAAAATTTAAGGAAAGGATGTTTTGCCTCACCTCAACATTGAGACTGAAACAAATACACTGACCCTGTCCTTTTCAGGACACCTGGACGGCCCCGGGGTTGCATCCCTTTGGAAAAAGGCCTTAGATGTTTTAAAAAAAACAAATTCCCAGAAAATCAAATTCAACCTGGAAGCTGTTGACTATCTGGACATGGCCGGCGCCACTTTTATCTCCCATTTAAATCAATTGGGCGCCACCATGAACAAGGGCGTTTTAATCCTGGGTTTAAAAACAGAATTTTCCCCCCTGCTTAAAATGGCAGCCCAGTCATACAAGGTCCAAACACCTGAGAAAGGACCTGTTTCAAAGCTTTCCCGGACCGGGGAAAAATTAGCCGCTGTCCTGGCAGACGTTAAAATATTTATCACCTTTATCGGTGAAATCACCTGGGCCCTGGTTACAAGCCTTAAAAACCCTTCCAGCATCCGCTGGGCAGAGACCTGGATGGTGGCAGAACGTTCGGGCGTGGATGCACTGCCCATTGTGGCCCTGATTTCTTTTATCCTAGGACTTGTCATGGCCTTTCAGGCGGCCATTCCCATGAAAATGTTCGGAGCGGAAATCTATGTGGCCAACCTCATCGGCATTGCCATGGTCAGGGAACTTGGCCCGCTGATGACCGCCATTGTCCTGGCCGGAAGATCCGCATCCGCCTTTGCAGCTGAAATCGGAACCATGAAAATCAACGAGGAAATTGACGCCTTAACCGTCATGGGCATGGAGCCTGTCAAGTTTCTCATCCTTCCCCGGGTGATTGCGGCCACCCTGATCACCCCGTTACTCACTGTGTTCTCAAACCTGGTCGGTATCCTGGGCGGCGCCCTTGTCATCATCTCCTTTGGCTATCCCTGGATTGCCTATTACAACCAGGTGGTCAATTTCGTCACCTGGCAGGACCTCACAGGCGGCCTGGTCAAATGCTTTGTATTCGGCCTGCTCATTGCAGCCACCGGGTGTATCCGGGGATACCAGACCCTGAGAGGCCCTTCGGCCGTGGGAGATTCAACCACCCGGGCCGTGGTTTCCTCGATTATTCTGGTTGCCGTGTTTGATGGTATTTTTTCAATTGTTTACTATTATTTAGGCGTATGAATCCAACTCTTATCCAGGTCAGGCATCTTTATGCCGGATACAACCAAACCGCCATCATGGAAGATATCAGTTTTGATATCCGTCAAGGGGAAATTTTTGTCATCCTCGGCGGATCCGGGTGCGGTAAAAGCACGGTACTCAAGCATATGATCGGCCTCATCCCCCCCATATCCGGCCAGGTCCTGATCAATGGGCAAGATATGGTTACGGCAGCAGGGGATAAAAAAAACCAGCTGCTCAGATCCATAGGGGTGGCCTTTCAAAACGGGGCCCTTTTCGGATCCATGACCGTGCTCGAAAATATCATGCTCCCCTTAAAGGAATTCACATCCCTGCCCATGGACGCCATCGAGGCCATCGCCCGGGTTAAACTCAGCCTGGTCCACCTGGAGCAGGGGGCCAACCTTCTGCCCGACGAACTCAGCGGGGGAATGAAAAAAAGGGCGGCCATTGCCAGGGCCATGGCCCTGGACCCTGCCATCTTGTTTTTAGATGAGCCATCGGCCGGACTCGATCCTCTAACCTCGGCAGGGCTGGACAAACTGATCCTGGAACTTGCCGCCTCTTTGAACATCACCTTTGTCATTGTCACCCATGAACTGGAGAGCATTCTGAGCATTGCCGACCGTACCATCATGCTGGGCAAAGAAACAAAAGGGATCATTGCCCAGGGAGATCCCCTGAAGTTAAAACAGGATCCAGCCAACCCTTATGTGTATAATTTTTTCAATCGAAAGTTATAAAACAGGACGCCAGCCATGACCCAAAAGCCTCATTTTTTCAAACTCGGTCTTTTTATGATTCTGGCCTTTGCCCTGACCGCAGCCATGCTCATAGCATTTGGCGCAGGCCAGTTTTTTAAGATAGAAACCTTAGCTGAAACCTGTTTTGACGAATCAGTCCAGGGCCTGGATATTGGATCGGAAGTCAAATACAAGGGGGTGAGAATCGGCACGGTCAAATCCATTACCACCCCGGCCAAAGTATATGATGTCCCGTCCAACTATGTGCTGGTCACCTTTAGCCTTTCCGAAGACTGCTATGTGGGACAGACTGGAAAGGATGCGGCAGAAAGGATGAAAAAGGCCATTGACCAGGGCCTGTCCATTAAACTATCATTTAAAGGGCTGACAGGGGCTGCCTATCTGGAAACCGATTACCAGGGACAGGCCTCGCTGCTGGATATTACCTGGGAATCTGAAAACCTGTACCTGCCCTCTAAAAAAAGCAACATGAAACGGATCGGGGATGCCATGAACCAGCTCATGGACACTCTGACAGATCTGAACATCAAGGGAATCGGCACGGATCTGGCCGGGCTGATAAAAGGACTGAACGAAAAAGTCAATGCATTGAACATGGCCCAGATATCAGACCAGGCAGAAGGGTTGCTCACAGAATTACGCCAGACCAATCAAAAAGTCACCCAGATCATGGAATCAAACCGGATAAAGCAGATCGTGGCCGATGCAGGAGACTCTTTTACCCATTTAAAAACCATGCTCCATGATGCAAAACAACCCGTGGGCAACTCTTTGAAAAACATTGAAAAAGCAGCATCCAGTGTCACCCGGATGACAACGGCCCTTGAAGACGGATACGGGCCAAAGCTGGAAAGCCTCAGCCTACGGATGGATACAATGCTCCAAAGCATGGAAAAAACATCAAAAATGCTGGAAACCATGGTATGGATCAACTCGGATATTTTAAACAAGGCGGTTGAAAACTTTAAATATACATCGGAAAACCTTAACCAGCTTAGCCTGGAGCTCAAGCAGTATCCAGGGAGGCTTCTCATGGAGCATCCCCCAAATGCCAATTTTGCCAGGGAGCAGTTAAAATGAACAGACCGATAAACCAAATCATCTTGGCTCTTTTTGCAGCCCTGTTGGCATTTCTCTTTTCAGGCTGCAGCATTAAAAACGATTTCCCCCAAAAAGAGAGGTTTCGCCTGACAGCAGCTTCAAAACAGGCAGAAGCCCAGGCCCCTGAAACAGGTGAGAGTCTATGGGTCAAATCCCTGGACATTTCTCCTGAGTTTGAAACCTCCTCTTTTTCCTACAGGATCGGTAAAAACCGGTTTTCATCTGATTTTTACCATGTCTATATGATTCCTCCGGCGCGGATGGTCACCGAACAAATCAAAGAAGACCTCTATGCCTCCCGGTTCTTTTCGCCACCCTCCCAGAACGCCATGGATGCGATTCAATATCATCTCCGGGGAAAAATCATTGACCTGTATGCAGATTTTCAGGATGATCAGGACCCCAAAGCCATGGTCACCATCCGCCTTTTTCTTGAACACAATGAAAAAGAGGGGTTTAAACCCGTGATCACTCAAACCTACAGGGCTGTCATTCCCATGACAGAATCAGCTCCCGAGGCATTTGTTAAGGGACTTAGCCAGGGGCTGACTCAAATTCTGAACCAATTTTTCCAGGACATGACAGATGCCGGTATCCAGGCTGAAAAGGACAGCATAAAATGAAATTTCGCCCCTGTATAGACCTTCGCCATGGCAAGGTGGTCCAGATCGTGGGTTCAACACTCCAGGACACGGATCAGGACAATATTGTCACCAATTTTGAAAGCACAGGATCCCCGGACCAATTTGCCCGGATGTATCAAAACGACCAGCTCGCAGGCGGTCATGTGATCGCTTTAGGCCCGGGCAACACCCATGCCGCTATTTCAGCCCTCAAGGCCTATCCCCAAGGCCTCCAGGTCGGCGGCGGCATCACCCCGGATAATGCAAAAAAATTTCTGGATGCCGGGGCCTCCCATGTCATTGTCACCTCCCATGTCTTTTCCCGGGGGCAAATTGACATGGACAAACTTCAGACTCTGGTGAATACCGTTGGAAAAAACAGGCTGGTACTGGATTTAAGCTGCCGGTATAAGAACAAAAATTTCTGGATTGTAACAGACCGGTGGCAAAATTTCACCACCCTGGCCATCACCCCTAAAACCCTTGACCATCTCTCTTCATTTTGTGATGAATTCCTGGTCCACGGGGTGGATGTGGAAGGGAAAATGCAGGGCATCCAGTCGGATCTGGTCTCTCTTCTGGGCCGTCACAGCCCCATACCTGTTACCTATGCCGGCGGGGCCAGCAATTTTTCAGACCTGGACCAGGTCAAAATTATCGGACAAAACCGGGTGGACCTGACCATCGGCTCTGCCCTGGACATATTCGGCGGCAGCATCCCTTACAAAGCCGTGGTGGACTGGCATAGAAAAAATGCCTGATCCCGAAACGCCCAATCCATGGAAACCCAATCCATGGAAACCCAATCCATGGAAACAGGGTCCATAAAACCGCCCCTGGGGAACAATAGCGGCCACACCCTCTTTGGAATAATCCCTTGAATTATCAATGTATTTTGATATGATAAAGAACAAGTTTGCTTTTCTTTCAAACATTAAGGAGGTGCCATGTCATTTACCATAAATACCAATACATCGGCACTGGGGGCTGTCCGCCAGACCCATAAAGCCCATCAGTCCCTGTCAGATTCCCTTGAGCGAATTGCCACGGGCAAACGAATCAATTCAGCCTCGGATGATGCTTCGGGCATGACCATTGCTGACCGGTTAAAAAGCCAGCACCAGGCCGCAGGCCAGGAAATTCAAAATGCCAGCGCCAGCATTTCAATTGCACAGACCGCCGAAGGGGCTTTGGGAGAAATGTCTGATATTCTCCAGAATATCAGAACCAAAACAATTGAAGCGGCAAGCGGGCTCCAGTCAGGCCAAAGCCTTGAGGCCATCCAGTCCGACATTCAGGGATCTTTAAACGCCTTAAAGGATATTGCGCAGACCACCTCTTACAACGGCCAGACCCTTTTGGACGGGACCTTCAGCCAGGGCAACCTGAACATGGACTCAATGGACCCCTCAAACCTGGGCTCCGGCGGGGCAGAAACTTTGGCAGATATTGACATCACCACTGCCCAAGGTGCCCAGGAGGCATTGACGGTGGTGGATCAGGCCCTTGACCAGGTGAGCCAGGCACGCTCAGGAATCGGATCTGTCCAAAACCAATACCTCTCTGAAATAGACAATCTGTCCACCAGCCGGATCAATCTCATGGCTGCTGAATCCCAGATACGTGATACCGACCTGGCCGAAGAATCCATACTTTTAAATCAGGCAAAAGCCATGCGACAGGCCGAGATCTATGCCCTGAACCACTCCAACGACTCAAAAAAGAAACTGATTGATCTTTTGGGATAATCCCCCATAACCTAAAGTTCTTGTAACCTCTATAACACAGAGACAATATTGACAAAGGGAGGCCTTGGTCTCCCTTTGTTTTTTCCCGGTATAAAACATGCCTCCTTGCTTGACTTAATCCCCAATTTTTCATACTCAAAGCTAAGGTCGTTATTCAAAACAACGGAATCATCTTAGTTTCTATTATTCAAGGAGAAAATTCATGTTCTGGGTTCACATGCTTTTACTGTTGATCATCATTTTCATCGGCATCCGTTACGGTGGGATTGCCTTTGGCCTCTTGGGCGGACTGGGTGTATCCGTCCTGGTATTTGGTTTCGGCATCGTGCCGGGCGCACCCCCGGTTTCAGTCATGCTGATCATCCTGGCTGTTGTGGCCGCCTCGGCCACTCTGGAAGCCACGGGCGGGCTGAATCTTTTGGTGGCATATGCGGAGAAGCTATTGCGTAACCACCCTCAGTACGTAGTCTTTTTAGGTCCTTTATGCACATACAGCCTCACCGTCCTGGTGGGCACGGGCCATTCTGTATACCCCCTGCTTCCTGTTATTTATGACGTGGCCTATAAACAGGGGATAAGACCGGAACGCCCCCTTGCCGTATCCACGGTTGCCTCCCAGATGGGTATTACGGCAAGTCCCATTGCCGCTGCAGCCGCCGTGGTCATGGCCACTGCCGTGGAGAACAGCCTGGACATAGGGCTTGTGGATGTATTAAAAATAACCATCCCGGCCACCTTGATCGGGGTATTGGTCTCTGCTGCCTGGAGCCTGAAACGGGGCAAAGATCTGGACAAAGACGAGACTTTTCAGGAAAAAATGAAAGACCCTGATTTTGCAAGAGAGGTCAGGGGCGATATAGAAGAAGGAAGCCCAATAGAAATCGGGCCCATGGCCCATAAGGGACTTTTCATCTTTCTGGCCGGAATTTTATGCGTTATTATCGTGGCCCTGTTTTCCAAGACACTTTTACCCCAGGGTGTGGGCATGTCCGTAGCCATCCAGTTCATGATGCTTTCCGTGGGAGCGATCATTCTTTTTGCCACCAATTTCAATCCCAAAGCCATTGCATCTTCCAATGTGTTTAATGCGGGCATGGTGGCGGTTCTCATCATATTCGGAATTGCCTGGCTCTCGGACACCATTATCGGTGCTCACAAGGACTATCTGATCAACCTGGTCTCAGGAATGGTGGAAGCCTGGCCCTGGACCTTTGCCTTTGCCATGTTCATTGTCTCCATCTTTCTCAAAAGCCAGGCAGCCGTGCTCACCATTATGCTGCCCCTGGGGTTTGTGCTCAACATCCCCCCGGAAGTCCTTTTGGGAGTGCTGCCTGCATGCTATGCTTATTTTTTCTTTCCCTTTTACCCCAGCGACCTGGCGGCCATCAGCTTTGACCGCACCGGCACCACTGCAATCGGCAAATATGTCCTGAACCACAGTTTTATGATCCCCGGAGTCATCGGGGTGGGGACCGCCACCATAACAGGATATTTTCTGTCCATGGCCCTCTCCTCTTTTTAATCCTAAAAAAACACCGCCGGCAATATGCCGGCGGTGTTATCCTTGATGATTTTTTTTAAAAAATCAGGGCTGGTTCCTGCGTATATCCAGTTTGCGCATTCTTGAGGCAAAGGTAGACCGGTTAATGCCAGAGGCCCTGGCCGCCCAGGTAATATTCCAATTATACTTTTTCATCAGGGCTTTGACATAGACTTTTTCCAGGCCGGGCCAGGTCATTTGGGAAAGATCCATGAAAAATTCATTGTCTGCCGCAGGGGGCAGTTCCAGCGGTCCGACACCGGGTTGTGCATCGCCCGGCAGGGGGTCTCGAATATGATCAGGCAAATTCATGGGCTGGATATACTCTCCGGGAGTGGTCACCATGAGATAGCGGATCAAATTTTCCAACTCCCTGATATTCCCAGGCCAGGAATACGCCACCAGATGCTGCATGGCTTCGGGCACCATTTTTTTCTCAGAAATATTGGCCTTGCATGATTCCTTGTATAGAAAATGCTTGACCAGCAAAGGGATATCCTCCCGCCGCTCTTTTAAAGGGGGCAGGTGAACCGGGAGCACCGACAGCCGGTAGTAGAGATCCTGACGGAACTTATTTTCCAAGATCATCTGTTTGATATCCTTGTTGGTGGCCGCAACAATCCGGACATCGACATGCCGGACGCTGGTGGATCCCAAGGGCTTGATTTCATTTTTCTGCAACACCCGAAGCAGGCCTGCCTGGGTGGTCATGGGCATATCACCGATTTCATCCAAAAAAACCGTACCCTTATCTGCAGCCTCAAAAAGTCCGGCCTTATCCCGGGTGGCCCCTGTAAAGGCCCCTTTTCTATAGCCGAATAACTCACTTTCCAAAAGGGTTTCAGGAATGGCAGAACAATTTTGAACCAGAAAAGGCTGATCTGCCCGGCTGCTTTTTTTGTGAACCTGTTCGGCCACAAGCTCTTTTCCCGTGCCGCTCTCCCCTGTGATCAACACATGGAAATCCGTATCTGCATAGCTTTTGACCAGCTCCATACTCTTATGGAACATGGGACTCTGACCGATGATGGTATTTTGTTTTTTGACCCGGGACAAGGCAGATTTCAGGTGACGGGCTTTTTTCCTTTCCATGGAATATAAAATGGCGTTGCTCATGGCAATGGAACAGATATCCACAAGATTCTGAAGGGGATCCAGATATTCCTTGTCCAAATTCAAGCGGGTTCTGCCAGGGGTGGTATCAATAATCTGAACCGCACCAAAGACCTCTTTTTCCATAAGGAATAACGGAAAACAAAGAATCTGACTGGACTTTACCGAGAATTTTTCTTCCACCTCTTTGTTATGGCGCAGATCGCTTCCGGTTTGGGCAATGGTCATCTTTGAATTTTCAATCACCCAGCCCACAATGGAGGGCTGGTCTGCCTCCAGCACCACCCCTTTGATGGTTTCACTCTCGGCTCCTGCGGCCTCTACACAGACATAGGTCTGCTCTTTTTTTATCCAGATGGATCCCCGCTGGACATTTTGAATTTTTAACAGGGCATCAAGGAATTTTTTCTGAAGGGCATCAGGGAATTTTTTCTGAAGGGCATCAGGGTCTAGTTCCTTGAACAATTCATAATCCAGTTGACTGGGACGGCGCTCTTTATCATTCATGAAATAAAACCTTATTAGTTAAATATAACCGCAACATATTAAATAAAAGCAAAACACTGACGACAAATTGTCTATATTTAAGCATTACACTAATATATATAATGATTTCAATAATATCAATATATAATTACGCTTTGGCACAAAAAATGAATTCCATAGGGTTGTGACGAAGTTTAACATACTGCCAAGGAGAAATTATGATGAAACAACGGGTAACAATCAGCAGTCTTGATACGGCCCAGCTTACCTGCCCGGAATGCAGACGAACCAAAACCCTTCAATTGTCCGAATATAAACTGATCAAACGGCACACCCGGGTAAAATATACCTGTCAGTGCGGCCATGTCTTTATGGTCATTCTTGAAAAAAAATCCAGCCGCAAGAATGCCACTTGCCTGGCCGGTACCTTTTCAGCAAGAGGCCATATCCAATGTGCCGGAAAAATGGTAATCAAGCGGCTCAATTCCAACGGCCTGACCCTCAAAACCAATATCGGTCAAAAGCTTCTGCCGGGTTTAGGCCTGAGCCTGGAATTTGTTCTGGATGATGCCAAACAGTCTGTGGCGCAAAAAGATGTCCGGATCCTTGCCAAGAACGGACAATACCTCACCGCAGAATTCACCTCAAAGGAACATTTTGACAATCTAGGTCCTTATTTGTTTTTCAACAAACTCTATGTATGATGCCAGGGTGCCCCCCATTACATGAGGAAATAAGGATCCACGTCAATGCCAATGGATACTGTCTTGACCCTGGAAATCTCAGGATCGCCTGCCATGGCAGAGACCATGGCATGAATCTGTCTTGCAGACACACTTTTGATGAGGATCTGCCACCTGAATCTTGCCGAAATTTTCTGAATGGCCGCCTCAATGGGGCCGAGTATCTGAACCGGGGAACTTCCGGTATTCAAACGATCAAGCACCTTGGCCACCAAAAAGGCGTGGGCTGCGGTCTTTTTTTCGTTTTTACCTGAAATCTTTAATTGAATCATCCGTGTAAAAGGCGGATACATCAAGGCCTTTCTAAAAGGCACCTCTTCATTGAAAAAGGCTTCAAAGTCCTGCTTTTGGGAGGCTTCAATGATAAAGTGATCCGGGTTATAGGTTTGCATGATCACCTGCCCCGGCGCCTTGCCCCGGCCGGCACGGCCGGCCACCTGGGCCAAAACCTGAAAGGTCCGTTCTCCGGATCTGAAATCCGGCAGACTCAGGCTGAGATCGGCACAAACCACCCCCACCAGGGTGATGGACGGGAAATCATGGCCCTTGGCCAGCATCTGGGTGCCCACAATAATGTCCACTGTCCGATTCCGGATCTGCCTCAGCAGACGAAGGGCACTGCCTTTTTTAACGGTTGAATCCTGGTCCATCCGGGCCAGCCTGGCATCGGGAAACATGGTCTTGAGCATGGATTCAACCTTTTCCGTACCAAACCCGAAATTTTTCAGCTTGCCTGTCCGGCATTCAGGACAGCGGATATTGGCCGCCAAGGTATGGCCGCAAAGATGGCATTTATAATGATCCGCCCCCTTGTGAAAGGTCATGGTCACATCACAATGGGGGCACTGCAACGTTTTGCCGCAGGAGCCGCAGGCAGGAAAGGTTGCAAACCCTCGCCGGTTGAGAAAAATCAGGGCCTGATTTCCCTTTTCCAGGCAGGCCCTGATCGCCCTGCCAAGTTCCGGAGTAATGATCCGGTCCGTTCCCCAGCAGTCCTTGTATTTTTTCATATCCACCAGGGTAATTTCAGGCAGAGGATTGTTGTTGACCCGTTTTTTGAGTTCAAGCAGAACAAACCTGCCTGCAATCACATTCTGGTAAGACTGGACCGAAGGGGTGGCAGATCCTAAAACCACGGGACAATGATGCATTTTGGCCCGGACAACGGCAAGATCCCGGGCATTATACCTTAATCCTGATTCCTGTTTATAGGAGGTATCATGCTCTTCGTCCACAATGATGATCCCGATTCTTTTTAGGGGGGCAAAAACCGCAGACCGGGCCCCGATCACGATATTCACCTTTTCAAGGGCAATCCTGCGCCATTGATCCAGGCGCTCCCCATGGGTGAGCATGGAATGAATCACGGCGATTTTTTCTCCGAACCTTGCCCGGAACCGCCGCTCGGTCTGGGAGATCAAAGCGATTTCAGGCACCAGAACGATTGCCCCAAGGCCCTGGGCCACGGCATCGGCCACCAGCCGCATATAGACTTCGGTTTTACCCGATCCTGTCACCCCGGACAAAAGATAGGGTAAAAAGCCCTGATCGCCTGATCGTTGGACCTGGTCGACCACACGGGCCTGTTCCGGGTTAAGGTCCGGCGGAGTATCCGGTTCCACAGGATCTCCTAAAGGATCCCTGAGTACCCGCCTTTCAACAATGGAAAGGTAGCCTGCCTCGGCCAGGGGCAGAATCAGCCGAGGGGCTGTGGGAATCTTCACCTTAAGCCCTGTAAGGGAAATTTCACCTGCCTGCCGGACAATGGAGAGGATGGCAAGCCGTTTTTGAGACATGCGGATATCTTTTCCCGGCAGATCCCTTGCCAGAGAAATAAATTTTTCCAGCTTAATGCCTGCAGCTTCCTTTTTTAACACCACAGAAACCGCCACCAGATCCTTTTTTTCCATTTTCCGAACCAGGGAGGCAAGGCCCGGATCAGACTTGACAAGGGTTTTCAAGGCCGATCCCTGTTTGGGGTTTAACCTGTTGATCAGGTCCGCCTCTTTGGCAGAAAGCCGTCCTTTGGCCAGGGCATCCTGGCCTGCCGGGGTCGCAAAAACGCAAGCGACATCCTTTCTGTCAAGGCCTGAGGGCAGCGCTGTTTTTATGGTTTCCCCCAACGGATGAATATAATAATCAGAGACCCACTTAAAAAAAGGAATATCCGTTTCAAAAAACAGGGAATGGTCATCCATGAGGGCTATAATTTTTTTGGCCTTATACGGGCCGCAGTCTTTTTGTTCTCCGATGATATAGCCGGTCACTCGTCTGCGGCCAAAGGGCACCAGGACCCGCATTCCAACGGCTGCATCCGCCTTTAAAGATTGGGGAATTTTGTATACAAAACTCTGGTGAAGAGGCAGGGTAACACTGACATCAATGTAATCACAGACAACCATGGGCTTTATTGTGCACAAAAAAGGAATAATTTCAACATCAGACTAATTTTCTTGACTAAAAACCCCCTGTCTAATAATCCTGGCAGGATATACTTTGCTAAAATTTGTAACAATATTAAGGAGGCGTTATGGCTGTATATGTAGAGGACCATCCTCTCATCAAACATAAACTGGGACTTATGAGACAAAAGGATATCAGCACCAAGGATTTCAGAGAGCTTGCCTCTGAAGTGGCCAGGCTGCTGACCTATGAAGCGACCAAAAACCTTACCGTTGAAAAAAAAGTCATTGAGGGCTGGGCCGGAAAAGTGGAAATTGAAAAAATAAAAGGGAAAAAAATCACCATTGTTCCCATCCTGCGGGCAGGTTTGGGCATGATGGACGGGGTGATTGATCTGATTCCCTCGGCCAAGGTTTCTGTGGTGGGATTCTACAGAAATGAAGAAACCCTCAAACCGGTCCAGTATTATTTCAAGACAGCCAACGCATTAGAGGAAAGGACCGCCCTGATTCTTGACCCCATGCTGGCCACCGGCGGCACCCTCATTGCCACCATTGACCTGCTCAAAGAGGCGGGCTGCAAAAAGATCAAGGGATTGTTTCTCGTGGCAGCTCCCGAAGGAATCGCCAAGGTCGAGGCAAAACACCCGGACGTGGATATTTATACGGCCAGTGTGGATGAATGTCTCAACGAAGTCGGTTACATCCTTCCCGGACTGGGGGATGCCGGCGATAAAATTTTCGGAACAAAATAATATCAACCCTAACATATAAAAAGGAAAATCATTACAATGCCCCAGACCTCTCCATCCTCAACGGAATACAACTTCCAGATTAAAGATTGTTTCCTGGGTGCCCAGATGCTTTTTGTGGCTTTTGGTGCCCTGGTTCTGGTTCCTTTGCTCACCGGACTCAACCCCAATGTGGCCTTGTTCACCGCAGGACTGGGGACCATTGTCTTCCAGGTGGTCACCCGGGGAAAGGTACCTGTATTTTTAGCCTCTTCCTTTGCCTTTATCGCTCCGATCATCTACGGAGTTAAAACCTGGGGCATCCCCGGAACCATGTGCGGCCTGGCCGCAGCAGGTGTGGTCTATATTCTTTTAAGCCTGCTGGTCCGCTGGCAGGGAAGCGGGATCATCAAACGGGTATTGCCGCCGGTGGTCACAGGACCTGTCATCATGGTCATAGGGCTCATCCTGGCCTCGGTTGCCGTGCACATGACCATGGGAAAAACCGGGGACGGCGCCATTGTTCTGTTTCCCCAGGCCCAGGCCATGACCGTGGGACTCTGCGCCCTGGGCACTACCATTCTGGTCTCCATTCTGGGCAAAGGACTGCTCCGCCTCATTCCCATTCTCTGCGGCATTGCCGTGGGATATGGATTGGCCCTGTTTTTCGGATTTGTTGATTTTTCTCCCATTGGCAAGGCAGCCTGGCTGGCCATGCCGGACTTTGTTCTGCCCGAGTGGAACCTGGAAGCCATCTTTTATGTGGTACCCATTGCCATTGCCCCGGCCATTGAGCATTTCGGGGATGTGGTCGCCATATCCGACGTCACCGGCAAGGACTATCTTGAAGATCCCGGTATCCAGAACACCATGCTCGGAGACGGCCTTGCCACCTCCCTGGCCTCTTTTATGGGCGGCCCCCCCAACACCACCTATTCAGAGGTCACAGGCGCGGTTGCCCTGACCAAAATGTTCAACCCGGCCATCATGACCTGGGCGGCCATTGCAGCCATGCTCCTGGCATTTGTGGGCAAACTCGGTGCCCTGCTCCAGACCATTCCCACACCGGTCATGGGCGGGATCATGCTCCTGCTCTTCGGTGCCATCATGGTAGTAGGCCTCAACACCCTGGTTCGTTCCGGGGACGATCTAATGGAAGCCCGGAATTTATCCATTGTGGCCCTGATCCTCATCTTCGGCATCGGCGGCATGAGCTTTTCCGCAGGCCAGTTCCAGCTCCAGGGCATCGGTCTTGCCGGTATTCTGGGTGTGACACTCAACCTGGTTCTGCCAAAATCCCGGGAGTAAACAGGTTCTGATCAGATAGATTCATCCCCGGGCACCACACAGGTGTCCGGGGATTTTTTTTATCAAATAGGATCAGCCAGGCCTCAACCCATCATCAAAGGCAGCCTTAAAATGGATTTTGCAAAAGAGATAGAAGAGATAAAAAACCAGATGGCCAAAATCGAGGTTCTCATCAAAGAGACCCGGGACCGGCTGCCGGCCCATTCAACCAAACCCATGATCATGATGGAACTTTTAGATCATGAAGATGCGTATGAAAGGCTTGCCGCCCGCCTTGCTCTCATTAGAAAAAAGGCAAAACAACGCCAAAGCCAAGACCCCAAACCCTGCTGACCAGATCCTCTTTTTTCATTTGCCAGGGCTGGCCCCTGGAATTTTCCCCTTGTCAAACCAATACCGGGCCAGATACAAAAAGGGAGTATCTGCTGCACCCACCACCCATTTTAAAAGATAGGTGGTCCAGAAGATTTCCACCAGCACGCCTGCCGGATAGACCCCCCAGAAGGCCAAAAGGGTAAACACCGTAGAATCCACAAGCTGGCTAACCATGGTGGAGGCATTGTTTCTCAGCCAGAGAAATTTCAAAGCCGGAAACCGGTTCCGCCAAAAATCATAGGCCCAGACATCATGGGTCTGGGAAAAAAGATATGCCAGGAGACTGGCCCCAGCGATCCTGGGCATGAACCCGAAAATTGTTTCCAGGCTTTTTTGGGCAAAATCATCTGCTGCCGGGGTAAAATAAAGGGCCAGGTTCATGAGAACCGTCATGGCCACCAGGGAAAAAAGCCCGAGGTAAACGGCCTTCTGGGCCTCTTTTTTGCCATAAATCTCAGACAAAATATCGGTGACCAGAAAAGAGGATGCATATACAATATTGCCCAGGGTGGCGGTGATGCCGAAAAGTTCCACCAGCTTGATCACCTGGATATTGGCCACCACGGCAGCCAGGGGCACCCAGGCATAAAGGCCCATGCGGCCGAAAAAACGATATGCAATCAGAATAAAGCCAAAATTGACGGCCAGCATGGCCAGCCAGAAAAGTTCGTTCAAGGAAAACCTCCAGTTTTGTTAAGGCGGGTGCTGTGACCGCCGGTTAAAATAATACTCAAGACAGCAGTAAGTATCAGTTTTTCCGTGTAAAATCAATGTCAAATATCATCTGGCAGGATTCAGGTAGATACAAATCAGACATGGGATTGGAGCCCGCCTTTAAAAAGAGAGCACTGCCCCGGCCAATACCAGGTACCGAAAAAATTTTCCCAGGGTTACCAGACAAATAAAGACCCCAAGATTTACCCGAAGTCCGCCGGCAGCCAGGGTCAGGGGATCTCCGATCACCGGGACCCAGGCCAGGAGCAAACTTGCGGTTCCCCAGGATTGAAACCGTGCCCTGGCCTGCTCAACCTGGCCGGGCGAAATTTGGGAGATCTTCCTTGCCGCCCATTCACTGCCCGCAAGCCCCATCCAATAGTTGACCAAAGATCCTAAGACATTTCCAACCGTGGCCGCCCCGATCACCTGAACCGGATCAAAATCCTGGGCCAGCAATAATACCAGAATGGCCTCGGACCCCAAAGGGAGAATCGTGGCTGCCAGAAAGGCGGATAAAAACATCCCGCCAAGGCCGAGACCTGCAAAAGCCGTCATGAAAAATCCTGACTATTGAAACAGCTTGAAAAGGGCCTGGGTGCCGTTTTCCCCATATCCCTTTTCTGCCATTTCCCGGTACAGGGAATAGGCCAGATCAAGGCCGGGGGTATCAAGGTTCATGGTTTTGGCTGAATCCCGTGCAATGCCCATATCCTTGATAAAATGTTTGATAAAAAATCCGGGCTGGTCATCTTCATCTATGATCCTGGGGCCCAGGTTGTTCAAAGACCATGATCCTGCTGCGCCCTGGCCAATGCTCTTGAGCACGGTTTCAGGGTCAAGGCCGGATTTTTTGGCATAGGCCAAAGATTCGCACACCGCCACCATGCCTGCTGCAATGGCGATCTGGTTGGCCATTTTCGTGTGCTGGCCGGATCCGGCCTTGCCCTGGTATACAATATTTTTTCCCATGACATCAAAAACAGGCCGGGCAGCATCAAAGGCAGGCTCATCCCCGCCGACCATGATGGAGAGCGTGGCATTTTTCGCCCCAAGATCCCCGCCGGAGACCGGGGCGTCCAATACCTGGATGCCTTTTTCCATCCCGGCCTTGTACAATTGTTCAGCAAGCCCCGGATCCGAGGTGGTCATATCAACGGCAATGGTGGCGGCCCGGGCATTTTCCAATATGCCCTGAGTCCCCAGATAAATCTGCTCTACATCAGAAGGATATCCCACAATGGAGATGACCATATCCGATGCTGCCGCAAGATCCCCCGGAGTCTCTGACCAGAGAGCGCCTTTTTCGACAAGGTCCCGGGCCTTGGACTGGGTCCGGGTATATAGATTCAAGGCATACCCCGCGTCAAGAAGATGGCCTGCCATGGAATGACCCATGACCCCGAGGCCGATAAACCCGATAGTTTGAATATTCATTTTCATTCCTTAATTTAAATTGAATTTTCTCAACTTCATTATTGACAGGTTTTACCAGGTTAATCAATATGGGATATCCATACCATAAACGACCAGGGAGAATGACCATGACCCGACTGCTGCTGAAAAACGGAACCATTGTAGACGGTAAAGGCACAAAAAAGTACACAGGGGACCTGCTCATCAAAGGCGATAAGATTGAAGCTCTGGCACCGGGACAGATCACCGCAGAGGCTCCGGTCATGGACTGCACCGGAAAAGTGATTGCCCCGGGATTCATTGATGCCCACTCCCACAATGACTGGTTTGTAACCAATGCTCAAACGCCCGAATTAACCTGCCCGTTCGCAGAACAGGGTATTACCACCTTTATCGGCGGCAATTGCGGATTTGCAGCATTTGGCCTTGAGAAAAACTCTCCTTTTAAATCCTTTATTGAAGATCACAACCTCTTTAAAGAAGGGACCCCCGAACTGGAATGGGCCTCTTTGGCCGAGTATATTAAAATTTTGGAAGACCCGGGCAGCACACACAACCAGGCCGTTTTGGCAGGGCACGGAACGGCCAGGGCATCCATTCAGGGCTGGGATCCTGCCGGACTGTCAAAGGCGAAGCTTGACCGCCTGGTCTATCTTTTGGAAGAGTCCATGGACGAGGGGGCCAAGGGAGTCTCCTTTGGATTCCAGTATGCCCCGGGCATATTTGCATCCCAAGAGGAAATTCAAACCATTGCCCGGAGGGTCCGGTCAAAGGACAAGATTATTACCATCCACTTAAAAGCCTATTCAGCCATATCCCCCACCTACCCGATAATCCCATTCGGCAAAGCCCATAATCTCATTGCCCTGGAAGAGGCCCTGAACCTGGCAAGGCAGACAGGGGTAAGGCTCCAGCTCTCCCACATGATCTTTGTGGGCCAAAAAACCTGGAAGACCTTTGACAAGGCCATGGCCCTCATTGACCAGGCCGTTAAAGACGGGGTGGATCTCATGATGGACACCTATTCTTACCATTGCGGGGCATCCATTATCACCGTACTCATGCCCGACTGGTTCATGGCCCGGACCCCCCAAAGCTATACAGATAAAACCATGATTTTCAAAGCACGGATGCTGGCCGCCATTTCCTTTAAACTGCTCGGGTTCGGGTTTGAGGATATCCAAATCGCCTCGGCCGTCCACCCGCCCTTTGAACAATTTAACGGCATGTTTTTATCAGACATTGCAAAACAGCGAAAAAAGGCCTCCTTTGAAAATTATATGGATTTTGTCCGCGAGAGCCAGGGCATTGCAAGGGTGCTCATGCATGGATATACCAATCCTGAAATCGTCAAGGAACTGATGACCCACCCCCTGTCCTTGTACATGACAGATGCCTGGGCTGAACCCGAAGGTCTGCAGAATCCAGGGGCCTATGGCTGCTTTCCCAAATTTTTGCAGACGGCCAGGGAAGATCATTTGCTCTCCTTGGAAAAAACGGTCCAAAAGATGACCGGAGATACCGCCAAACGGTTTAATATCAAGGACCGGGGCATCCTTGAAAAAGGATGTGCAGCAGATATCACGGTATTTGACTGGAAAGGGATAAAGGATAATACCACCCTAAAAAATACCGATGCCAAGCCCTCGGGTATTGACTCGGTATTCATAAACGGAGTAGAGGTGGTTAAAAAAGGAAAGGCAGATAAAACCCTGCGGCCCGGCCGTTTTCTGGGCTGATGCCAACCTTTTGGAAAGGGGGCGGCCCCCTGTTTTTCACTGACGCGCAAACAAATGATGGCGGCAACGCCATTTACCAGAGGAAAAGATCATGGATACCCTGTTAATCGTTACCGCATTTCTGTTCGGGTTTGCCGCCAGGCAAATCGGGCTTCCGCCTCTGGTGGGATTTCTGGCCGCAGGATTTGCCTTGAATATGATGGGGGTAGCCCCCACCCCAACCCTTTATGAACTCTCTGACATCGGTATTATCCTCCTGCTTTTCAGCATCGGTCTGAAGGTCAAGATAAAGGAATTGCTGATCCCCCAGGTCTGGGGGGTGGCAGCGCTTCATATGGCCGGAACCATCATTCTCATGGGGCTGGTCCTTTTTGGCTTCAGCCTGGCAGGCGTTCTTTACTTTGCCCGCCTGGATATGACCCAGGCCCTGATGATTGCCTTTGCCTTGAGCTTTTCCAGCACCGTGTTTGCCGTCAAAATTCTCGAAGAAAAAGGGGATATGGGCTCAAATCAGGGGCGTTTGGCCATTGGGATCCTCATCATGCAGGATTTGTTTGCCGTTATTTTCATTACCCTCTCTTCAGGGAAATGGCCTTCGCCCATGGCCATCGGTCTTTTGGGACTGTATTTTTTAAGAAAACCCCTGTCCATGCTGCTGAACCGCAGCGGGCATGGAGAACTTCTGGTGCTCCTGGCCTGTATTCTGCCCATTGCCGGGGCATCCGTGTTTGAATATGTGGGACTCAAGCCGGACCTGGGCGCCCTGATCCTGGGAATGCTTCTGGCAGGTCATCCCAAAACCGATGAGCTGGCCAAGGCCATGTTCGGATTTAAGGATCTCTTTTTGGTGGGATTTTTTCTGACCATCGGCATGGCTGAGCTGCCTGTGATTGAAATGGCATGGACCGCCATGATTCTTGTGGCCTTTATCCCCCTCAAGGCGGTGTTGTTCTTTATTTTACTCACCCGGTTCTCCCTGCGATCCCGCACGGCCCTGCTCACCACCATGAACCTGGCCAATTACAGCGAATTCGGCCTCATTGTCGGTGCCCTGGGGGTCAACCAGGGGTGGCTGGGCAGTGAATGGCTGGTGATTCTGGCCGTGGCCCTGTCCGTCTCCATGGTGGCGGCCTCTCCGACAGTAAGTTTTTCAAGTCAGGTTTACAGCCGGTGGAATCATTTTTTTCAAAAATTTGAAAAAAAGAAACGGCTGCCCGCGGATATACAGATAGATACCCAGGATGCCTGTGTTGCGGTTTTCGGCATGGGCCGGGTGGGTACAGGCGCCTATGATAACCTGCGCAAAAAATACGGCCAACAGATTATCGGGGTGGATTCAAATCTGTCCCAGGTGGCCTATCACCTGGACAAAGGACGGAATGTCATCCACGGGGATGCTGAAGACTGTGATTTCTGGCAGCGGGGATTTGAAGGGGGCTTCAACATCTCTCTGGTTCTGCTAACCATGCCCCATGCGGCCAATCTGGCCGGGGCCAGGCAGATCTCCGAATTTTCCCACGCCACCACCCTGGCAGCCACCGCAACCTTTGATGATGAAATTGATCCTTTAAAAATAGCCGGGGTGGACCAGGTATTTAACATTTATTCCGAGGCCGGGGCCGGTTTTTCAAACCATATCAGCCAAATTGCAGATGACCTGAAAAAACAACCCAGGTCTAAAGCAGACCATGGAAGGGCTGCCGACGCTTTGATTTGACTGCAACCGCCCGGAATTTTTATTCTTGTTGATAAAAAAACTTGCTTTTTATCCGAAAAAACGGCAGGATACGCACTGCTTTTGAACCACGGGACCCATTCCTGTGGTTTTTTTATTTTATTTACAAGGAACAATACCACCAATGATCACTGCAAACAACGTCACCCTGGCCTATGGCAAACGGGTGCTTTTCAAAGACGTTAATATCATGTTTAAACCCGGCAACTGCTATGGCCTTATCGGTGCCAACGGCGCGGGAAAATCCACCTTTTTAAAAATTCTTGCCGGAAATATCGAGTCAGACTCAGGCAATGTGTCTGTGGGTCCCAAAGAAAGAATTGCCGTACTTCGCCAGGACCATTTTGCCTTTGACGAAAACAGGGTGCTGGACACAGTGATCATGGGGCATAAAGCGCTATACACCATCATGGCTGAACGGGAAACCCTCTATGCCAAGCCTGATTTTTCAGATGAGGACGGTATCCGGTCCGGAGAGCTTGAACTTGAGTTTGAGGAGATGAACGGGTATGAAGCAGAATCCGATGCCGCCGTTCTCCTGAAGAATCTGGGAATTGCCGAAGAGCTTCACACCAAAAACATGAAGGAACTGGAAGGAGGGGAAAAAGTGCGGGTTCTCCTTGCCCAGGCTCTGTTCGGCAACCCGGATGTGCTCCTGCTGGATGAGCCCACCAACAACCTGGACATCACCTCCATTGCCTGGCTCCAGGAATTTTTATTCCGGTTTAAGAACACAGTAATCGTGGTCTCCCATGACCG
The DNA here is from genome assembly GCA_028768545.1 of Desulfobacter sp. Taxonomy (NCBI): domain Bacteria; kingdom Pseudomonadati; phylum Thermodesulfobacteriota; class Desulfobacteria; order Desulfobacterales; family Desulfobacteraceae; genus Desulfobacter; species Desulfobacter sp. The sequence goes on from CP054838.1 coordinate 4,884,998, forward strand.
GCATTTCATGAACCAGGTCTGCACCCATATTGCCGACATCGATTTTGGCCAGATCGCCGTGTATGTGGGCAACTATGATTTCTGGTACCAGGCAAGCCAGCTGAACCTCAAGCAGAAACAGGCTGACAACAAGCGGGTTACGGACCGGGCAAATGAGCTCAAATCCTTTATCCAGCGGTTCTCTTCCAATGCCTCCAAGTCCAAGCAGGCCACTTCCAGGAAAAAATTGCTGAAAAAACTCACCATTGAAGACATGCCGGTCTCTTCCAGAAAATATCCCTTTATCAGCTTTACCCCGGAACGGTCCTGCGGCAACATCATTCTGGAAGTGGAAAACCTGACCAAGACCATTGACGGAGAAAAGGTGCTGAACAATGTCAGTTTCACCGTGAACAACGGGGACAAGATCGCCTTCATGGGAGCCAACAGCCTGGCCAAGACCACCCTTTTTCAGATTATTGCAGGAGAGATGGAACCGGACTCGGGCAGCTACCGATGGGGAACCACCATCACCCAGTCCTATTTTCCCAATGAACACAGCCAGTTTTTCACAAAAGACCTCACCCTCATTAACTGGCTGCTGCAATATGCCCCGCCCAAGGAAGGGGAAAGCTTTGCCAGAACCTTTTTAGGACGGATGCTTTTTTCAGGAGACGAGGCCACCAAAAAGACCGGCATATTGTCCGGGGGGGAAAAAGTCCGGTGCATGCTGTCTCGCATGATGCTGGCCCAGTCCAATGTCCTGATCCTGGACGAACCCACCAACCACCTGGACCTGGAATCCATCACCGCCCTGAACAACAGCCTGGTCAAATTCAAGGAGGTGGTGCTGTTCACCTCCCATGACCACGAATTTATCAATACCGTGGTGAACCGCATCATCGAACTGACGCCCCATGGCGTCATTGACCGCCTCATGACCTTTGACGAGTATCTGGACAGCAAGGAAGTGGCAAAAACCAGAGAGACCATGGGTAAAAAAGCCGCCTGACTCACCAGCCGCATGAATACATGAAAAACCAAGCCCCCCTCAATTAAGGGGGGCAAGTACCTATCACCCATGGCGAATTAAATTCCTTAATTCCCTAGAAAAACGCCATCCCGACTTTCTCTATTGATTTCCATTAATGAATCAAATATAGAACTAAACATCTTTAATCCTTCGATATTTAAAAGTAAGGGACAGGGCGGAGCTATGCCCTACAGATCCAGGGGGCTTTTCATTTCCTTAATAGTTCTGGATACAATGGTGTGGGTATAAATCATGGTGGTTCTTACATCGCTGTGGCCCAGCAATTCCTGAATCGTCCGGATATCGTAATTGGCCTGGAGAAGATGGCTGGCAAAACTATGGCGAAAGGTATGGGCGGTTGCCCGTTTCAAAAGATTTGCCTTTCCCACAGCCCTTTTAATGGCCTTTTGCACATGAGTATCGTGGTAGTGATACCGCCGGTATTCATTAACCTCTGGCAAATAAGTCAATTTCCGGGCAGGAAAAAACCATTGCCAGATCAGTTCCTTACCTGAATTGGGATATTTTTTTTCAAGTGCTCCGGGTAGGAATACGCCGGCATAACCGGTTTCCAGATCTTCCCGGTGTATGGCAATCACCTTTTTCACCTGGGCATTCAGCTCCGGCCTGATAGATTCCGGCAGGGGAACAGCCCGGTCCTTTTTGCCTTTACCGTCATGGATCGTCAATATCATCTGGTCAAAATTAAAATTATTAATCCTCAGCTTCATACATTCACCCAACCGAAGGCCGCATCCATATAGTAATCTCACCACAAGATTTTCAGGATAAGACAGATGCCGGATCACGGCATTAATTTCTTTTCTGGACAACACCACAGGAATATAAGGTTTTCTTTTAGCCCTGACCACTCCGTCCATTTTCCCGAATTCCTTTTTCAATACATGCCGGAAAAAGAAAAGCAGTGCATTAAACGCCTGGTTCTGGGAAGAGGCCGCCACCTTCTTTTAAACGGCAAGAGAGGTCAAAAACGCTTTTACATCTTCAGGAACCAGGGTTTCAGGCAGCTTCTCTTTTGCATGATACCTCAGTTTTTCCGCCCACAGAGAATACGCCTTCAACGTCTTGGGAGAATAATGCCTCAGTTTGATCTCATTACCCAGCAACGCCATAGCCTTGTCCCATGGCGAAGACTGCTTTCCAGCCCTATAGGGCAAATATCGTTCTTTTACATGATCCCCGGGCGTAACCAGCGGTGGCCTGGATGTCAATCCGGAATAATACAATTTCACGGCTCCCGCAGCCTGGTCTTGCTGCGCCAAGGTTTGATTTTTTTCTTTCAGCTTGTTCAAAAACAAATAAAGACTGGCATTATCAGCATAGGCCTGTCTGTATTTTTTACAAAAATCCAGGTAATACCTGAGCCATTTTATATACCCCGTGTGGACAGTGGCAGGTATATTGTTTTGCCGAAGCAATACTTGATATTTCTCAAGAAGTTTTGTCGGTACCCCCCTGTGTCAGCATAGATGTCGCCTCAACTGAAATTTTTTTGGGGCATTAAGGCGACGAACATGGGATATTCTATCCAGGTAAAAGAAGCTGTGTTACAAAAGGTTCTACAAGGAAACAAACCTCACCATGAAATAGCAATGGAATATGGGATTGGCCGCTCAACAATCGGCAAATGGCTGAGGCAATATAAAGATAATGGTGGTATCAATTTGACATCAAAAGAAAAACGACCAAGAGACTGGACTTCTGAAGAACGTATAACCGCTTTAATAACAACCGGTTCTATGTCTGCGGAAGAATGCGCCTCCTGGTGCCGTAAAAAAGGCATTTTCCCTCATCACCTGGAACAGTGGAAAAAAGATGCCATCTCAGGGATGACAGCAAACGCAGGTAAAAAACAGTCTGAAACTGAAAAGCAATTACGAAAAAAGGTTTCGGTCTTAAAAAAGGATCTAAACCGTAAAGAAAAGGCCTTGGCAGAAACCGCAGCCTTGTTGGTTCTCAAAAAAAAAGCCCAGGCAATCTGGGGGGAGCCCGAGGAAGATCGATATCCTCTAAAGACAAACAATCGGTTTTGCAATTGATCTCGGAAGATTGTAAGTCAGGCGCCAGGAAAAACATGGCCGCCAGATTATTGGGGCTTACGATCCGAACACTTCAACGCTGGGCCAAAAGCGGGATGACTGATAAACGTAAAGGATCTCGTGCTACGCCTGCAAACAAAATGTCCGATGCAGAACGGCAGCAGATCATTAAAATCCTTGAATTTCCTGAATTTGCAGGATTGAACCCAAATCAAATAGTACCAAGACTTGCTGATCAAGGCATTTTTCTTGGGTCTGAGTCGACAATGTATCGAATTTTAAGAATGCTGAAAATGAACGCCCATCGGGAAACCAGCAGGCCGAGTCAGAAAACCAGCCCTATTCCATTATCAACAAATGGCCCTAATCAACTATGGTCTTGGGATATTAGCTACTTACCGTCCAAAGTAAGAGGTCAATTTTATTACCTTTATATGGTGATGGATTTATACAGCCGGAAAGCAGTTGCTTGCCAGGTTTATGACTCTGAATCCGGCAAACTTGCAGCCGATCTGATAACGGATGCCTGTATCCGAGAAAAGATCTCAAAAGACCAGATCACCTTACACTCTGATAACGGTTCTCCGATGAAATCAGCAACCATGCTGGCAAAATTACAAGATTTGGGAGTGATGCCATCCTTTAGCAGACCCTCTGTCAGCAATGATAACCCGTTCTCAGAGTCGTTATTCAGAACCTTGAAATACAGGCCCGAATATCCTGAAAAGCCCTTTGAAAAGATTGTGGAAGCACGAGACTGGGCTCACCGTTTTGTACACTGGTATAATACCGAGCATCTCCACAGCAGTATTCGTTTTGTTACCCCGGAAGACAGACACACAGGTAAAGATTTTACGATCCTGAAAAATAGGCATCGAATATATCAAGAAGCCCAATTAAGGCATCCTGAAAGGTGGAGCGGAGAAACGAGGAACTGGAACCCGGTCACCGAGATTGTTTTGAAAAAGTTCAAGCGATTAAAAGCAGAAGATAAAGTTGAGAATAAAGCGGCATGACCGTTTGAATTTGGTACGGCATAGCAAAAGTCCCTCATGGGCGAGAATGGGCCTTAATTTACCCGTCGGAGGTCGTGAGGGGATTTTGCGGCAAAGGCGACAACTTGCTTGACACACACCGGTACTTGCAACATGATATAAAAGTCTGATCGGAATGTGTCAATGACAATGAGACACTTTATGCCTAAAATTAGGCTCCAATCTTATCCTTCTCTTCCTGTTCCGGTTTGTTGATCCAGGCTGCTTCTGGTAAAGCTGGTGGCCGAGGGATTTTCCCCTTAAAGCGTATTGGATTTTTAATAAACGCCTCTTTCAAAGTTCTACAGCGAGACCCATAAATCTCTTTAGCAATGCCATAATGAAACTGTTCCGGGGTTACCAGGCCAATACCAGAATGGTAATGCTCTTTGTTGTAATATCTAAAAAAATCCTGGCAAAAGGTTCTTGCATCCTCAATCGAACCAAAATGATTTGGAAATTTTGGACAATATGTCAATGTTTTAAATTGAGCTTCAGAGTAAGGGTTATCATTGCTGACGTGCGGTCTGCTGTGGGTTTTGGTTACCCCTAAATCGACAAGAAGCTGGGCAACCCCTTTGGATTTCATACTGGCTCCCCGATCTGCATGAAGTCCAAGCTGACCGGGTAATATATTTTGGTTTTCACAGGACTTCTCAATAAGCCTTTTGGCCAATGCTGTTTGTTCCCTATGGGCGACCATCCAGCCGACAACATACCTGCTGAAAATATCCATGATTACATACAGATAGAAATAAGTCCATTTTGTGACGCTTTTCAACTTGGTAATATCCCAGGACCAGACCTGATTCGGTCCGGTTGCCAGCAATTCAGGTTTTTTATATTTCGGGCGATTTACCTGCCGTCTTCGTTCCGGCACAGAACCATGTTCTTTGTGAAGAAGCCGATACATCGTTCTGATGGAGCAATAGTATTTTCCTTGGCATAGACCTGGTATGGGGCCTGGTCTCGATACGTGTCCGAGTGAAAAATATCCAAAACCGTTTGTTGTTCATCAGGATTCAAAGAAAGAGGAGAGCTGCCCCGCTTTGATTTCACCTGTTTTTTCGGAGAATAAAACCTATAAAAAGATGAGCGAGGGACACCGAAAGCCTCACATGAAGGCTTTTTCCCAAGATCGTGACTTAACGTTAGGGCGGCATTCATCAGTCGTCTCCTTTGAGGTCGTCCAGATTTTGTTGGATTCCCAGGATCTGAGAAATTTTTTTTTGGGCTTCAATGATGAGTTCCGCCTGTTTTAACTTATGCTCTAATTTAGATTTTTCTTTTTGAAGTCTGGCGACCTCTGTTGCCAATGGGTTCTTCTCTTTGGATTTCCTCCCTCGCTTTCGAGGTGCCATGGCGTTGAGAAGTCCTTTATTCCGGGCTTTGCGCCAATCGGCTAAATTTGAAGAATAGAGGCCCTCTCTTCGAAGTATCCTACCTATTCCTCCGGATTCATTGCAGTTTTCAACCTCTTGGAGAATACGCAGTTTATAAGAAGCAGTGAAATTACGCCGGGGCTTTTTCTCAGGAACTTCAGGATCAGGGATTGAATCCTGTCCCCCCAAGGAGGCACCAATTCCAGTCGCCCTATGGGCTCCTTCCATTGGTGCCTCCTTGGGGGCTGCCTGTTTTTCGGACTCTGGTAGTGGGTTCATTTTTATCGGTTTCATATAAGTATTGCCTTACCCGCCCTACACTAATTTATCAAGGGGTAAGTGTCTCACTTATATTGTCACAGAGGGAATTGGCTTATTCAAAGTGATGCTAAATGGCAAAAATTAGGCTCTTAAAGGGCGTTCAAAATTCTGTGTCAGTTGAATGAAAGCTGATATACTCAGCTAAATAAGGAGAACTGACATGACCGAAGAAAACACCGAATTTGATTTTCAAAAAGCCCTTAAAGGCATCCAGGAAGGTAAACCCTTCACAGGTAAGGGCGGCGTCCTTACATCATTAATCAAAAATCTTGCTGAAGCTGCTCTTGAAGGAGAGTTGGAGTCCCATCTCGGGCAGGAAGTTTCTGCCAACCGCCGTAATGGAAAAAGCAAAAAGACCATTAAATCCCTGGATGGTAAATTTGAGCTGGAAACCCCGCGTGACAGGGCCGGAACCTTCTCTCCACAGATCGTCAAAAAACATCAGACAACGCTCAGCGATGAAATTGAAAGAAAGATAATAGCCCTTTACGGCCTGGGCATGAGTTATAATGATATGGCTTCCCATTTACAGGAAATCTATGGACTTGAGATTTCAAATGCCACTCTGAGCACCATTACCGATAAAATCATCCATACCGTCAAAGAATGGCAGGCCAGGCCGTTGGAAAATGTGTACCCAATCATATGGCTTGATGCCATACATTATAAAGTACGAGAAAACGGAAAGGTCGGCAGCAAAGCCGTTTACACAATTCTTGGGGTGAATATCGAGGGCCGCAAAGAGGTTCTTGGGCTGTACATATCCGAGAATGAGGGTGCGAACTTCTGGCTGCAGGTGTTAACAGACCTTTCAAACCGAGGGGTAAAAGATATCCTGATTGCCTGTGTTGATGGTCTAAAAGGTTTTCCCGAGGCCATTGAGACCATATTCCCGGACACAGAAGTTCAACTCTGCGTAGTCCACCAGATCCGAAATTCATTGAAATACGTTGGTTCCAAAAATAAAAAGGAATTTATGGCAGATCTAAAACGTGTTTATAAAGCGGTCAATAAGGATCTGGCCGAAGAAGAACTGGATATCTTGGAAAATAAATGGAATGACAAATACCCGATTGTGATAAAATCCTGGCGGAACAACTGGGAACGCCTCAGTCATTTCTTTAAATATCCAGAAGAGATTCGACGGATAATATACACCACAAATACCATTGAGGCTGTGCATCGACAGTTTCGAAAACTGACCAAAACAAAGGGATCATTCCCGAACCAGGACAGCCTGTTAAAGCTGCTTTACATGGGGATCCAGAACGCCAGTAAAAAATGGACAATGCCGATTCAAAATTGGTCACTGACAATTTCCCAGTTGGCAATTTTCTTTGAAGGCCGGCTGGATAAAGAGCTGGGAATTTGATAGGGATTTATTTACAGATGGAAAAGATGGTTCCAGGAACTCCACTCCAGCAAAAGTCAACTCCTCCGACGTGGCTGATTGAAGGCCCATTCTCGGACCTGACTTTTACTTCCGCTGGCGCTGAGGCAGATCCGGGAACCGAAACCGTGACACAGAATTCTGAACATTCCCTAAAAACCTGATTTTTAACCCCACATTCTGAATGGACAAACATATTGATCTGACAATGAAACCTGGCTTGACTCTATGCATCATCCTTATGGGGGCCCTTATCTTTCCCCAATTTAGCCTGGCAGCTCCCCCTCATCTCCTGGTCGGTTCTGTGTCCGAGGACACCAAAAATGGCGTTAATGCAAAAATTCTTACGACCATTGCCGCATCCATAGATGCCGACATTATCTTTAAATACGCCCCATTCAAACGCCGTTTGATCATGATGAAAAACGGGGATATTGATATGAGCTGCGGTCTGCTCAAAAACAATGAACGGGCAGAATATATCCACTATATTCTGCCCCCTTACAAAAACAGATCTGACACAATTTTCTTTGTCAAAAAGGGACAGGCCGGTAGAATTAAAACCTATGAAGATCTGGCCGGCCTTAAAATAGGGGTGATCAGAGGGGCACGCTTTTTTGAACAATTTGATACAGATCAAACATCAAACAAGGATTATTGTGAACAGACCACAACCAATTTTCGAAAACTGATCTTCAACCGGGTGGATACGGTGATCAGCAATGAAGCGGCAGGGATTGATATCATTCACCGGCTCGGCATCTCAAACCAGGTGGAGATGTCAAATTTCAGGTTCAGCAAAGAAAAACATGTCTATATCGGCATTTCAAAAAAATCCCATCTCATGGACAAGATACATCTTTTAGAACCCAGGATAAAAGAGATGATCAACACCCAAAAAATATCACAAATTATCACCCGCCATTACAGAGAACTGGGCGTTCCCGTGCCCGCCTTTTAGCTGGTATCCTCTCCCTCTATAGGCCAGTCTCCAAAGGCCTTTAAATACTTTTTCGCATCTCCAGGGCCTGTTCATTTTCAGGATCAATACGCAGAACTTCGGTGATGACCTCGTCTGCCTGAATGATCTTTTTTTGAATAAAATAAAGCCGGGCAATTTTGAGTTTTGAATTCACCGGCTGGACCATATTCCGGTCTGCAGCCAGAAAATATTCCAGGGCAGTATCCTCTTCTTCCAGGGCTTCGAAGACCAGGCCGGCCTTGTAGAGCAAGCCATGATTCGAGGGGAATTCCTTGAGCAGGCGAAGAAGCAGAGACCTTGCAAATCGGTGCTCTTTTTTTTCCATGCACAGATCCAACACCTCTTCTTTTATGGGCAGATTTTTTTCAAGTTTACCAATGAGCTTGGACAAAAGTGTCACTGCCAAATCATTTTGATTTAAGGATAAGAGCTGACGGCCTTTTTTAATGGCATCCGCATTAAACCGATTTGTCAGGGCCAGAACCTCACAGTCGTACCGGACAGACTGGCTCCAATTTTCTTTCTTCCAATAATAATTGGCAAGCAGATGGCGGCTCACCGCATCCTGAAGATTGGCAGACACCGCTTGGACAAGGCATTTTTCCATGGCAGCGATTTTGCCTGTTTTCCCGTAGAGAATCGCCAGGTTCCGTTTGAGCCTTGACGCATTGGGCCTCATGGCCACGGCTCTTTCCTGGCAGACAACCGCCTGTTCAAGTTGTCCTGCCTCTTCAAGGGAACGGACTTTACGCACAAGAACAGTGGCATCATCCGGGTGATTCACCCGCTGGACAACCTGGAAAATTTTTTCTTCCAGCATTGCAGGGGTCAACGGCTTTAACAAATACCCGTCCACTTCAATTTCAGCAACTTGGTAGACAATATCGCGCTCACACTCTGCCGTGACCATAAGTACGGGCAGGTCCCGAAAATTCTTATCACTGCGGATGGCATCCAGCATCTGGGCACCGGTCATCACCGGCATTTTCCAGTCCACAATGGCTAAATCCACGGCATTTTCGTGAAGGCATTTCATCCCTTCAGCCCCGTTCTCAGCAAAAAAGATGGTTCTCCCGATATTCAAATGCCTCAGGATTTTTTTAATTATGGACCGCATGCTTTTCATGTCGTCCACAATGAGGATGGACATATTTTCAGGATCAATCATATGATATCGCAGCAATTCCCCACAACCATCCCATGGATGGTTTTCAATTTTTTATTACGATACTGTTAAATTCATGGGGACTAATACCATAATCTGAACAAAATAATCAATCTTTAACACAGGCTGGTTCCGAATTTGAAAAACGGATCAGGCAACCGGGTAGATCATCTCCTGCCTTACACCTGTAATCACACGGATATAGCCTGCCAGCATCTGGTCGGTTGAAAGATCGCCTGTGTCCACAAAAAAAGGCTGACCCCTGAGCAAAGCGATTTTTTGAAGGGTGGCCCCCACACAGATATTTTCTTTGCCTGCCTGCCTGATAATCCTGGGACTGATCTGATGATTTCCCCGGCCGAACAAATACCCCTGGCCGCCGATGGGGGTGATGAAAATTTTTATTTTTGCATCTTTGATGATATTAAAAATCTCTTTTTCCGATGCATCCTTGACGAGCAAAGACCTGTTTTGAACAAGATCCACCCCAAGCAGGGTATGGTCAAGGTGAAGATTGGTCATTACCGGACGGGTGGTGGTGCCAGGACCAATGATATAAATCGTATCTTTTTCCATGGCATCGATAAAATCCAGGCCGATGAGATTCTGGGCACCTGCCTCCCCCATTGGGGTGCCGGATTTCCTGGCCTGAACACGGCCTGCCAAAGGCACTTTAAGATACCCGTATAGTTTTGTTTTGACCCTTCCTTGGCGATAGCTTGCTTCAGCAATGTCCAGGACTTCTCCAAGGCGAAAATCTTTAAGACCTCCCTGGATAAAATCCCGGACCAGAAATCCTGCAGCCTCAGGGGTTCTTGAAAACACCGGGGAATGAATTTTCACCCCGGCAGGAATACCGAGCACGGGCAAAGCTTCCCCCACAGCCGAACAGATATCCCTGGCCGTGCCGTCCCCCCCGGCAAAGAGCAGCAGGTCAATTTTTTTATCCAAAAGCAGGGCCGCTGCCGCCCTTGTATCCTCTCCCGTGGTGGTCTCTTGGAGGGGCATATCCAGAACCCTTGTGTCCAGTCCCGCACCGTTGGCTGCATCTTCTCCCATTTTCCCGGGCGGGGTCAAGATGCAGACCCCTTTGATACCGGCAAGGCCAGCCAGGGCACGGGCGGTTTTTTCAGGGGCCAGGGCCGACCCGCCCAAAGCTTTGGCTTTTTCAGCCAGGCCGTCGGTTCCCTTTAGCCCCACCCTTCCGCCCATGCCGGCAATGGGATTAATGATCAGCCCGATGCGGATCATTCACCAGCCCCTGCCCGGGTTGATTTTTTCAGATAAGACCGCCAGGTAATGGCCCATTGGTCAGGATCATCCGAAGGTGAAGAATCCACCTGGTGACAGACACTGCTGTGGGGAGCGGTTTTTATGATTTCCGGGTTGTCATAGGCCTCTTGGAATATATGTTTAAGGGTCTCGATATATTCGTCCAGATCCGCCTTGGAAGGCGTTTCTGTCGGTTCCAGCGTCATGGGTTCTTCAATGTGATAGGGATGGTGACTCGTCCAATAATGCATGCCGAAATCCATCATCCTGCGCTGGATATCCCCTGAGGTAATACGGGTATCCCGGGTCAGCTTTTCAATGGTGTATCTCACCTGTTCCACCCGCTGTTTGCCCGGAATATAAGGGGCATCCACACACGGAATCTCCATGAGTTTTTTAAACATATAATTATTGTTGAGCACAGCCACCTTGGCGGTTTCATACAACCCTTGAGCGCCCAGGCTCATGATCCAGGCATAGGCTTTGAGCACCACCGGTGCCACACCGTACCAGGACCTGACCTTGCCTATGGACCGGCTGTCCAAAAGAGGGGAGAAGTCAAAGTCATAGCCCACCTGCCCTGATTTTTTTCAACCTCATTGATAAAAGGCCCGGGCAAATAGGGTTCAAGGGCTTTTACGGCCCCTGTGGCACCGCAGGCAGGACCGCCGCACCCATGGGGGGTTGAAAATGTCTTGTGAAGGTTGAAAAAACAAAGATCAAACCCCGCCTCTCTGGCCCGGGTCACCCCTAAAAGACCGTTGGCATTGGCCTGGTCATATCCGCAGATCCCGCCATGGTCATGGACCAGGCGTGTAAATTCTTTCACCCGCGGATTATACACCCCGGTATCTTCGGGGTTGGCCACAAAAAAGCCTGCGGTCTTGGGTCCCACAGCCGCTTTAAAGGCTTCAAAGTCAGGATACCCATCCTTGTCCGGGCCGATATGGATAATCTTGTACCCTTTGACGGCAGGGGCGGCGGCATCAGAGGGGTGGGAGTACAGGGTGGTAATGATCTCATCGCGCTGATCTGCCTCGTTTTTTTCTACAAAATAATTATACACCACCGAAGCCATGGTCAATATACCCTGGCTGCCGCCTCCCGGCTGAAAGGTAAACCGGTCCAGCCCGGAGATCTGTCTTAAAAAGCAGTCGGTTTTATAAAAGATCTCCATCATGCCCTGGACTGTTTCTTCGGGCTGAAGGGGGTGGAGTTCAGTGATCTGGGGCTGCCGGGCCAGGACTTCGTTAATCTTGGGGCTGTATTTTACCGTACAGGTGCCCTGACCAATTTCAATGTTCAGGTCTGCCCCCAGAGTCTGCTGGGAAAGACGCATATAATGGCGGAGCACCCGGGGCTGTGCAATTTCCGGCAATGCCGGCAGGTCCTTGCGCTGCAAAGATGCCGGAATATCGGTTTTTCCCACCCGGGCCTGGATTTCAGGTTCTGCCCCGGGGACCTGAATGCCCCGCTCTCCCGGGTTGGTCAATTCAAAAATAATGGGCTCATCCCATTTGGCCTGGTGAAAATTTTCCCTGACTTTTTTACTTCTATCTATAAATTCCATTTTAATCTCCTTTACTCACCTCTTTAAAATTTGGGCAAGAGCATCTGCCAGGGTATCAATTTCTGACTGGGTATGAATTTCAGTGACACAATAAAGCGCTGACTGGCCAAGATCGGGAAAATCGCAAGAGAGATCTCTGCCCCCGAAAATCCCCTTAGCCAACAGGACCTGATTGATCTGCTCGACGGTTTTTCCGGTATGGTTAAAATCCACCACAAACTCTTTGAATCCAGGGGCATCAAACCCAGGGGATTTTACCCCCTCAATTTGATTCAGGCACAAAGAGGCATATCTGGCCTTTTGAACAATGGTCTGGCCCACCTCTTTCATGCCCCAAGGTCCCATGGAGGCAAGATAGACCCCGGCCGTAATGCCCCAAAGGGCAGACTGGGTGCCCACATATTCCTTACCGTGTTCCCTGTGATGGCCAAAGGAGGTCCTGTCATAGGCCACATCGTCAAACCCGTATTCTCCTGGGGTTAAGGTGGGAACAATCCCGAACAGCCTTGAGGGAAATTCCATGACATAGCGTTCCTCGTCCCGGGTGGCCATAAACCCGGCCTGCCCGCCCCCGTAATTCATGTGAATCCCCAGAGGCTGGAGATCCCCGCAGATGATATCCGCCCCGTATTGGGCGGGAGGGGTAAGAATGCCAAGGGAAATGGGGTCCACATAGACCACGGACTCCGCCCCGACCCCGTGGGCCAGATCAGAAATTTTCTGGCCGCTGGCCTCAAGAAATCCTAAAAAGGAGGGGTTTTCAAAATAAACAGCCGCGGTTTGATCGGATAATTTTTTTGCCAGATCATCCAGGTCCAGCTGACCTGTGGCCGGATCATGTCCCACCCGGACGATGGTAATCCCTGGGCTGCAATAATTTTTAATGGCTGCAAATTTATCAGGATCCATGATATCAGGCACCAGCACCTGATTTCTTCCGGTCATTCGGCAGGCCATTCTAAGTGAGGTGGCCGCCGCCTGAAACCCGTCCATGGTCGGCACATTTACCACCTCCATATCCACCAGCTCGGCCACCAGGCTCTGATATTCAAACAAGGCCTGAAACCTGCCGAAATCATTGTACATTTCCCCGCCGTAGGCCGTGAGAAACTCTCCTCTGGAATTGATCTCATCGCAAAGGACCGGCACATAGTGCTGGGCGCAGCCTGCCCCCAGAAAGCTGATCATCTCGTCACAATGCTTATTTTTGGCCAGAATCTTTGAGACATGGCGTTTAAGCTCAAATTCAGATCCCAAGCCCTTTGGCAAATCCAGATTCTGGGTCAGTTTCAATTCTTCAGGAATCTGCTCGTGCAGATCTTCCAGAGATGAAAGCCCCAGCTCCCTCAGCATCTGATCCTGGGTCTCCAGTGCGGAATTGGGGATATAGGGATGGTGTTTCAGTCCGTTGACGGCCATGGCTGTCTCCTTGCAAAAAAATAATCATTAAAAATGGATTCACTCCAAAGCATCTTCACTCAAAAATTCACCGGGTAAAGACCTCGGCTGAACCACGTTATGGTCTATCATAGCAGATTCCATACCAGGATCCTGATCCAGGCCGCCAGGCCGAGATAACCACCTGATTTAAAAAACAAAATTCTTTTACATCAGATGTCATCCCCAGGCCCGACCACCACTTTTTTCATCTGCCATCCCCGATATTTTGCCAGTTTTGACACACAATTATATTTTTTGTCAAACCCATTGTCAAAAACCGTCAAACCAGGTAGGATGTCTCCGCTTGAATACCCGGATGCCAAGGAGATGCCATGATCAATATCCATGCCCATAAAAAAGATTTAAAAAGAGCCGTTGAAATGATCAAGGCCATGCTTGACGTGGATGCTGCCATTTTTGACATAGACAGCACCCTTTTGGCGGCAACCGATGAATATTCCAGACAAAAAGGACACAGGGTCCATGCCCCGTCCATTCAGGAGGTCCTGGCAAACGGCAATGTCGTGGTGAATAAACCAGGCCATATGTCCTCGTGCAACGGGTGCCGCTTTATCGGGAACTGTCCGGCAAAAATTGAAATCCTCAAACGATTTTCCACGGGTTCAACCCCCATTGGGGTCATGACCCTGACCTCTTTTACCCGCCAGGGACATGAAAAAATCGTCTCTGACACCACCGTCTATGTCCAGGCATTAAACCTGTTTTCAGACTGGATCGCCGATTTGATCGAAGGCCGGGACAAGGCCCAGGCCTTTGCTGAATCCCAGGAAACACTCAACACCCTCATGGATCTTTCACAGGATGCCGTGCTGACCATTGACACCCGGGGTCTTGTCACCCGGGGAAATGCCCGGGCCTTGAAGCTCTTTGCCTTTTGTGATCTTTATACAAGATCAGCCTTTAACATCCTGCCCCAACCCTTGGTGGAGAAAACTCTTGAAGCCAGCCCGATCAAGGGAGCAAAAATCAGGGTCAACACCCTTGAGTTCTTTTTATCTGCCCGGCCGGTTAATACCCAGGGCAGTTTTTCAGGTGCCGTGATCACCCTGGCAAGCACCCGGAAAATAAACGCCGCCCCCCCCCCCCTGCCCCAGTCTCCCCGGAATAACACACCGGGCCTGGACAATATTCTGGGAAGCAGTTCTGCCATCATTCAAATCAAAAAAATGGGCGTACAACTTTCAAAGTCCAACTCAACCCTGCTGATCACAGGAGAGACCGGAACCGGAAAAGGATTGCTGGCCAAGGCCATTCATTATTCGGGAAACCGGAAAGACCACCCGTTCATACCGGTGAACTGCGCCAGCATCCCTGACACCTTATTTGAGAGCGAATTGTTCGGATATGAAGAAGGTGCGTTTACCAGGGCTAAAAAAGGAGGAAAACCAGGCAAATTTGAACTGGCCCACCAGGGCACATTGTTTTTGGATGAAATCGGGGAAATGCCCCTCCACCTCCAGGCCAAGCTTTTGAACGTTCTTCAGGACAATTGCCTTCAGCGAATCGGCGGGGTGGATTTTCTCCCCGTGGATCTAAGGGTGATTGCCGCCAGCAACCAGGACCTTGAAGCCATGGTCCATGACAAAACGTTCAGGTCAGACCTATTTTATCGCCTCAATGTCATTCCCCTGGTGCTGCCCCCCCTTTGTCTGCGTAAAAAAGACATCCCCGTGCTGGCCCGCGCCTTTGTCAAAACAGCCAATATCCGTGCCAACAAATCAATCAAATCAATCTCCCCCAAGGTCTTAAATTTATTTTCAGACCATGACTGGCCAGGAAATATCAGGGAACTGCAAAACCTCATCGAGTACTCTGTCAATATGGCAAAAACACAGACAATCTGTCCCCATGACCTGCCTGAAAGATTTTTAAACCATACCCGGAAGGTGGGCCCAAAGGCCCTGGAACGAAAAGAAACCCACCCGAATTTCAGGCAGAGGGCATCCATGGCCCAGGCCCAGGCCATCATGGAAAACCTGGACCATTTTGGCCATGATGTTAAAGGAAAAACCCAAACCGCAAAAAACCTGGGCATCAGCCTCAGAACCCTTTACAGAAAGCTTGCAACCATGGAGACAGATTCCTGACCCAGGGCTCAGTCTTTCAGCTTCCCCTTTAACAAGTCCCCAAGCCCGGCAAAGGGATTGGTGCCGCCGCCCCCTTCCTGATTGTCCGAGGCGGTCTCGTCTGAATAGGCGTCTGCCACCTGGTCCCTTGAATGTTCATTGTCATGGCAGTAAATGCATAAAAGCTCCCAATTGCTGCCGTCGGGCGGATTATTGTCGTGGTTATGATCCTTATGGTGGACGGTGAGTTCCTTGAGCCGTTTTCCTTCAAACTCCCTGCCGCAATGGGCACAGATCCAGGGATACAATTTAAGGGCACGTTCCCGATAGGTATTCTGCCGGGACTGCTGCTCGCTGAGCGCTTTTTCGGTATGGGTGGCCATATGATCTTCTCCTGATATGGGTATTTTAAATTTGCTAAAGGACCGAAAATAATTTCTTCTAGTAATGGGGCGGTTTCTCATTGGCCGGACCGGGCTGGGACTGTTCCTGGGACCTGGCCAGTTCCCGGCAGACGGCCGTGAGACGGTCAATCTCCCTTTGCTGGGCATAAATCACATCGTTGAGTTCCCTGACAGCCTTTTCCTGGAAGGCCAGTTTTGTTTCGATCTTTTCAAGCCGTTTTGCATCCATGGTATTCATTTGTTTTCACCCGAATCTGTAGTTAATGTAAATCCAAGATATTTAATGGTTTTCCCCTGATTAACGGCCTTGGCCTCAAAGGTGGAGACAATATGACCGGCGCCCTGGTCCAAGATCTTTGACTGATGAAAATCAATTGAAACCGCCTTGATATCCCCCCCCCAGTATTCAACCATTTCCCGGGTATAGGTAAAAAGCAGGTCAGAATCTGTTTTCAAATGCACCATGCCCCCGGGGACAAGCAGCCGGGCATAGGCGGCCATAAAATCAGAAGAGGTGAGCCTGTGCTTGATCTCCCGCTGCTTTGGATGGGGATCCGGAAAGGTCAGCCAGATCTCGGCAATGGAATGGTCCTTAAAAAAAAGATGGAGATTCCTGATGTTTGCCCTGAGAAACAAAAGATTGTCAAACCCGCGGGCAAGTCCTGCTTCCCCCCCGTCACAGAGGCGGTAACTTTTCTGGTCCACCCCCACGCAGAGTTTTTGGGGAAAGGCTGCGGCAAATCCAAGGCTGTGCTCTCCCTTGCCGCAGCCCAGCTCAAGTATTGTGTCCATCTCTGAATAGGGTGGCTGCTGCCAGGGCCAGGGACCCCGGGTCTCACCTGAAGCGGGGAGGATGACATTGGCCAGGTGCCGGACCCGTTCGTATTTACGGTTTTTGGTCTTTGGCATGTCTGCCTTTCAAATTAAATTCCAAACAAATATTCATTGTTCAAATCCTTTCGGGACAAAGCCTTAGGCTCAGGTTCGAATTAAAATCTTGCCTAATATGGCTTAGGATTTTTAATCGTATTCAAGGCGGGTGGCTGGGAGCCTTACCCCGCCATCTCAACTTTCAGGCAGATATCGTCCATTTCAATGATATCCCCGGGATATATTTTTTTGCGTTTCCGAGTTTCAATTTCCCCATTCACCCGGACCAGGCCGTCGGCAATAAAATATTTTGCTTCTCCCCCGCTGGCGGCCAGATTTTCAAACTTAAGCACCTTGTACAATTCAATCGGGGATTGGGTCAAGTAAACAGATCTTGTCTCTTCCATGTGTTTTATCTCCTGGGTTCCGGACCTTGATTACAGCGGATGGCATCGGCCCTCAACCGTCCCTGAAGGTAGAGGGACAGGGCGGCAACAGCCTTGTCACAAACAGAAAATACCGGCACTCCCCCTGCCATGAGCGCATCCCTGAGAGGATCGTAAAGCCGCCCGCCGTCCACCACGGCAACAATGGGGGTGACGGACTGATCCTCGAGCGCGATCATCCGGTTGAGAATGGATCCCTCCTGGTCCATGAGAAATTTTTTATCTGAAGAGGCTTCAAGGGTCTGCATGGCCGGGGACATGAGATCCAGACTCAGAATCACGGCGTCCACGCCCGGATCCAGGCTTAAAATCCTGGCAATTTCCCCATGGGCCTCATCATCGGCAGAGGGATTGATATCCAAAGGGTTGGACAGGATCACCAAGGAGTCCAGCCCCTTGGCCCTGAGCAGTTTTTCAATGGCGCTGCGGGTATTTGGACTATACTGGGCAAATTCCATGGAAAAATCATCGCTTTGGATGGAGTCGGCCATGCCCACGGCCTCAAATCCTGCCCCGCTCACGGCAGCCAGACGGTTGCCCCGGATAATTTTATGACTCAGGGTTTCAGATAAAAGCATGAGTTCGGAAAATTCTGAAAAACTTCGGGCCACAATGGCACCGGCCTGGGCCACACAGCTTTCACAGACCATATAATCCCCTGCCAGAGAAGCGGTATGACTGGAGGTGGCCGCCTTGCCCTCGGGGGTCCGGCCGGCCTTGTAAAAGACCACTTCCTTGCCGGAAAGCACAGCACGGCGAACGGCCCGGCAGAATGCCAGGCCGTCAAGATCGTTAAACCCTTCGGCATAGACCGCGATCACATCCACCTGGTCTGAATCCATAAAATAGGCCACCATATCCCCCAGGGTAAGATCGGTCTGGTTGCCCATGGAAATCATATAGGCGGGGGACAATTGGGGGCATTGATGGGACCTGTGAAGCATGAAAGCCCCGCTCTGGCTGATCAGGGCAGCACGGCATACGGTATGGTTCCGGGTCTTGGGCAGCTTTCCCTCGGGGATAAACCAGGTATCGTAAGCCCCGGGCCTTGAAATCACCCCCATACAATTGGCGCCGAGAAATACCGGCCCCCTGCCTTTTTCTCCGGTTGGACCCTTCCCGGACCGGGCCTGATTGATCATGGCCCGAACCTGTTCTGCCAAATCCTGGCTGTCATGGGTTTCCCCCATGCCGCCGGCAATGAGCATCACGCTGTGGGCAGCATCCTTTTGAATGATCTCTTCCACCAGCCCAGGCACCTGAGACGCCCCAAGGGCCACAATAAATAGATCAAGCGTTTTGTCCTGATCCTGTTTCAAAGCAGACAGATCCGGCAGACAGTCAATCCCCTGAATACGGGCCTGTCCCCGTTTAAAAATCACAATGTCATTGGGATCAAACCCTTCTGCCAGAATATTGTCCAGAATAATCCGCCCGAAATTCTTCCGGGACCCGGACACCCCGATGATCCCGATTTTCTTGGGATGAAGCAGGTGATGAATTTTAGAAACAGGCCGCTTTAAGGCAACCTTTCGCTGTTTGAAAAATCGGCACATCCCGTCCAGGGGCACCATGAGATAATCGGTAAAGGCAAAGGGATTTATCTCAAGTTCTTCAATCACAAACGGGGCATCCGGATTATTCTGGGCATAAAAATTACCCAGTTGGACAAAGGATTCAAAACATTCCACCAATTGCTCGTCCGTGACAATCCGCCGCTGGCCCCGGGTGAGCCCGGCCAGTTTCCGATAGGAAATGGTCTGCCTGTATAATTGGAAAAACGCCTGCCCGTCTCCCATGGCGGTTGAGGCCGCCACAATGGCCTGGCCCTTCCTGAACCGTTTGGCATAAAGCTCGGTATCAGTTCCCCCAAGCCCTGCAGAAAGGATAGACCCAAACTCCCTTGTGTGGCGAAGGCCTGCAATAAGTTCATTGCCGAATGCCGTAGAGTCCGGCGGCATGAACTGGACCTGAAGCACCCCTTTGATATCCCTGAACACGGCAGCCACAAGGGCCTCTCCGGACAGCCCCCAATAATGTTCAGGCAGTCCCAAAGGATCCTGCCCCATGCGGCCGGCATAATTTTCAGGCACCTCATATATCATCCGTCGCAAGGCGGACCGAATCAGGTTGGGGTCCTTGTCCACCACCCTCACCCCGCCCACCTCTGTTTTATGGATAATATAGGGGGATACGATTTTAAGTACGGTCCTGTCCCCGGGAAAGGCCATGAGTTCCTCGTCAGAACATCTGGCTCCCCTGGCAATAAAATTGCTCTTTGGCGGGGTTTCCGCCCCGGATCGGGACAACAGTTCGTACACCTCATATTCAAACAAATAATCCCGGCCCTGATCCCAGGCCCGGGACAATATACGGGTAATCCCCTTAAAATCTATGGGCACATCCACACCCACCTCCGTTTTTTCAAAAATTTAAGTTTCAGACGGATCTGTATTCTGACGGGTCTCTATCCCGGAAAGCCTGAGCCGATAGGCGGTATACCGGGCCAACAGCCCCATGGCCTGGCTGCACGAATCAAACACAGGAATACCTTGGTCCCGCAGCCGCTGGTTAATCGGCTCATGGACCCGGCCGGCATCGTTGAACAGGACAACCGGAATTTTAGACTCGGCCACAAGCCTTGGCAGGTGTTCGCCCAAAGCGTCGGGCCCTGTGCTGTATACCAGAGGCGTATTCATTGCCGGGGTATCAAGGGTGGCCGGTGCCAGAGAGCCTAAAGACGAAACCACGGCATTGATATTCTCATCCTGGGTCATGGCCTCAATGGCCCCGATATACACCTCATCCGGAGCTGCCGGGGTCAAATCCAGGGGATTTTTAATATCCATGATATCCAAAAGGTGGGCCCGGTCAAAAAGATCTGCAATCCGTTTCCGGGTCTTTTGGGTCAGTTCCGGCAAATCCAAAAAAGAATCCTTGGATTCCAGAGAATCGGCAATGCCGACGGTTTCAAAGCCTGCAGGACTTAAAGCAGCAATCCCAAACCCTGAAATCTCTTTGTCATGGAGAAAGGCGGCCAGATTCATCAGGCCGTCAAATTCTTCCAGAGAATCGGTCACCAGAGCCCCTGCCTGGCCAAGGCAGGAGGTGCAGACCATATAATCCCCTGCCACCGATGCGGTATGGCCGGAGGTGGCTTTTTTCCCCTGGGGCGTCCGGCCGGCCTTGTAGACAATCACCTCTTTTCCCTGGTCCACGGCCCTGCGGATCCCCTGACAAGCATGGAGCCCGTCCAAATCCTGAAACCCTTCGGCATAAACACAGATAATACTGATATTTTCAGCATTGGAAAGCCAGGTGATAAAATCTCCTATGGTCAAATCCATCTGGTTGCCAACGGTGATATTATAGGCGGGATCCCCGCCAGCAAGGCCTGACATTCGTACCAGGGCAAAGGCGCCGCTCTGGCTGACCAGGGCCACGGGACCGGGAGGAGAATCCATTCGTTTGGGCGTGCAGGACTCGGGTGTAAAAAAGGTATCCAGACACCCGGGCCGGCTGATCATGCCCAGGCAGTTGCCCCCGAGAAAGACCGGACCTCCGCCCTTACGGGCATGGGCTGAATGTATTTTCTCTATCACGGCCCTGGCCCGGTCCTGACTCCCCTGGGTCTCCCCAAGTCCGCCCGGAATCAGAATAACGCTCCTGGCACGGTCATGGTCGATAATCTCGTCAATCAGGGCCGGCACCTGAGATGCGCCCACAGCCACCACCAAAAGATCAACCCCCTTCACTTGGGTGATATCCCGGACACAGGTCACATGGTCAATCTGGTCAGCCTTGGAAGAGACAATGGATATATTTTGTTTTGGAAACCCGGCCCGGATCACGTTGGCAAGAATATGCCGGCCAAAGTTCATCTGTGTTGAAGAGACCCCGACAATGGCCAGGGTCTCAGGGGCCAAAAGATTCCCGATCCGGTCTATCCCCCGGGGAACCGCCGAGGTAAAGGGTTGTGAAAACCGGCACAGCCCGTCCAGGGAGACCATTTCATAGTCCACCAACGCAAAGGGATTCACCTCCAGTTCTTCAATCACATAGGGCGCTTCAGGATTCAGCGGGGAAAAATAATTGCCCACGCTGATAAAGGCGCCAAAACATTCCATGAGCTGCTCGTCAGAGACCAGCCGCTCGACCCCCCGGGTCTGGCCGGATATTTTTTCATAGGCAATGGTTTTTTCAAAGAGATCAAAAAATTGTTCTCCTGTAACATGGGCGGTGGATGAAGAGACCACAGCCTGTCTCAGACGAAACCGCTCGGCATAAAGCTCGGTATCGGTTCCACCCAGCCCTGCGGTGATGACCATGCCAAACTCCCGGGTCCAGCGCAGGCTGACCAGAAGCTCATTTCCCAGGGCATCCGAGACCGGGGGCAGGTACTGGGTGATGAGCACCCCCTGTATCCTTTTGTTCACGGCCTCCACAAGCGCTTTTCCTCTAAGCCCCTGATAATGGGAAAGGTCCTGGCCCGTTTTTTTTTCAACCGCCTTGGCAAATTACTGGGAAACCATGTCCACCATACGCCGGCTCTCACTTCTGACCTTTCCGGCCAGCCGGTCCACCACCTTGACGCCGCCCACATCAGACTTGTGCACCACATCGGGGCTGACCACCTTGATGACCACTTTGTCTCCAATAAAGGGGACCAGCACATCCGAGGTCAACCGGTGGTTCCGGGCAAACAGCAGTTCATAGGTTTCATGCTCAAATAGCAAGAACCGTCCCTGGCCTGCGGCCTGGGAAAAGACTTGGGTCATTTTGTCAAAATCAATAAAAAGCTGCATCTCAATTATTCCTGTGATCCCTGGCCCTGCCGGTCAGCATTGCCCTTGGATGAATACAAGGTTACGATCTATGCCATCATATCAAGTTCAGGTAAAATATCAATTCCGCAGCCCTATTTTTCATTTCAACCCAGCGCTTTTACCCCTGGTATCCCTTTAAGACAGGCATAATTTGGCATCAGGGCAGACCACGACAGGATCGGCCTGAAAAAAACCATTTTTCCTTTAATTGCCCATGACATCCAAAGAATCGTGATTAGGATTAGAACACCCAAAAAAAAACAGACCTTGAATTTAAAATAATTCCAAGGGTGCACAAGAATTTAAAACTATAGCAGCGAAATTCAAATCCAATCGCCTGGAAATAAAGGAAAGGCTTTCCATGAACATCCCGGTTACACCTGATAAAAAAGCATTTATCGACCTTGCCACCTGCAAAATGCCCTTTGGCAAATATGCAGGCTACCGTCTTGTGGATCTTCCGGAACGGTATCTTGTATGGTTCTCTCAAAAGGGGTTTCCCAAGGGAAAACTTGGAGAACAATTGCAGGAGGTGTATGAAATAAAACGAAACGGGCTTGAGTATCTTTTTAAATAGGACTTAAAATCCAAGCCCCACCCGTTAATCCTCTGCCAATTTTTTTTGTGAACAATCATTTTCTTGCTTGAAATCATTTTTCCTTTGAAGACGCTTTGGTACCTCAATCAATCTTGGCCCGAGCCCCGGGGCAATCTCTTGTGGCCATTTTGGGTTTGTGTTAGGCTCACGGTCGAATTAAAATCTTCCAAAATATGGCTTAGGATTTTTAATTGTACTCAAGGCGGGGGGCTATGTCCATATTATACATGCCCTGCCACCCGACAACGAAGATGATTAAAAAGACAAGGCATATGCAAGGTTTTATTCTGACCGAAAGCCTTAAAGGAAGAACAATGAAAACGAAGGTCCACAAAGGAGACAACAAATGCTGAGACTAAACAATTTCATCCTCATCCTGGTCATCTGGTTTTTGTCCCTGTCGACGGCAGCAGCCGGCGAGTATCTTCTGTCCGGACAAACCATGGGCACCTTTTACCGGATTAAATTTCTCAGTTCAAAACCTGTGGCAAAGGCGCTGTGGCAGGAAAAAACAGATCTCCGGCTCAAACAGGTCAATGCCAGGCTGTCCATGTATCAAAAGAAGAGTGAAATTTCCAGATTCAACCAATCTGAGCCAAACCAAAAATTCCGGCTGTCAAAGGACTTTTATCAGGTATTGCTTGAATGCAAAAATCTTCACACCCTCACCCAGGGGGCCTGGGACGGGACAGTCAAACCCCTGGTGGATCTCTGGGGATTCGGCACCCAGGACAACTCCAGGCGCATCCCTTTGGCCCAAGAGATAACCGCAGCCCTGGCCAAAACCGGATTTGACAAACTCATCCTGGCAGACCACAGCCTGACCAAAACCCAACCCGGGGTCACCCTGGACTTAGGCTCCATTGCCAAAGGCTATGGGGTGGATGAAATCGCCCGGCTGTTCAGGGATTCAGGCGTTAAAGACTATCTGGTGGAAATCGGCGGAGAGCTTGCAGGGTCGGGAAGAAACAAAAAAGGAAATCCCTGGGCCGTGGGCATATCAAGGCCTGAAAAAATCCAAGCCAGCCAGGGCCTGTACAAGGTCATTTCCCTGGACAACATGGCCATTGCCACTTCGGGAAATTACAGGAACTTTTTTGAACACAAGGGCAAAACCTATTCCCACATCATCTCTCCTAAAACCGGGTTTCCGGTGGATACCCTTGTGGTCAGCGCCTCGGTGATCGCCAAAAACTGTACCCTGGCAGACGGTCTTGCCACCGCATTGATGGTCATGCCCCCTGAAAAGGGTATTGCCCTGACCGACAGAATGGAAGACACAGAATGCCTGATTATCAAAAAACAAGGAGAACGTCTGGTGCCGTTCAAGTCCAAGGGATTTAAAAACTTTGAACAAGACTTTTAATCCGGGACAGGATGGGGTGTCGTACAATTGCAATTGTTCGGGTTTTAAGGTAACGTTGAAAGACAAGGGGTAAGCGGAATGCCCCCAAGAGGGTATAATCCTTTAGGTATTTTTCCCAAAAGGGACCCAGGATACTGAATCGATTGAGCCAAAAGAGGTACACGGAGTTAGATGACCTTTTTTAAAAACTTATCCATAAAGTACAAACTCTTTTTTGCCTATGCTGCGGTGTCGCTTGTTGTTTTTTCCATCAGTTTTGCCCTGCTTTTCTTCCAGGTACGCAACAGCATAGAATCCCGCATCCAAGAAGCGCTGAGCAAATCCAACCAGGCCATCACCGACCTTGTGGAAACGGCGGCCACCATTTCCATTAAAAATCATCTCCAGGACATTGCCGAAAACAACTTAAAAATAATCACCCACCTTTTCCAGTCCTCTCTCAAGGGCCAAATTCCCGTAAGCCAGGCCAAAAACAAGGCTGAAAAAATCCTGCTCAGCCAGACCATCGGCAAGACCGGTTATATCTATTGCGTTGACAGTCTGGGAACTCTCCAGGTTCACCCCCAAAAAAGAATTCAGGGGAAAAACATTGCCGTCAACACATTTATTCAAGACCAGACCAAAAAAAAATCAGGATACCTGGAATACCATTGGAAAAATCCGGGAGAAACAACAGAACGGGCCAAAGCCCTTTATATGGTTTATTTTGAACCCTGGGACTGGATCGTATCTGTCTCATCCTATCGGGCGGAATTTGCCCAGCTGGTCTCAATAGAGGATTTCAAGGATAAAGTCTTAGACCGGACCTTTGGAAAGACCGGATATTCTTTTATCTTTGACATCCAGGGCAATATGGTGATCCACCCTGAACTTTCAGGCAATTTCTTTGATCTCCGGCAAACCCGGGGCAAGCGAATCCTCCAGGAGATGATTGATAAAAAACACGGGTACCTGACCTATTTTTGGAAAAACCCCTCCGAAGCCCTTGCCAGGGAGAAATTCGTTGCCTTTGACCATATCCCTGATTTTGACTGGATCATTGCCTCATCCTCATACACGGCCGAGGTCTTTTCACCCCTCTCTGAAATGCGGGCAACCTTTTTAATCATATTTGCCCTGACCCTTTCTTTTATCGGCTGTGTGTCCATGATTCTCAGCGACTCTATTACCCAACCGCTGACCGCCTTTATCAAACGGTTTGAAAAGGGGGCTGAAGGGGACCTGACATCTAAGATGAAGACGGTCAGGCAGGATGAAATCGGTCAATTGTCCAGCAGTTTCAATCTGTTCATGGACCGGATAAAGGCCTATCAAAACGGAATTTCCCTGGAAATAAAAACCAGAAAAAAAACAGAAAAGCAATTGCAGACCCTGAGAAACGACCTTGCCGATATTATTGATTCCATGCCCTCCATGCTCATCGGGGTGGATAAAAAAATGCAGGTGACCCTATGGAACAAAAAAACGGCCAACTAAACAGGAATCAGCATGGAAAAGGCCAGGGGAAATTTCATCCAGGATATGATGCCTGAAATCACCAAGCAGATACCGACCATAAAAACCAGCCTGGAATCCAAAAAAATCAAACACGTATTAAAACACCCCTTTGTTTCAGGAACAAAAGAAACCGTTTATGTGGATATGACCATTTATCCCCTGGCCGGGCCACAGGATAGGGGGGCTGTCATACGCATTGATGATATCACCCAAAAACTGCAGATGGAAGAAATGCTCATCCAAACTGAAAAAATGCTCTCCGTGGGCGGACTTGCAGCGGGTATGGCCCACGAGATCAACAACCCTCTGGCCGGGGTGATCCAGAATTCAAATCTCTTGCTCAACCGCCTCACCTGTTCAGATATTCCGGCCAATATCAGTGCAGCAAAAGAGGCCGGAACAACCATGACAGGCATCAGCCATTATATGGAAACACGCAGCATCCCGAAAATTATCAGTTCAGTGATTGAATCAAGCAGGCGAATGGCCGAGATTGTAGATAATATGCTCTCTTTTGCAAGACAGGGAAGTGATTCTTTTTCAACCCATGACCCTGCCATGCTGGTGGATAAAATTCTGGAGATTGCGGCCACGGATTATGATTTAAAAAAATCATATGATTTTAAATCCATTGTCATTGAAAAAGAGTATGAACCCGATCTGCCCCTGGTTGCATGCGAAAGTTCAAAAATTCAGCAGGTATTGCTCAACATACTCAACAACGGTGCCCAGGCCATGTTTCACTCTTCTGGCCGTTTGAAATCAAAATTCATTCTAAGGCTGTCCAGGGAGAAAAATCAGCCGATGCTGCGCATGGAAATTGAAGACAACGGCCCGGGCATGGACGAGGCCGTGCGCAAACGAATATTTGAACCCTTTTTTACAACCAAACCTGTGGGCGTGGGAACCGGATTAAGGCTTTCTGTGTCCTATTTCATTATCACGGAAAACCACAAAGGCACGATGGACGTTGTTTCCCAGCCCGGCAAGGGCACCCGGTTCATCATTTGCCTGCCCTTGAGCCGATAGCCGAACAAAAATCCTGATATCCCGGAGAGGGTATTTTGCACCTCATCCCGCGGATCTGCCCCAAAAATCCAAAAACTTTGAATATAGAGAATACCTATACCTTTGAAATTCTTTATTCTGATAATCAATTGGATTCTGCTGATCATGCATGGCATGAGATGATTCGGAACGAAATAGTTATAAATACTGAAATATCAGGAGGTATAGAGTTCATGGGTAAAAATTTTTTTTCCACCCGTAGGGGGATTATTGCTGTGGGTGCCATCATCGGTATCCTTGCCGCACTTTTACAAAAATTGGGAAATCCCGGGAACATGGGCATCTGCGTGGCCTGTTTTGAACGGGACATTGCCGGTGCACTAGGGTTTCACAGGGCCTCCGTCGTTCAGTACATGCGCCCGGAAATCATTGGATTTGTTATAGGGTCTTTTGCAGCGGCCTATGGGTTTAAAGAGTTTAAACCCCGTTGCGGATCAGCCCCCATGGTCCGTTTTGTTCTGGGCATCTTTGCCATGATCGGCGCCCTTGTTTTTCTGGGATGCCCATGGCGGGCCGTGCTGCGCCTGGCCGGAGGAGACTGGAACGCCATTGTGGGTCTTCTAGGGCTTGCATCGGGCATATATATCGGGGTGCTGTTTTTGAAAAACGGGTATAATCTGGGACGGTCCCAGTCCACCCACGCAGGTGCCGGATGGATTTTCCCCCTGATCATGGTAGGCTTTCTGGTTCTCATGCTCATTTATCCCCAGGTAGACGGAGAAAATAAAAGCGGTGTTCTCTTTTACAGCCTCAAGGGACCGGGGTTCATGCACGCCCCGATTCTCATCTCTCTTCTGGTCAGCTTGGGGATTGGATTTATTGCCCAGCGCAGCCGGTTCTGCACCATGGGGGCCTTAAGAGATCTGATCCTCTTTGGCCAGACCCATCTTTTGAGCGGGTTTCTGGCCCTGGTGGTGTTTGCCCTGACAACCAATGTGATCTTGGGTCAGTTTCACCCGGGATTTGCCAATCAGCCGGTGGCTCACACCGTACACATGTGGAATTTTCTGGGCATGGCCCTGGCCGGCCTGGCCTTTGCCCTGGCCGGAGGCTGCCCCGGACGCCAGCTGTTTTTGGCAGGGGAAGGAGATTCAGATGCGGCTGTTTTTGTCATGGGCATGATCGTGGGCGCCGGATTTGCCCATAATTTTGGTCTGGCAAGCTCCCCCAAAGGGGTGGGCCCCCACGGCATTGCCGCCGTCGTGGTCGGATTTGCCGTTTGCCTATTTATCGGGTTTACCATGAGAAAAAAACTGTCAGTCTAATAGAGTAAACTAAGGTGATAAGGAATATATAATGAGTAAAATAATTGATGCAAGGGGACTTTCCTGCCCCCAGCCGGTGTTGATGACTCTGGATGAAATAAAATCCGGGACGGATAATGAAATCCAGGTTATAGTAGACAATGAAGCGTCCAAAGAAAATGTAACCCGAGCAGCTAAAAGTAAGGGCTGTACAATCAAAGAAATCACAAACGATGGTGATGAATCCAAAATTAATATCCTGAAAGGCTAAAACTGAATGTTCGGTCTTAATTTGAGTTTTTTTAAAAAAAAAGAAAACTCCCCTGCCCAGGTCCCGAAAAAGGACCTGGGTATCCTTGTTTTTGAGAACACAAGCGAGGTGATCCAGGCAGAAAACTTTTTAAAATCCAAGGGATGGCAGGTCCGGGTGATGGGACCTCCCCCGGGAATTCAAAGCGGGTGTGACCTTGTTATTGAGTTTCCCCTCATTGAAAAACTTTTGCTGTTAAGGCAGTTAAGCCAGGCAGGCATCCCCCCCCTGGAAATGGTACCGGTGACCCATCCCCTGCTCCGGCCTGTGGATTTGTTTCACACCAAGGATTTCGGAGAGTATCTCATGGTCAGGGCCGCCAATATGAAACTGACCATCCACAAGAAAACAAGACGCATTGTCAATGTCTCCGGCGGCGGATGCCCTGATGTGCCTTTTCTGGCCCAAAAAATGGTGGGGCAGCATCTGGACGAGGCCCCGAGGCCCGGAAAAATCGGACACACCCTTTGCGGATATGCCCTGGAAATTGCCCACAAGGAGATGATTCGCCAATGCTCGGAATAGTCGGAACCGTTCCTGATGAGTCCTTTCCTTTGACCTGCGGCCGGATTCGCCTGGACGAAGAATTTATTGTGATCAAGGGCATAAAGGTGGCGATCAACCGGGGCACCCCGGCCTTGATCGGTGCTGCCGTCAAAACCGGGCAGGTCCTGGGCCTCACCGAAATCAAAGGATTTCTGGTCGGGGATATCGGACTGGGCAAAGGCAGCCGTGCCCTTTACCATGACCTGACCCTCACCCTTCCCCAAATGAGATTAGACACCCTGGTATTTCATTATCTCCAGCCCGACGTGGACTGGCACAACCGGGTGATCTTTGCCGTGGAGGAGATGGAAAAAAGGCCCAAGCTCATTGCAGATGCAGGCTTTATGTATGCAGCCAAAATGAGCGGCCAGGCCCCATCCTATGACCTGTTCACCCCGGATGTGGGAGAGCTGGCCTTTCTGGCCGATGAAACAGCCCCCCATCCCTTTTACACCCGGGGGTTTATCCTCCACCAGGACAACCAGGTCCCGGATCTGATTTCCCGGGCCCTGGAACACGGGAACGCCGCCCAGCATCTCATGGTCAAGGGCTCAACCGATTATGTGGTCTGCAAAGGAAAAATCATAGACTGCATCGACCAGCCCAGTGCCGATGCCATGGAGGCCATGGGCGGCACCGGCGACACCCTGACAGGTATTCTCTCTGCCCTGGTCCAGGCAGGCTTTACCATTCCTGAGGCCGCAAAGATTGCCGCCCTGACCAATCGCCTTGCAGGGGTTTCTGCCCAGCCCACCCCCGCCTCCCAGGTCATGGATATTATCCGCCAGATTCCCCGGGCATTGACCCATGCCCTTGAAACCTTGAAAATATCCTTATAAAAGAATCAAAGACAGCCTGTGGACCCAAAGATGTACAGCCAAAGAGTCATAATGTTGATTCAACCGACAAAATATGGGGAGCTTAGCCCGCATATTTCACAAAACGTTTTTGCCTTAACGGCAAGCACAGACCGAAAAGCCCTAGTCCTTTACTGCGAGCGGACTGTAACCCAGCAGATGAGGTAAAACCCTTTGCCCGGAGGGTGAAATTTTGTATAATGGAAAACGACTTAAAAAACGGCACAACCAAATTGTAATAATACAACTTTTTGGCAAGACACTTAAAATGTCATGAAATATTCGGGTATGACCTGAACACCCCCAGGGCCAGCATGGCCTGGGCCAGATAATAGGTCAGCATCACCCAAAGACTTGAATGGGGTATGGGGGTGACAAACCGGGTCCAGGCAATCAAAGAGTCGGAAATAATAAACACAATGGCCCCGGCAATGACCATCCAATGATTATCCCGGCCAAGACAGGCAGAAATCCCCATACACAGGATCACCCCGAGATAAACATAAATGGGAACCATCATCCCTTTGAGCCCTGGAAAAAGAAAGGCCCCAAACCAGAGGGTAAATACAACCATGCCCCCCATGACAAGCCCCCTGACAGGGGTCAGTTTTGGGCGGGCAAGAAAAAGGGCAATATAAAAACAATGGGCCAGGATAAAGGCCGCCATGCCCGCCTCAAAAAGACCGTCAAAAGGGAGCTCAAGCAGGATATCCCCAATGCCTGAAAAAAAAACCCCAAGCCCAAAAGCATCTTTGTTTTCCCCTTTAAATTTAAAAAGGCCCAAAGGGCCAGACAACCAATGGGAATGGTTTTTACAAGCCAGCTCAAGCTGTAGGGTCTTGAATCCAGGCTCAGCAAAAATGCCAGAGAAAAGATGAAAAATCCGAAAATCAGCATCCGGTTCAACTGCTTTTGATCTCCTGCCATGGGCCCTCCGGTCTGTTATAAGAATTGTTAAATTCTGCGCTTGCCCTGCCTGACCTGTACAGACTATTATGTTAAGCTGTTTTTGCAAGATCTTTTTTACCCTAAAATCTGCAGACAGATTATGGGTAATCTTCCAAAGTTGATATTCCCCCAATGATGGTTAATTTAACCCCATGAGAATCAAAGACAAAACTATGATCTCCCGGGCCCTGCCCATGCCCCACCAAAAAAACAATAAATTTTATACCGATGTCAGCCCCATGATCATGAATTGGCA
This sequence comes from Desulfobacter sp., assembly GCA_028768545.1. Classification (NCBI taxonomy): domain Bacteria; kingdom Pseudomonadati; phylum Thermodesulfobacteriota; class Desulfobacteria; order Desulfobacterales; family Desulfobacteraceae; genus Desulfobacter; species Desulfobacter sp. The sequence continues at coordinate 4,915,949 of CP054838.1, forward strand.
CCAGACCCTGTCCGCCGCCATTGACTTTCTCTTTGAAAACAACAACCGGGTTCCCCAAGAAACCCTGCCGGTCATACAGACCGATCTGTCCCGATTTGCCTCAGGGGAGAAACAAGGATTTAACACCACCTGGCTTGGCCATTCTTCTCTGATGATCAATATGGATGGGTTTAAAATACTTCTGGACCCTGTGTTTGAACCCAAGCTCTCCATGGTCGGACCCAAACGGTTTAACGGACCCCTGCCCCTGGTTATTGAAGCCCTTCCCCCCATTGATCTTGTGATCATTTCCCATGACCACTATGATCATCTCAACAAATTTTCCATCCAAGCCATCCAGGAGAAGACAGGCCTGTTCATGGTGCCCCTGGGCGTGGAAAAGCATCTGTCAGCCTGGGGGATGCCCCCCCCAAAAGATCGTCTCCCTCAACTGGTGGGAGTCCCATGAGCCTCGAACAAGATTCAAGGTCACGGCAACGCCTGCCCGGCATTTTTCTGGGCGGGGTCTGTTTGACCGGAACCGGACCCTCTGGGCCTCCTGGGTGATTGAATCCCCTAACTACAAGATCTTTTTTTCAGGGGACTCAGGATATTTTCAAGGATTTGCCTTAATCGGCGAACAATTCGGCCCCTTTGACATGACCTTTCTGGAATGCGGAGCCTATAATCCGGCCTGGCACGGGGTCCACATGTACCCGGAAGAAACGGTAAAGGCCCACGAAGATCTGAAAGGAAAGATTCTCCACCCCATCCACTGGGGCACGTTCAACCTTTCCCTTCATTCCTGGTACGAGCCCATGATCCGGCTCAAATCATCAGCAGAATCCGCCAACATTCCCATTGCCACCCCTGTGGCCGGCCAGACCATTGACTTAAAACACCTGGGCAGCCCATGGTGGGGAACACGATTACCATAAGGGTGTTTCAAAACTTTAAATCCCCTTAAACTCTGCCGGGCGCCGCTCCATAAATGAATCCAGCCCCTCTTTGACATCCTGGGAGGCCATGATGGGCAAAAGATCAGGCAGCAGGCGCTCCACAGCGGCCTGTTCCCCTTTTATCCTGACAATCCGGGCAGACCTCAGGGTGGCGGCCACGCCTAAAGGGGCCTGTTTTGAAATGGTATGGGCAATGTTCAAGGCCCTGTCAAAGCCTTTGTTCTCGGGAACCAGCTCCTGGACCAGCCCCATTCGAAAGGCCTCTTGGGCGCTGATTTCATCTGCAGTCAAAAGATAGCGCATGGCATTGCCCCAGCCCACCTCCTGAAAGAGCCTGACCGTGGCCCTGCCCAACGGATAAATCCCCCGCTTGATCTCTATCTGGCCGAATCGGGCATCTTCCTGGGCCACCCTGATATCCGCAGCCAGAAGCAATTCAATACCAAGGGTCAGGCAGAGGCCCTGGACCGCCATGACCACAGGTTTGGCCACCTGGCTTTCAGGATCCAGACCCAGAGGGTCCATGCCCTGATCGGGCAGTTCAGGGAAACTGCCCCGGGCAAAACAGGCCGACCACTGGGCCAGATCCAGGCCGGCTGTAAAATGATCCCCATGGGCGTACAAAAGTCCGCACCGGATTTCCGGGTCCCTGTGCAGTTTTCCATAGGCAGCACTCAGTTCCCTGTACATATCCAGGTCAAAGGCATTGATCTTTTCAGGCCGGTTCAGTCCCATGAGCAGGACATGGCCCTGGGTATTAACATCCACTTTGCTCATATCTTTATCCTTTTAAATGGTAAGGTTTCCCGGTTCTAAGATGGGGTAAAAAATTTGCCCTGGAAGGAATCTCTGGCCTCAAAGGTGTGCTGGATCATGTTAAAGGTTTCTCTGTACCGTCCGGCCCAGAGCGGTGCCACAAGTTCACTGCCATGGGGATCCCCTGTGATCCGCTGGATAATAATCTCTTTGGGCAGACGCTCCAGATAATCACAGACCAGATCCACATAGGCCTGCTGCTCCAAGGGAATATACCCGCCCTTTTGATAAATCTCATCCAAAGGGGTATTTTTAATCACGTAGAGCAGGTGAATCTTGACCCCGTTCACCCCAAGATCGGACAATACCTTTGCGCTGTCCATCATCATGGACCTGTCTTCTCCGGGCAGGCCCAGAATAATATGGGCGCAGGAATTAATCCCGCGGTTGACGGTCATGGCCATGGCCCGCTCAAAAGCTGTAAAATCATGGCCCCGGTTGATAAAATCCAGGGTGGTGTCATGAACGGATTGAAGCCCGTACTCCAGCCAGACCAGATAATTTTGGGTATAGGACTCAATGAGTTCTATTTTTTCTAAATCCACGCAGTCAGGCCGGGTCCCGATGGCCATGCCCACCACCCCCTCACAGGAAAGAGCCTGGTCATACATAAACCGCATATGATCCACCGAGGTATAGGTGTTGGTATAGGACTGGAAATAGGCCAGAAATTTTTTGGCCTTGTACTTTTTCATCATGGGGATCTTGCCGGTCTCAACCTGGTCCCGAATGGAAATCCCCCTGGCAAAGGCCCCTGTACCCGAGCCCTTGGCATTGCAGTAAATACATCCTCTGGTGGAAAGTTTTCCGTCCCGATTGGGGCAGGTCAGGCCCGCATCCACTGAGATTTTCTGGACCCGCTCCCCGAACAAATGCCTCAGATAGGTATTATAATCCGAATACCGCTTTTCTTTTTCCATCCTGATCCGGATCTCCTTGTTTATGAATTCACCTGTAACAAACTGAAAATTAAATCTTGCATTGTAACCCTTTTTTTTTTATTTAGGTCCACCCTCTTCCTGCCGGGAACAAGTCGCCGGGTACAGCCTTTATCCGGCCCTGCGCCCTTTGATTACCTTACCCAATTTCACACAAATTTGCCAACATGATTTATTGGATATCTCCCAGGGCCCAGGTTGAATCTTGACCCCAAGCCCATAAGTATAGTATTTTAGATGGTTATGAATTTTTATAAAAATAGATATGACATCATTGTCATCGGGGCCGGCCATGCCGGATGCGAAGCTGCCCTGGCTGCGGCCAGGATGGGGTGCGACACCCTAATTTTAACCATTGACATGGACAAGATCGCAGCCATGCCCTGCAGCCCCTCCATCGGGGGAATGGCCAAGGGACAGCTGGTCAAGGAAATTGACGCCTTGGGCGGGCAGATGGCAAAGGTTACGGATGCCTCAGCCATCCAGTACCGGACGCTCAATACCCGGAAAGGCCCGGCCGTTCATTCCACCCGGACCCAGAACGATAAAAACCTATATTCCAGAAAGATGAAACAGGTGCTGGAAGAGGCCCCAAACCTTGACCTGAAACAGGCCATGGCCGAGAGCCTGATTCTGGAAAAAGACCAGGTCAAGGGCATCATTGACCAGACCGGATTTGAGTATTTTGCCCCCTGCGTCATCATTACCACGGGCACCTTTTTAAGGGGCACCGTCCATATCGGATCTTCAAAGATAGAGGCCGGACGGGCCGGGGAATTTTCATCCATAGGACTGGCAAAGGATCTTGAAAAAATAGGACTGACCCTGGGGCGGATGAAAACCGGCACCCCCCCGAGGCTCCATGCCGACTCCATCGATTTTTCCATGTTCAATATCCATGGTTCAGATGAAATCCCAAAACCCTTTTCCTTTGGCACCCAAAAAATTAGTAACCCCATGCTGCCAAGTTTCATGGGAGAGACCAATCCCAATACCCATGAGATCATCCGAAAAAACCTGGAATATTCCGCCCTTTACGGGGGGCATATTAAGGGACAGTCTGCCAGGTACTGCCCCTCTTTTGAAGATAAGATCGTAAAATTTCCGGACCGGGACTCCCACCATGTAATCCTGGAATACGAGGGCATCGACTCCAAGGAAATCTATGCCTCAGGCCTTGGAAACAGCCTTCCCCTTGAGATCCAGTACCAGGTGGTCCGATCGGTAAAGGGCCTGGAACAGGCGCAGATCATGAGACCGGCCTATGCCATTGAATACGACTATATCAATCCTTTAGAACTGAACTCAGGTCTTGAGACCAAAAAAGTGCAGGGCCTGTTTTTAGCCGGCCAGATCAACGGGACCTCAGGATATGAAGAAGCCGGTGCCCAGGGGCTATGGGCCGGAGTCAACGCAGGATGCCGGATCCAGAAAAAACAACCCTTTATCCTGGACAGGTCCCAGGCCTATATGGGGGTGATGGTGGATGATCTTGTGACCCGGGGCACAACGGAACCCTATCGGATGTTCACCTCCAGAGCGGAATACAGACTATTGCTCAGGGAAGACAATGCCGATTTAAGACTTGCCCGACAAGGCTTTGAATACGGGCTGATTTCAAAAGAGGCATTTGAATTTGCCCGAGAGATCAAGTCCCAGACCCGGGCGGAGACCTTGCGGGTCAAACAGGCCGTGGTCAAACCCAGCCAGGCAACCAACGATTTTTTAACCGCAAATCTTACCAATCCCATCTCAAACGGGGTCAAAGCCGACCAGCTGATCAAGCGGGCAGAACTCAGTTATGATCTTGTCACCCAGCTTTGCCCCGGGCCAGACACGCTTCACCCAAGGGCTGCCCAACAGGTGGAAATTGAAATCAAATACGAGGGGTACATTAAACGGCAGTTCAATGAGATCAAAAAATTCAAGGATTTGGAAAAAATCAGGATCCCAAAAAAATTTGCCTATGGAACAGCCCATGGCCTGTCCAATGAGATCAGAGAAAAACTCAGACAGATCCGGCCGACCTCCCTTGGCCAGGCCTCCCGCATGGACGGAATGACCCCGGCGGCCATATCCGTTCTCATGGTTGCCATTACGGCCTTCAGACAGAATAAAACCCCCTGACATTCCCCTTGACTTAGGGAGGTTGAGGCTTATCATTTATTTCACAAAACAATGAAATTTAACTTTAACTTTCGAGGATATATCCAATAATGGCTGAAGATTATTATAAGATTCTTGGGCTGGGCAAAACCGCTTCTGCCTCAGAAATCAAAAAAGCCTACAGAAAACTGGCCTTAAAATACCATCCGGATAAAACCAAGGGGGATAAAGCCCTTGAGGATAAATTCAAAAAGATATCAGAGGCCTATGCCGTGCTCTCTGACCCGGAAAAAAAGAAACAATACGATACCTATGGGTCTGCCGATTTCCAGCAGCGGTTTTCCCAGGAAGATATTTTCAGAAATTTTGATTTCGGAGATATTTTAAAAGAATTCGGATTTGGCGGCAGCCGTGGCGGCGGCTTTTCCAGGGCCTTTAACCAGTCAGGCGGGGGGACCCGGGGAGGGTTTTCAGGCATGGACGGCAATCCTTTTTCCCAAAACATGGGCGGTGGTGGCTGAGGCAGCAGACAGGCCCCGGTCCGGGGCAAAAACCTGGAATATGAACTTCCCCTCACCTTAGAGGAGTTGATCAACGGCTGCAAGAAAACCATCACCATCACCCAGAACGGCCAGGCCAAAGCGGTTGAGGTCAAAATCCCCAAAGGCCTGACCCCGGGAAAAAAAATACGGCTGGCCTCCAAAGGAGAACCCAGTCCCAATGGCGGGCCCGCAGGCCATCTGTATATCACGTCCAGACCTGCCCTTGCCCAGGGAATTACCATTGAGGAGAACAATATCCTCATGAACCAGGATGTCCGCCTCTCCCAGGCCCTTCTCGGGGATAAGATTGAGGTCACCACTCCAAGGGGCAGAACCATCAATCTCAACCTGCCCCAAGGGACCGGACACAAGGCAAAAATGCGCCTTCCGGGCATGGGCATCCCTTATATGAAAGGAAATGGTTGCGGAGATCTCTTTGTTGTGGTTAATATAAATATGCCTAAAAAATTAAACCAAAAACAGACCGACCTGATCACCCAACTCAAAAAAACAGGATTATAATCTAAACATGCCTGAATTCATCCCCCTGATTTCCCAAGAACAGATTCAAATAAAGGTTAAAGAAATCGGGAAGCAGATTGCCAGCGACTATAAAGGCCGGGACCTCGTGCTTGTAGGAGTGCTCAAGGGCTCTTTTGTCTTTCTCTCGGACCTGACCCGGGCCATTAATATTGATCATGAAATTGATCTTATCGGGGCCTCTTCCTATGAAGGCACGACCTCCAGCGGGCAGACCGTATTTACCAAACAGCCGGACCTTGAGCTTGAAGGCAGGGATATCCTTTTAGTGGAAGACATTGTCGATACCGGCCAGACCCTGTTTAAGATCGTGGAGTTTGTCCAGCTTTTAAACCCGCAATCCGTTAAAATTTGCACCCTGATCGATAAACATGAACGCCGGGAGGTGGAACTCAATGCGGATTATTCATGTTTTACCCTTGAAAAAGGTTTTATCGTGGGCTATGGACTTGATTATAATGAAAAATACAGAAACCTGCCTGCAATCTTTGATTTGAAATTATAAGACAAGGGGGATGATTGATGATTATTACCTGTGAAGAGTGTTCAACCCGATTTACCCTTGATGATGCCTTGATTAGCCCCCAGGGGTCCAAGGTCCGCTGCAGCCAGTGCAAACATGTTTTCACAGCATTTCTCCCGGCCCAAGACGCAGAAGATCCGGTATTTGAAGCACCAGAAGACCTTGATTTTGAAACCGCTGATTTTTCCGAATCCCCAGACGACCCGAGTGATGAGGTCGAGTTTAATGATCCTGATACATCCCAGCCATTTGAATTTTCCCAGGCCGATGACTTTGAGACAGAACCATCGGAATTTGATGATATCGAGTTTGATGATATTGAATTTGACGAGCCAAAAGATCCGGAACCAGGCATTGAACACCAAGACGATGAAACAAAGATAGAAGATCAGGCCATTGACTTTGAAGAGACTGAGTTGGCTTTGGACGAGCCGGAATCTGAATTTGACGAGCCGGAATTTGACATCCCCGGGTTGGCACTGGAAAAAGATGAAACACCAGAAGCTGACTTGACGCCCGAAGAGGCACAGCAAGCAGAGCAATCCCAAGACCCGGACACGGACGATGAAACCGCGGATATTGAAATCAGTTTTGACCAGGATGGAGATGACCTGACGGTTCACGGACTGACCCTGGAAACAGAGGACGATCTGGAAGACCTGGAATTTGACGCCCCTGAGCTGGAGCTTTCTTTGGATGATGATCCTGATGCCGAGCTTGTGTTTGAGGATGACCAGATCCATGAGGATCTCGAGGCTGGCCTGGAAATGGAGGAGGCCCAAGCCATCCCGGAGACCCAAGAGGATGGCCCCCAGGTTTTGGAAACAGAGCCCACCGAAGAGACAGATCCCAAAGCCGATGATGAAGATGCGCAAGAGACAATCGTTGAACCACCTGCTGACGATGATAAATTTGCAGATTATGACATGGTGCTGGACCAGGACACAGACCTGCCGGAACCGGAAGCATTGGCAGCAGAGGCCCCTTTGGAGCCGGAAGATGACAATAGCCTTGAAACAACGGCCGAGACTGAACCATCAGAAGAACCCGACAAAACTGAAGTATCCCAGCCCATGGGGGCAAAGGCCCTGATTGATCCGCCCTCTGCAAAAGAGACCCGGAAAAAACGGGGCAAAGCCCAAAAAAGGAGCATAAGTTCACCTGTTAAAATTTTATTCCTCCTTTTTTTACTGGTAATTGTTGCCTATGTGCTCAGCTTCAGACTGGGGGCAGACATCCCCTTTTTATCAGAGATTAAAATCCCCTATCTTACCCAGATTCTTAAACCTGAGCCCGCACCCAAACCCATTGTAAAACCCGTGCCCAAAAAATCCACCATCAATGGCAGGTTTGTCTCCAATACCAGCGCTGGGGAGTTGTTTGTTGTCACCGGCCGTATTGAAAACCCCTCTGACAGGGTATACAGCCATATCCGGGTAAAAGGGACCCTGCTCTCCAAGGACAAGGCCAATGCCGGCACCCAGACGGTTTTCTGCGGAAATGTCATTGCCGAAGAAATCTTAAAATCCGGCAATATATCAGACATCCAAAAAGAACTGACACTCAAAACGGGACACCAGAATACCAATGTCAATATCAAGCCCGGCGGCTCGGTCATGTTCATGCTGGTTTTTTCCAACCTCCCGGAAAACCTGACCAATTTTACGGTGGAGGTGCTGGATTTTCAGCCCCAGGCTGAAAAATAATAATTTATCAATTGACACGGGAATAAAAGTTATGCTATTGTTTCCGGGTTTTTTGGCGACGTAGCTCAGTTGGTTAGAGCATGCGGCTCATATCCGCAGGGTCCGGAGTTCAAATCTCTGCGTCGCTACCAAAATAATACAAGGCCCGGTGCCCATGGTTAATCCAAGTGTACCGGGTTTTTTGTTTGGCCAAATATTGTGTCTTTACACAAAAAGTTTACACAAAGTGTAGAGGACAGACATGGCATATCTTGTACAAAACAGCTCGGGGTATTGCTTCAGGTTGTGCGTACCCTCTGACCTCCATCCTCTGGTTGGACTCAAGGAGCTTAGACAGTCACAGGACTGCATCACAGCTATCCATTTTTCTTGCCGGGAAAACCCAACAGCTATTCAGAAAAATGAGAAGCAACCTAATGGCGTATCACCACACCGGATGGAACAGAATTTGCCGGTGTCCCCGTGAAGAGTACGCCAGGAGTATTGATAGCGGTTCTCATAAATAGGTTACGTTTGAACTATGCAAATGGCATAATTTTATTGGTATTTTTGAACCCAACCCAAAATTTAATCTGAGAACCTCCATATTAATTTTTTCTTGGAAAAAAGCCATTTTACCCCTATTGCCATCAAAAAAAGCAGTCAAAATATAAAGAATCTGAAACCACCATTTCACAGTGATAATACCAGCCGAGGACCAATATTTTTTTCCATGATGCCTGTTGCCCCACCAGGTTTGGCCCAGCGGCTGTCTACCAAACCGCCTCAGGCGCCCCGGCATTACGGTAGCAGGGCCTCCGCCCAAATAAATGCTTGACAATAAAAGGGAAACGTTTCATTTTTATTGCAAACGATTGCACCGCGCTTAAAATTAAGCTATCCAGATGAAGGGAAAAGAATGAAACGCCTGACCTTGAAGGACCTGGCAGAAATGACAGGATTTTCTGCGGCCACTGTTTCCAGGGCCTTGAACGATCATCCCAGAATTAGCAGAGCGGCTAAAAACAAAATCATTGAAACCGCCAAAAAAGTTGGATATCAGCCTAGCCTTATTGCCAGGGGATTCAGAGAGAAAAAGAGCTACCTGATTGGCCTTATAATTTATGATTTAAAAAATTCATTTCATGCCGCTGTTACAAAAAACATTCTCAACGAGGCCCAGCATGAAGGCTATCAGGTAATTATTCGAAGCACCCTGGACCTGCCTTCAGGCATTCACGAAGCCATAGAGGATTTGAAACGGGTGGGTGTCGACGGCATAATCGTCACTGCGACCCGGCTTGAGGAGAAATCACTTGAAAATCTGATCAAGGAAAAGTTTCCTGTTGTTCAGGTGATGCGGCGGCTGGCAAAGAATACCGGAGTTCAGATTGTCCCTGACGGCGCCTATGGCATAAATATGCTTGTAAACCACCTGCTGCGGATAGGACACCGAAAAATAGCGATGATCGGAGGACCTGACGACCTGTTCACGGCAAAAACCAGATATCATGGGTATTACCAGGCGTTGCAGGAAAATAATGTTCCCTTAGATGAAAATTTGGTATTAAAAGGCAATACCTTTAGTTACGATACCGGATACAAGCATTGTAAAATCTTTCTGCGACGCAGTTCACAGCCGGATGCAATCGTTTGTGCAGATGATCATATTGCATTTGGCGCCATGCAGGCCATTGATGAAGCCGGCATTTCCATCCCTGACGATATTGCCATTGTCGGATTCGACGATTGTGAGATGTCCGCCCATCACAGAATCCAGTTAACATCGGTCAGATATGATATGAAGCAGCTCTCCCGCCTCGCCGTTAAAAATATTTTAGCACAGATAGACGGACATATCCCTGACCACAAACTAATTAAGATTGTCCCCCAACTCGTTGTCAGAATGACCTGCGGCTACCTGAAAGAATAATCAGCCTAAACAAACAGATGAGCCCCATATGTTTGTGCAATTTTTTTGCACAAACATGATATTTTCCATAGACTAAGATGTTCATCCGCCCCGCCTTCACATACAGCCACCTTGGTAGCAGAACAACATATTTTCACCAATAATTCCTTGATTTAAGATAGTTACAATCTTTTAAGAAATTTCAAACTAGCTCTTGACAATTAAATTTCCTTGAATCATACTTGTGCAAACGTTTACACGATTATGTTTTTTTGAGCCAAAGGAAAACATCAAGAAGGCCCATGAGGGTTGGGAGGCAAGGCTGTTTTTTTTACTGTTATCACATTCCCGACCATATTTACTGGAAGAATTCAAACAATGGTTTACAACAATAAAAGATCAAACGATAAGGAGATTTAACCCATGTCATTGGAGTTATTGAAAGCAGACAAGTTAAAAACCGCAGCTGCCATAGAAGGCATTCAAAACACTGTTCGAGATATTATCAATAAAGTAAGGAACGAAGGAGATGCCGCCTTAAAATTTTACCAGGAAAAATTCGACAACCATACACCGGAGACCTTCCGTATTACACCGGAAGCCGCGGCAATGGCCAAAGGCCGCCTTCCTGCAGAAGTGGTTGAAGAACTGGATTTTGCCATTGAACAGGTAACTGCCTTTGCCCAGGCTCAAAAGAATTGTTTCAGCCCCCTAGAAACTCTGATCAAGCCCGCAACTATCCATGGGTCACCGGGTTATCCCCGTGGATAGTTGCGGTTGCTACATCCCTGCCGGTCGTTACCCCTGCCTGACTGCCGCGGTCATGTCTATTGTCCCGGCCAAAGTCGCCGGTGTTAAACGGATCGTCGCAGTCAGCCCTCCGGGTACAATCGGCGAGATCAATCCTGGTATCCTTTATACAATAAATGCCTTGGGCTGTGACGAAATCTACTGCATGGGCGGAGCCCAGGCGGTTGCCGCACTGGCATACGGGACAGAGAGTATCAAGCCTGTGGACTTAATAGTGGGACCGGGAAACCAATTTGTTGCTGAGGCAAAACGCCAGGTATTCGGTAAAGTGAGTATAGACTTTCTTGCCGGCCCCAGTGAAATTTTAATTATTGCCGATGAGACTGCCAGGGCTGATTGGGTGGCTGCCGATCTTCTTGCCCAGGCAGAGCATGACCCGAATGCCAGGGCTTGCCTGGTAACAAATAGCAGGGAATTGGCTGAAAATACCATCAAAGAGGTGGAGGGCCAACTCAAGGAGAGAAAGACCGAAAAAGTGGCCCGTGCCTCATGGAACGACTACGGCGTGGTGGCCCTGGTGGATACCTTGGATGAGGCTATTGAATATACGAACCAGTACGCCCCTGAGCATCTGGAAATCCACACAGCATCTCCTCGTGAGGTGCTTGAGCATTGTCGCCACTATGGGTCAGCTTTTCTGGGCGAGGATACCGCAGAAGTATATGCGGATAAAATTGCAGGTCCCAACCATACCCTGCCCACCTCAGGGGCTGCCCGGTACACCGGCGGACTCTGGGTAGGCATGTACATGAAAGTACAGAGCCATATGGAAACAGATCAGGCGGTTAGCATGAAACTGGCCCGATACGCTGAAGTTCAAGAAGAATACGAAGGGATGGATGCGCATCGGTATGCCGCAACTATCCGTTTAAAAGAATACCGAAGCTAAGGATAAATCATTTTTATCCATTGTCTAAAACAAGAAAACTGGGAGCAGCCACATTTGGCCCTGACTGAAAAAGGCTGCTTTCTGACATCTTTTTTAATACCACAATTTTAACAGGAGGCAACATGCGTACATTTGAAAGAATCAGCAGTAAAACACTTTTCACAGTTTCGATCCTTTTGGTGCTATCCGCAATTTTTATAGTACCGGTATCAGCAGATGCAAAAAGCTATAAATTGAAAATAGGTTGCCTTGAATCACCGGATGGGCCTAATACACTCGGATGGAAGACCTTTGAACAATATGTTGAATCCAGCAGCGAAGGAAAAATTGAGGTGGATATTTATCCATCCGGCCAGCTCGGGGATTCAGAAAAATTATTCGAGGACCTTAAATTAGGCATCCACAAAATGGCCCAGGGTGACGAATCAATCACCGGCGCTTATGACCCCATGATGATTTGGTTCACTCCTTATTTATTTTCAGACGAACTTGTCATGAAAAAATTTTTTGAAAGCGAAACATTTGAAGAACTGAGTGATATGATGGCCAAAAACATGGGTGTAAGGGTTCTAGGCGCAGCCCCTTATGGGTTTTATAATTTTATAAATAAAAAACAGGCCGTCAAGCGTATTGAAGATCTCAACGGCCTAAAATTAAGAACGCTTCCCAACAGTCAGCTGACCATTAAGACTTGGGAAGCGCTAGGCGCATCTGCCACACCGGTTTCCTGGGCTGAAATTTACACTGCCATCAAGACCGGAGTTATCCATGGTCTTGGGCATACACTGACAATTATGGTAGACCAGAAATATTATGAAGTGGCTAAAAATGTAACACTGGATATGAGCATGGGGTGCGCCAATCTTTACCTGGTGAACGAGCGGTTTTACCAGTCACTGCCCCAAGACCTACAAAAAATAGTCAAGGAAGGTTCCCAGATGGCCGCAGCAGCGGAATTCGGTATCGCAACCGGGTCGTTTCCATTGATATCCTAAAACAGAACGGCGTGAATGTTGTTTCCTTGAATGCTGATGAAAAGGCCCGGTTGAAAAAAGCCGCCCATGCCGCAGTAATACCTTGGATAAAAGAAAAAGTTGGAGAAAAAATGACTGCCAAAGCATTTAAAACCATTTCGGATATTGAGGCGGGTATGTAAATTTATCAGATTCGTGAAACTCTTTAATAAATCAAGCAAAAAAATGATTCAGGGGCGGTGTTCGCCTATACCGGGCACTGCCTCAACTTACAGGGCGGCCCTGAAATAAAAAGCTGGAGCCGAAAAGCGCCATGGCTCTGGAGGAAAGACCTATTATGAACAAAATAATGACACTGTTCGACCGTTTTATTGAGGGCGTTCAAAATTCTGTGTCAGTTGAATCAAAGCTGATATACTCAGCTAAATAAGGAGAACTGACATGACCGAAGAAAACACCGAATTTGATTTTCAAAAAGCCCTTAAAGGCATCCAGGAAGGTAAACCCTTCACAGGTAAGGGCGGCGTCCTTACATCATTAATCAAAAATCTTGCTGAAGCTGCTCTTGAAGGAGAGTTGGAGTCCCATCTCGGGCAGGAAGTTTCTGCCAACCGCCGTAATGGAAAAAGCAAAAAGACCATTAAATCCCTGGATGGTAAATTTGAGCTGGAAACCCCGCGTGACAGTGCCGGAACCTTCTCTCCACAGATCGTCAAAAAACATCAGACAACGCTCAGCGATGAAATTGAAAGAAAGATAATAGCCCTTTACGGCCTGGGCATGAGTTATAATGATATGGCTTCCCATTTACAGGAAATCTATGGACTTGAGATTTCAAATGCCACTCTGAGCACCATTACCGATAAAATCATCCATACCGTCAAAGAATGGCAGGCCAGGCCGTTGGAAAATGTGTACCCAATCGTATGGCTTGATGCCATACATTATAAAGTACGAGAAAACGGAAAGGTCGGCAGCAAAGCCGTTTACACAATTCTTGGGGTGAATATCGAGGGCCGCAAAGAGGTTCTTGGGCTGTACATATCCGAGAATGAGGGTGCGAACTTCTGGCTGCAGGTGTTAACAGACCTTTCAAACCGAGGGGTAAAAGATATCCTGATTGCCTGTGTTGATGGTCTAAAAGGTTTTCCCGAGGCCATTGAGACCATATTCCCGGACACAGAAGTTCAACTCTGCGTAGTCCACCAGATCCGAAATTCATTGAAATACGTTGGTTCCAAAAATAAAAAGGAATTTATGGCAGATCTAAAACGTGTTTATAAAGCGGTCAATAAGGATCTGGCCGAAGAAGAACTGGATATCTTGGAAAATAAATGGAATGACAAATACCCGATTGTGATAAAATCCTGGCGGAACAACTGGGAACGCCTCAGTCATTTCTTTAAATATCCAGAAGAGATTCGACGGATAATATACACCACAAATACCATTGAGGCTGTGCATCGACAGTTTCGAAAACTGACCAAAACAAAGGGATCATTCCCGAACCAGGACAGCCTGTTAAAGCTGCTTTACACGGGGATCCAGAACGCCAGTAAAAAATGGACAATGCCGATTCAAAATTGGTCACTGACAATTTCCCAGTTGGCAATTTTCTTTGAAGGCCGGCTGGATAAAGAGCTGGGAATTTGATAGGGATTTATTTACAGATGGAAAAGATGGTTCCAGGAACTCCACTCCAGCAAAAGTCAACTCCTCCGACGTGGCTGATTGAAGGCCCATTCTCGGACCTGACTTTTACTTCCGCTGGCGCTGAGGCAGATCCGGGAACCGAAACCGTGACACAGAATTCTGAACATTCCCGTTTTATCCGCTGGGTTATCATTATGGCAACGGCTGGAATGATGAGTATTATTTGCCTGCAGATTTTTTGTAGATTTATCCTGAACAACGCTCTTTCCTGGCCAGAAGAGGCTGCAAGGTTTCTTATGGTATGGTCACTTTTTCTGGCTGCTGGATATGCCCTGCGGTATCGGGAGCATGTCGGGCTTAATTTTTTTGTTGACCGGCTCCCTGCTGGCTTGGCAGCCGGTTTGAGCATCCTGCTTCACCTTTTTATTATTGGATTCCTGGGCGTCATGATTGTCGGCGGCTGGCAGGAGGCAATGAGCCTTATGCCGCTTAAAACAGGAGCCTTACGCATATCTCGGGCCATACCATATTTTATTATCCCGACCAGCGGAGTGCTGTTTGTACTCGTATCAATCCGCATTATCATCGAAGATTTCGAAAAGTGGAGATCCAAATGACGCTTACAATCTTGATCGTTACGTTTATACTGTTCATTGTTCTGGAGATGCCCATAGCGTTTGCCATTGGCATTTCATCCATGTTTGCCCTCATGAGTCAGGATGTCCCCCTAATTTTGATCTCTCATTATATGTTTTCCGGTGTCGACTCCTTTGTACTCTGCGCCATTCCCATGTTTGTACTGGCCGGAGAAATAATGCTCTATGGTGGAATGACAAAATCCTTGACCGATCTGTCTGATGTTCTGGTTGGTAAAATAAGAGGCGGGCTCGGTCATACCAATATTATGGCCAGCATTTTTTTTGCCGGCATCACAGGATCGGCCACAGCTGACACGACTGCCATTGGCTCCATCCTTATTCCTGCTATGTCCGGGAAAGGTTACAGCCGAGCATACAGTACCGCAATCACCATTGCTTCATCAGTAATAGGTCCCATCATTCCGCCCAGTCTGACATTCGTAATATATGCTCTGGCCGTGGGCAATGTGTCCATCGGGGGATTATTCTTAGCCGGTATCATACCGGGCATTCTCACCGGTGTCGGATTAATGGTTATAAACTATATCATCAGCCGCAATCGCAATTATGAAAAACGGACAGAGTCCTATTCCTGGGAAGAGATTTTAAAAATTGTAAGGCAAAGCGCTATTGTTTTAGTGATGCCTCTTTTGATCGTAATCGGTGTCATTAGCGGGGTTTATACTGCAACTGAATCAGCTGCAGCAGCTTCAGCATATGCGCTTGTTGTGTGTTTGCTGCTTTTTCGGACTTTAAAAATCACTGACCTGAAAAAAATCTTTTTTAACAGTGCCAAGGTCAGCTCCATCATGTTCCTGCTTTTAGCCACCAGTAATCTGTTCAACTATGTTCTGGCCACAGAAAATGTTCCCACACTAATGGCTGAAACCCTGCACAGCATGACTGATAATCCGATTATATTTTTGTTACTTCTCAATATCATGCTTTTACTGATCGGTTGTGTGGTTGATCTTTTTCCTGCCATTTTCATCTTTGCACCTATTTTTGCACCGGTGGCAGCTTCCTATGGTATTTCACCTCTCCACTTCGGGCTGATCTTCTGCGTGAATCTTCTGGTTGGGCTTAACACACCTCCGGTGGGTTCTGGCCTATTTGTTGGTGCTGCCATTGATAATGTAAAACTTGAAGATTTGATCAGAGAGGTTAATCCGCTCATCATTATGGAATTCGTTATCCTGCTGTGCATCACTTACATACCTGCCATAACGATGATTATTCCAAAGTTGGCTGGTTTCTAAATTGGAAAATTAGGATAAATAATAGCAATATTTGCATCCCTTCATTGGGTTAACAGAATAATACAAAAGGAATTCCAGCTGCCCGAAAACAAGGCTCAATGCCATACAGATCTCTTTACCAGAACGCCATATATACCCAGCTTCAGATACCTGTGCGCCCCCCAAGCGGGATAAAGCGGAGGGATTCGAATCCCTCCGGGCGTGCCATTTTAATAGTTTTCGCTGATTTTTTCAAAAAATTTACAACAGTATAGCAGGATTACCGCAGGTAACTTTTATTAAAATTTCCCCTTGCCCGGCTGGAATAGGAGAGTACCAGAATAGTTCACCCGGCCTGGTAATACTCTGACAACAGCCTGTCTCGGTCTGGTTTGTCAAGCAAGCCGATAACGGATCGGACAAAATCCTCAACGCCCTGGGGGCAGACCGTGTTACAGTCATATTCGGTTTCCCGAAATTGGATATCTGTCTTGTTTTCATGGGATTTGTAGGATCGTATGGTTTTTCCTGCTGGATTTTTCAATTGGATGGTCAAAAAAACAATGGCCTTGTTGCAGGCAGCTTTCCCTGATTTTATTTTATACGGCTGGGTATAACATTTGTGGTCTATTTTTAACCTCATTCTTCCATACCCATGCTGGACACTCTGTTCTAGTAAAATCATTTTCAAACGACCGATCTGGGAAAGGAAGTCACAATCGTGCCACCCTTCAAAGCAGCATCTGAATTCGGCCAATTTTTCAAAGGCCTTTTCCCTTGCCATGGATGTCTTGGCGGTTTTTGCGATCTTCAACAGAATATCTTTATGGTCTATGGATCCAATGACATGCCCCATTAAATTATCTTCAAGTCTCAAGTTGGCCAGCCGGATCAATGATTGGGGATCATTAATCTTATCCACGGCAGGATATTTTTCATTTATCCCGTAACTGCCTTGATCTACCAGCAAAAAGAGCAATTCCTTGTCATTGATTTTATCCAGCGATTTTAACAGCCTGTCAGCAATTGATGTTCTGGTTTGGCTGTTTTCCAGGGACAAAAATTTTCCCACAAGCAGGTCATGGGATTGGATGCCATTGACCGCCGCATCAATGACATAGCGGTCAAGACCCGGGGTCAAGGCAATTTTAAGCAGTTGGTCATCTTCTTTAACCATAGAGACCCGTTTTTCCAGTTTGTTTCTTGCACTGTATCTAATCTGATCGCTATAGTTGTCTTTTTGGGCCAGAGAGGTATAAATAAGGATCAGGGAAGGGATGTCATTTATCTGCCTGAGAGCCTCTAAACCGACCTCTTCTTTCCAGGTATGAATTGCGATCCGAGTAAGCATCTTAAGATCTTTAATTGCCAGTACCTGGCCGGTCGTCTTTACAAGAAGCAGAATCCGGTGTTCAATCGCATCCACCAGATTATTTGATTGTGTCGCCTTTTTCACCTCCAGTAAAAAAGCGATATCTTTGGTTTGATCAAAGATCATTCTCAAGATTTGATTAAAACTCAAGTCTGGGGCAAGATCCACAAGATTAAAGGGGAAAACCGGGTGATCCTGGTGAAAGCGATTTTCAGCTGCCAGCAGCCTGTCCCCAGCCTTAAATATCTGTTTTACCGCGATATCGTCTGCGTTTTCTGCCTGCTTGATGCCAGCCGCAGCCGAGAGAAGCCTGGTTCCATAATCGGTTTTTTCATCATTTATTTTACTCAATAAAAAGGAAATGTCAGATAAAAGGGCAAAGGCCTGGGCACGCCGATAGTCATTCACCTGGTCATCCAGGCAGAATTGAATCAAACGATCCTGGCGGGTCACTTTTTTCGGGCGCATTCCCATTTTCCCGGTTATACCGCTGGCACTGGATTGTGCATGTTTGCCATCTGCTTCAGGCAGTTCCAACGCCCTGCTTTATAAAATGATCGTAGCATAATCATTTTTTCTGCATTCTCCCGATACCAAAAGATGCATGGACCTTTAAGACGTAAATTCACGACTCTCCGAATCGAACTTTCAATAGCACCGCTGCCAATAGGTAAGTTCAACGCTTTTACAGTTGAGAAATTAAGCCTCAGTTCATTGCGCACAAAATAATCCCGTTCCGTCTTGATAGCCTTACTGTTTCTGCCTCTACAAAGCTTCTGGACGGCCTGTACCACCTCAATCGCCTTTCCCTTCAGCAGAAGACCTCGCTGCTTCGATACCCAGCGTTTGCGTTCCTTGGATGACCAGGTCTTCCTTAAGCCTGCTACTGTACCCAGATGCTCAACTGCATGGTAGAAATCGAGAAGTTCATACACACGCTCAGGAGCCAAACCCAATGCTTTTAGCAGTCCGGGGATTCGATTCCAAATCCAATGTGCCCCATCTGCAACAAACAGTATTTTGTCTGAGTTCTGAATATGAAGGGAGTTCAAATAACCCTTTAACAAGTGGAATACACCATCCGGTCCATTGAAACAGCCATCAATAAATGGTGAAAAGCTTTTTTCTTGTTTTCTATGGGCGTCCACTACATAAATGATCAAAAGCTTGGGTTCTCGCCATGCCCCACGAAATCGGGTTCTATCCTTTTGGGTTTTTGGTCCCCTTTTCTTCTCTCTGAGCCGAGTGCGGCCACCATCAGTGCTGATAACGACTCGCCGCCCTTCAAGTAAATCTCCATCATTTAATGGGATTCGGCCCGCTTGTTGTTCGGCTCGAGCCCGCTCTGCGTACCGATAGGTCAGTTTACGGATGACCTTTATACCCAACGTCATCCCACGGTCACAAAGCACTTGACGGACTTCTTCAAAAGAACTTAATAAGGCTGACCAAGAACTCACCATAGAAGCCAAAGCAGGCGAGCAGCGATCATGGATTCCAAGAAGGATTAAGCCAGCGTATGCACCTTTATATCTTTTTCCTTTTCGGCGGTCACAGGACCTTCGATAGTATCGAACATGAATATCAACCGAACTATCTGTACAAAGCTGAATCCAAACGGTCTCAAGCCCTTCGCTTTTCATCCGTCCCGGCCAATTGGACATCAATTCTTTTTCTTGGTCGACCTGTTCAGAGGAATCTACTGAGGCCTGGATCTTTTTTTTAAAAAAAAGGCGCTTATCCGATTTGTATACTCAAGGATTTCCTGCTCCATCTGTTCTAATTCGTTAGCGTTACGAACCAAGCGATTTGGATCTTCTTCCAGTTCTTTGAGGCATGCAAGGACTTCATCAACAGTATTACAATCTTCAGCTTTCTTCATTAGCACAATCCATTTATGTTCATTTCAGCGTAACAGAGGATATCATTCTTTTTGCTCTAAAAGACAGGCCTTTTTAAAACCGGAAAAATGGGAATGCGCCCCTTTTTTCAGGGCAGCAAGACTGATCTCCCATTCTTGATTTTCCCTGGCAATCTGAATCAGTCTGTCCTCATCATCGATTTCGGCAATACCCTCCAGGCTGAGGCTGCAGGCTGTTATGAAAATAAGGAGGAGAGCGGCCAGGCCAAACCGGAAAAATTTGTTGAAAATGATTGAATTTATCCAAAGCAGCATAACAGAGCACCTTTATCTTTAAAAACGAGAAAAGCTGAAAATCTGTTTTTTTGCCAATATGCATATTCCCCGGATTCCATTATGATGATAATCCAGAATTGTTGCATAAAAATGTCTTATACCAGAATAAAAATCAACTCTCAAATAGAGATTTGCTGCTTTGAAAAATGCCGCTCCTGATAATTCAGGACCACAATGGGACACATATTTTTTGGGAAAAAATAGATAAGACGGTTTTTACCCCAATTTGGGGTTTAGAATAAAGACCTTGGCTTTAAAACGATTCCCTGGAAAAACAAAACCCTCAGTGAAAGGCCACCCGGTTCCGGCCCTCTTGTTTTGCGCTGTACAAGGCCTTATCCGCAGCAGTGAACATTTTATGGACGGTGTTGATTTTTTGGGACCAGACGGCAACGCCCAGGCTGATGGTAAAATGCAAAGTCTGATCGTCCACGGTGACCACGCAGGATTCAACGGCCTGCCTCAGGCGTTCCGCTGTAACGCCGGCCCCGTTTGCGTCTGTTTCCGGCAGCAGGGCGATAAATTCCTCGCCCCCGAACCGGGCCAAAAAATCCACATCCCGCAGTATCTTGGCCCCTGTTTGGGCAAAGATTTTAAGCACCCGGTCTCCGACGTCGTGGCCATGGGTATCGTTTATCTTTTTGAACCGGTCCAGGTCAATCATGATCAGGGAAAGTCCCCGGTCAGGGTAACGGGTCTGGCGTTTAATTTCCGCTTGGGCCGGGAATGTTCAGAATTCTGTGTCACGGTTTCGGTTCCCGGATCTGCCTCAGCGCCAGCGGAAGTAAAAGTCAGGTCCGAGAATGGGCCTTCAATCAGCCACGTCGGAGGAGTTGACTTTTGCTGGAGTGGAGTTCCTGGAACCATCTTTTCCATCTGTAAATAAATCCCTATCAAATTCCCAGCTCTTTATCCAGCCGGCCTTCAAAGAAAATTGCCAACTGGGAAATTGTCAGTGACCAATTTTGAATCGGCATTGTCCATTTTTTACTGGCGTTCTGGATCCCCATGTAAAGCAGCTTTAACAGGCTGTCCTGGTTCGGGAA
Organism: Desulfobacter sp.; assembly: GCA_028768545.1. Classification (NCBI taxonomy): domain Bacteria; kingdom Pseudomonadati; phylum Thermodesulfobacteriota; class Desulfobacteria; order Desulfobacterales; family Desulfobacteraceae; genus Desulfobacter; species Desulfobacter sp. The sequence continues at coordinate 4,936,766 of CP054838.1, forward strand.
TGATCCCTTTGTTTTGGTCAGTTTTCGAAACTGTCGATGCACAGCCTCAATGGTATTTGTGGTGTATATTATCCGTCGAATCTCTTCTGGATATTTAAAGAAATGACTGAGGCGTTCCCAGTTGTTCCGCCAGGATTTTATCACAATCGGGTATTTGTCATTCCATTTATTTTCCAAGATATCCAGTTCTTCTTCGGCCAGATCCTTATTGACCGCTTTATAAACACGTTTTAGATCTGCCCAGTGATGTCCGGTTAGGTTTTTGCTTGCTCAATAATTTTTTGATCTTTGACAATATTGTCCCTGTTTGAACTATGAGAGCCCTGCTCCTCGCAGCCAAACAGGTCATTTAGAATGGCGGTTCGCAGCTGCCGAACTCTTTTGATCGTGACCTTTTCATTAAACTGTTTTTGGCAATGGATTGCCAGTAACAGGTAAGTGATAAGGCCGCCAAGAATCTGAACCATAAGGCCGTATTCACTGCGGGCAATGAGATGATATACCTTCAGATGTTCTTTCCACCATTTGAAAAAATCCTCAATGGTCCACCGGAGTTTATAAATTGTTGCTATTTGTTCCGCTGTTAAATCATGCCTGTCAGTTGCCACATAGTATTTGACGCCAGCAATTTTATAGCCAACAACCCGAACAGGCCTTTTCGTCTGGTTTTGATTCGGAGTACCAAGTTTAACCAGTGCATCATAAAAAATGTAGCTGTCGGAAGGGGTCTCGTGGTTATCAATAATTGTTCTTGTTGTCCTGGTTTTTATACGGCAGACAAAATGTTTGCCTTGCTCCTGAAGCAGGTCAAATTCTTTATGGGATTGATATCCACGATCCATAACACCTGTTTGCCCCTTGGAAAGTATTTTGGGAACAAAAGTGCGTTCAGCGCCGTTGCCTTCAGTCAAAAAGATTTTGTTTGGGATTCCGTGATTAATGTCAAATCCGCAATGTACTTTGGCTTTTTTACTTCCTTTTCTGTAGTTCGCCCAGTGCATTGAAAGGACTGCATTTATGAGACTACCGTCAATGGAAACCAACTCTCCTAACTCGGCGTGTTCACCCGGATGACACTCAAGAGCCTGTTTATAAAGATCCTCAAAGATAAATTGCAGTTGTTCGAGTCCCCTGTGATTGATGGCTTCACAGAAACTACTACGGCTGATACCACCGTCTGGCGCAATATTTTCTTTAGCAAAAACATTCTCCTTGAGATCCTGAATTAAATGTCGGGCAGACTTGTGCTCCTGAAGATGGAAATAAACCAAAGCATTTATCTGGTCTTCGAATGTCATTTTTAAAGGGCGGTCTCCTCGAGATTGTAATTCCGGTGCTTTTGAAAGTGACTTTATCAGAGGGCACCTGAAATTGTCAAAGTTCAGGGACCGTAGTTGTTTTTTAGGGACTGAGATGTGCGTCATTTGAGCTCCTTGAGTTAAATTTTCAAGGCGCACAAAAATTTTTACGCACATTTGTCAACACAAAACAGACTGTTTTTTCAATGATTTTAGATGCTTTTTATATGCAACAACCTAACCGGACACTACTGAGATCTGCCATAAATTCCTTTTTATTTTTGGAACCAACGTATTTCAATGAATTTCGGATCTGGTGGACTACGCAGAGTTGAACTTCTGTGTCCGGGAATATGGTCTCAATGGCCTCGGGAAAACCTTTTAGACCATCAACACAGGCAATCAGGATATCTTTTACCCCTCGGTTTGAAAGGTCTGTTAACACCTGCAGCCAGAAGTTCGCACCCTCATTCTCGGATATGTACAGCCCAAGAACCTCTTTGCGGCCCTCGATATTCACCCCAAGAATTGTGTAAACGGCTTTGCTGCCGACCTTTCCGTTTTCTCGTACTTTATAATGTATGGCATCAAGCCATACGATTGGGTACACATTTTCCAACGGCCTGGCCTGCCATTCTTTGACGGTATGGATGATTTTATCGGTAATGGTGCTCAGAGTGGCATTTGAAATCTCAAGTCCATAGATTTCCTGTAAATGGGAAGCCATATCATTATAACTCATGCCCAGGCCGTAAAGGGCTATTATCTTTCTTTCAATTTCATCGCTGAGCGTTGTCTGATGTTTTTTGACGATCTGTGGAGAGAAGGTTCCGGCCCTGTCACGCGGGGTTTCCAGCTCAAATTTACCATCCAGGGATTTAATGGTCTTTTTGCTTTTTCCATTACGGCGGTTGGCAGAAACTTCCTGCCCGAGATGGGACTCCAACTCTCCTTCAAGAGCAGCTTCAGCAAGATTTTTGATTAATGATGTAAGGACGCCGCCCTTACCTGTGAAGGGTTTACCTTCCTGGATGCCTTTAAGGGCTTTTTGAAAATCAAATTCGGTGTTTTCTTCGGTCATGTCAGTTCTCCTTATTTAGCTGAGTATATCAGCTTTCATTCAACTGACACAGAATTTTGAACGCCCTCCTTGGGCCAGGGTCATGAAATGCCGGCGATTATACAGGCCGGTCAAAGAATCGGTTTTGGCCAGAAGCTCGAGTTTTTCCTGTGTCCTGCGCTTTTGGGAAATGTCATCCACCATCCAGACCACCCCCTTTGATAAATCCGGGGGCCTGCAGGAATCAATGGCCTTGCCTGACAAGGTGCACCAGACCGGTTGGCCGTTAAGGGCCTTTAACTGATATTCGATCTGGATCTGCTCGCCATGGATCAGGCGATTAAAATACTTTTCCCCGAATTCTTCAAACCGCTCCCGGTTCACGTGCAGCTGGGCCATACTCAGCCCTGCCATCTGTTCAGGGGCGGCATAGCCGAGAATATCTGCCAACCGCTGATTTCCCCTATATAAAACCCGGCCACCCTTGAGAACCATGATCCCCACCTGGCAGCTGTCTATGATGGTGTTTAACTCATCAAGGGCCTGGGTCAGGCGACGCTCCATGTTCTTTCTGTCCGTGATATCCCGAAATTCAGTCACTCGGACCTTTTTTCCCTGATAGGGAATGGTCTTGCCCCTGATTTCAAGGGGGAAAACAGCGCCGTCCTTTTTACACCCCATGACATCATAGGCATGGGCATAATCCGATTGGATATTCTCCATGACCGTGGTCTGCCATTCCGGCGCGATGAGATTCAACCCGTCCATGCCCTTAAGCTCCTCGTTCGAGTATCCGCTAATATCGGAGAGGGCAGTATTTGAGTCCAGAATAACACCCTGGTCATGGAGGGCGACCCCTCCGAAAGATGCCTCGCGCAGCCCTTTGAACCGGTCCTCACTATTTTTGAAAGCCGTATCCATCCTTTGACGCATTTCATCAATCCGGCGTATTTTTGTCAAAAGCAGATACATAACCGGCAGAACGGCCAGGACCGTGGCAAAAACAAGTCCCATGGAATACACCATGAACCGGGACCGGCCCTGCCCCACGGCAGCCTCATCTGAGGATACCGAAAAAACGACCGGGTCCAGGGCAAAAAAGTTCACCAGGCAGACCAAACCCGCGGCAACGGCCAGTATAAGCGATATTTTTATTTTAATGGGCATTTTCGCCAAAAACATACCACAGGTTCAAATAAATTTGTATCATAATTGCCGCCCTGTACAATAAAAGCGAGAGGGATATTCATGTATAGTAAGGCCATATCATATCGTAAATCAAACAATTCGTTTAATTTTTTTAATTGTCCCGCCTGGGAAAAATCAAAAAAACCAACTCGGCTGATCTATCCAAAAGACAAGGACCGATGCATGGAATCAAAAAAAGTCCTGCAACTGCCTTTAAAAATGTGTCTGGTTGACATTGATCAACAGCAGTCTTGCGCCAATCAGGCTTGATTGTTGTTAAAGCTTGTGGAGTCTAGGGTGAGAAGGCTGTCAATGGTGATATTGTCCAGCCGGTCAAACATGGCCCGGGAGGCTTCTACCCAGACCCATCTTGACAGGCATTCCCCGGCTTTATTGCAGACCCCGCAGGTTTTTTTGGCCTGCTCGGCGCAATCGGTAATGGCCGTGGATTCTTCAAGGATCCGGACAATGTCCCCAATGGTGATTTCATGGGTGGGTTTGGCCAGCATATGGCCGCCAAAGGGACCTCGCTGGCTTTTAATAATACCAGCGTCCCGAAGCTTCCGGCTGAGCTGTTCCAGATATTTCAATGATATATTCTGACGTTTAGACACATCACTTAAAGGGACCGGTTTTTGGGTACCGTACATGGCGATATCCAAAATAAGGCGGGTTCCGTATCTGCTTTTGGTGGTCAGTCGCATGGATATTTTTTGCTCCGTTTAATCATTGAAAAAATTTTCTGACACATTTCAGGATCCCTGGTTGTATGCCAGGCTGAAGGGATTGTCAACGATGATCCAATCATCTCATCCCTTGTCTTTTCCGGGATAGGCCATCATCTTGGCATTTTCAGGTTTTTGAAACGGAAAACAGATAATAAACCGGCTGCCCTTGCCCGGGTGGGAATCCACCTCAACGGTTCCGCCGTGGTATTTGATCACCCTATGGGCAATAAACAGCCCCAGTCCTGTTCCCTGGGACCCCTTGGAGGTAAAAAACAAAGTAAACATCTTGTTTTTGGTCTCTGCATCCATGCCAATGCCGTTGTCCTGGATGGTAAAGCAGATATCGGTCCTGGATTTTTTCTCCACGATAAAAGAGACCTCATGGGTTTTACGGTTCCGGTCAAAGAGGCAGGCATCCACAGCATTTTCCAAAAAATTCACCAGGGCCGCCTCCATCCATTGGGGATCCACCTCAATGGTCCCGAGATCATGGGCAATGGAGACCATAAAATGAATCTTGTGTTTCCGGGTCAAAGGCGTGAGGGTAGCCACCACATTGGCGGTCATCTTTGCAATATCTTTTGTCTCATACTGCAGCTCCCTGGACTTTGCATAGTATAATATTTCCAGAACCATTTTCTTAATTTTATCGGCCATGTGCTTGATCTGGCCAAAGGCCAGGGTCATCCGTTTTTCATCTTGTTGATCCAGACCTGCTTCCAGCTGGTAAATCCCCCCGTCCAAGGCCGTGAGCATCCCCTTTACCCCGTGGGACATGGAACCGAGCATCAGGCCCAAAGAGACCAGGTGATCCTGAAGCTGGCGAATCTGGGTAATATTGGTGGACATTTCCATGACCTGGGCAATTTTTCCCTCTCCGTTTCTGATGGCTGCGGTCTGGGTCAGCACGTTGTACTGCTTGCCCTCTTTGGAGGTGACGATTTCCTCGGTGGTATGGGATTTGCCGTCCTTAAAGGTGGCCACCACCGGGCATTGCCTGCACGGGGAAGACCTATGTTTGTATACCTCGTAACAAAACCCGCCCACAAGACTGCCGAAATCCCGCTTAAACCGCCGGTTGGCTGCGGTAATTCTCAAATTCCGGTCCTGAACCGAAATATAACAGGGAACCTCTTCAAACAATTGATTGAAAAGGTTCCGGGCATGGTGAAGATCCTCAAGCCGGCCCGTGTAAAGATCCATCCGGGTGAGCAACGCGGTCTGGGCATCCGCCCTTGCCAGGGCCAGGTCAAGGGCACGGGAATTGATGGGCAGATCCAAATAGTCCAGGGCATGGAGGCCGTACAGATCCATGGCCTCATCCAGGTCTTCCCCCTGGGCGGTGACGATGATCTGAACCAGGGGATTTGCCGCTTTATAGGCCAGAAGATACTGGCCGGTTTCAGGCGTGACAAAGGCATGGGCAATGACGATGTCCAGGTCATGATTATCCAGAAACAGCATGGTCTGTTCATTTGAGGTGGAAATGACAGCATCATAATGTTTACGTCGGATATACATTGTCACGGCCTGGGCATGATCCTGATCCCTGTCAATGAGTAAAACCTGTTTTGCCATACGTCCCCTTTAGGTCATGAATTCAAGGTTTCCTTGACGATTTTAAGCAGTTCATCCCGGTCAAAGGGCTTTGACACCGACGCCACGGCCTTGACCACGGCATATTGATGGCCGGAAAGACCGGAGATGACAATCACGGGGATATTTTTTAAATCCGCTTCCTGGGTCAGTTGACGATAAAACCTTGGGCCCCACTCCCCGGGCATTTCAATATCCAGGGTAATCAGATCCGGATGCCGGGCTTTGGCCTGTTCTATCCCCTCTTTGACATCCCCTGCCTCAAAGACTTCATATCCCTGGTCCTGGAACAATGACGCAAGATAATCCCTGACATTTAAATCATCATCAATCACCAGAATTTTCTTTTTCATAACATCCTCTCAGCATTGATTGTTATTTATTGACACTGAGCACAGGGCACCCTGCTCTGACAATGACCTGCTCCACATTCCCCCCCAACCGGCCCTGCTCATCGGGTATCCGTCTTGAATGGTGGGCCATGACAATGAGGTCTGCATGTTTATCCCTGGCATATTTGACGATTTCAATAAAGGGTATTCCTTCCCATACGTCCATGGAGTAACTTTTCAGCTCTTTTAGCCGGGGCTGGTACCGGGCCCGGATCTTTCGCAGGCTCTCCCGGATCTGTTGTTCGATTTCATCCTGGTCCAGCAGCCGGCCCGATTGAAGTCCCGTGATATCCAGGGCATGGAAGACATGCAGCTCGCAATCCATGGCCTTGGCCAGTCTGGCGGCAAAATCAAAGGCCTTGTCAGAGGTCTTTGAAAAGTCGGTGCCGAACAAAATATTGGACATGCCTCCCCAGAAAGAGGCGGCCGGGCGGTTCACGGCCATCACCGGGCAGGGGGCGGACTTGGCCACTCGCTGGAGGGTGGAACTGGCAGAGACCTTTTTGTAAACACTCTCTTCCTCATCCCCGGTGCTGCCGCCCAAAAGGATGAGGTCGGGCTGGGTCATTTTGGCCTGCCGCAAAATTTCCCGGGCCGGAAATCCCACGGCCACATCAATGGTGTAATCCAGTCCGTTTTCAAGATATTTGGCGTAATAGGCTTTAATCTCCTCGGTGACCCCGAACAGATACTCTTCATCCACCCCCACCTTTTCCTTTGTTTTCACATCCACCACCACCTGGCTGAAGCCCCTGGACGGCACCCCGAGAACATGAAAGATATTCAGCTGGGCGTTATATTCCCCGGACATGTTAAAGGCAACCCGTGCGGCATGGTCGCTGGCCGGGGTGGCCGAGGTTGCAAACAAGATTTTTTTAAACATAGGCCCCTCTCATAAAGTATTTTTTAAATTTCGGGCTATTCTTCGGGTTTTAAATGGTCGGGAATCACCAGCATTTTAATGAGCAGCGGCTTTAAAAACGACCAGCGGATACCGATCTCATACTCTTCTTCAAGGTCCCTTATGGCATCCCAGCAGTTGTGGCAGGGGGCAATGACCAGTTTGGCCCCGGTTTCAAGGATCTGGTCCCGTTTTTTGATCAGGGCAATATTCCGCTCTTTTCGAAATTTTCCGATTCCGTTGAATCCCCCGCCCCCGCCGCAGCAATAGTTGTGCTCCTTGTTGGGGGCCATTTCAATGAAAAAGCCGGGTTCCACAATATGGGACATGATATCCCTTGTGGCTCTTTTCAGGCCGTGGTTCCGGATATAGTTGCAGGAATCCTGGAGGGTGACCAACTCCTTGATCCGTTTGGACGGATCAACCCTCAGCCTGCCGGTATTCAAAGCCTCTGCCAGCCACTCCACATAATGGATGGAGGGTGCCGGGGGCTGACCGTCTTTTCGACCCGCCCAATAGGGGCCTTCGATCACCGTTGCCCTGTGGGCATGACCGCATTCCGTGCCCACCATCCGTTTGGGTGTCAGCCGCTCCATGGCCTCATACACACTTTCCACCTGCATCTTGCAGGCGGCCCAATCGCCTGCAAACATGGCAAGACTGGTCTGTTCCCATCCCTTGGAGGGCACGGTCCAGCTCTCACCTGCCAGATGAAAAAGAATGGCGGCCTCGGCCAGGTCTTCGGGGTAATGCTTGACCTCCCGGGCGTTGACCGTGTACATGATATCCGCCCCCTGTTTGTCCACCGGGACCGTGAGGCCGGGATAGTCATCCTCGTACTCTTCCACCATCCACTCAAAGGTGTCCACAAAGTCCTCGTCCGTCACATCCATCTGTGCCCGGTAGGCCCTGTGCATGCCCGCCCCGATCTTAAGCTCCCAGGGCACAAACCCCTGGTTGTAGAGCAGGCCTCTTAGGTAGCCGAACATGATCCCCGTATCAATGCCGTGGGGACAATACATGCCGCAGCGGTTGCAGCAGGAGCACTCGGCCCAGGCCACTCTCATGGCATGGCGCATAAGGGCGTTGTCCACCTTTCCTTTGCGCTTGATAATTTCCCCTAAAGTGGACTGAATCTTATAGGCGGGCACCTGTTTGGGATTTTTACCGTTGACCTCGTAAAGAAAGCAGGAATCGGCGCACATCCCGCAATGGGCACAGATTTCCAGCCATGTTCTGATCCTGGACTTGCAGGTATTCTGGATGGTTTTCCACAAAAGGTCAGTGTCCACATCCAAGACTTCCATTTCCTGGTAATAGGTGTTGCCGCTGGTGTCGGACAATAATTTGTTCACCCCTTCCGGGGTATCCACGGTTTGTTTATTACAATAAATTCCTTCCGGCATGATCGATATTCTCCTCCATGGTCACTGGATTTGGTTACCAGGCCATTTTTGTTCCTTTCATTCCGCCGCGCTTAATGCCAAAATCCATTCCCAGCTGGGCCCTTGAAGCAAAAAACAAAAACACATGGGAAAGCTTGGTAAAGGGAATGGCCACCAGCAGAACCTCTCCGCACAAGATATGCATATTCAGCCAAAATCCGTAATCGCCCACCTGATACCTGGCCAAAAGGCCAGTGGCAAAAGGGGCCATGGAAAGACCCAGAATCATGATATCCTTCCAGGTGGTTAAAATTCTGACTTCCGGCAGCACCAGCCGTCTGATCAAAAGAAGCGATCCTGCAGCCAGGGCGGTCCAGGAGAGGACGTCTCCGGCAGCGGCACTGAGGGTAAACAATGAAATCCCCAGTTTTTCTTCCACAAAAAAGACATGGCCCATGAGAAAGAGGGGAACAAAAACAGCGCCCAGATGAAATCCGAAAAAGGCCAGGGTGATAAAGGGCTGAGTCTGCCAGCCCCTTGTGCCAAAGGGAATCAGCCATTTATAAATGGATCGGACCGCCCCTTTAAGGCCTGCCTTGGGATGGGCCCGGTAGGCCACCCGGTCCAGCTGCCAGCTCAATCCCTTAAAATAAAGAACAAACCGGACCAGCATGCCGGTCAGGCAGATGCCAAGGGCAATCCAGAAAAAGGTGCCGGTTAATAAATCATGCATGAAAATTTCCTTTCATCTTAAGATGTCTAATCATCTTCCCTGTCTGTTAAAAAATGCCAGTATAAAGGCATGAAGATCAAGATACCGCCCATGATCAAATAGGTTATGCCCTTGGTGAAGGTATAAAAATCTTGCAGGGTAAAAATGTCCAAAATATCCTCCTGAGGCTTGTCTGGTTTATATCCCCCCCTATCCAACCGGCGAGGGGGTCTCATGTTTTGCTGCGGGCGGCCGGAAGTGGCGGCCCGGTTTCTGCCCTTTAGGGTATGGCCCTTAGTGGGCCTTATAGTCCGGGTGCTCATGGAGAATGGGCATCCGGGTGCAGATGAACCGGTAGATAACAACACCCAGGGTCACAATGAAAATTGAGGTGGCAATTTCCATGAGACTGGGAAAATAGCGCTGATCTGCCGGCAAATGGTAATTAAAGGCAATAATTGAAATGTTAAACCGGTTCAGGACAATGCCCAGCACCGTCCACAGGGCTGCGGCCCTGGCAAATGTCAAATTTTTCTCCCGGTGGGCTGCCCCAAAGAGCAGTGCCGGAAATACCACAAACCCAACCAGTTCCACCAGGTACCAAATGCCCCAACCCGTGGCCAGATAATGCCAATGATTGTCCATGGCCAGGCCAATGATTTTGATGCTCACATATCCCATCATGACAAAGGAGGCGGCCTTTGAGAATCCAAGGGTCACACCCCGGCTTTCATCCAGATGGGTTGAATCCATTTTATGGTGGAGAAATCGGTGGGCCAGACTGCCTTCAAAGATCACCATGGACATGCCGGCAAACATGGAGGAGATAAAAAAGTAGACCGGCAGATAAGACGAATACCACAGGGGGTGGAGTTTTGAGGGAGCAATCATAAAAAGAGCGCCCAAAGAACTCTGGTGAAGGATGGACAAAATCACCCCAAAGATGGTCAGTACAAGGGTCAGCCGGACAATGAGGTTTCTTGCCCGTTTAAACCCCAGCCATTCCAGAGCCGCAGGGCTGTACTCAATAAAAAGAACGCTCAGATATAAAAAGACGCACAAGCCCACTTCAAAGAGCAGAGAAGAGGTGCCCTGGGAATAAAAAACCGGGTAGGGCAGACGCCAGGGACGGCCCACATCATAGTGAAGGGCCAGGACCACCAGGGCATATCCTAAAAACGCCGTGAGAATGGCAGGCCGTACGGCGGAGTGGAATCGCTTGAGCCCGAAAATATAACAGGTGGCCGAAGTCACATAGCCGCCGGCAGCCAGGGCCACCCCGCAGAGCAGGTCAAACCCGATCCAGATGCCCCAGGGATTGTTATTGTCCAGGTTGGTCACGGTTTCAAGGCCCATGGTAAACCTTAAAATGGTCAGGACAAGTCCTATTGCTAAAATAATTCCGGTGATCACATTAAAGGGGGAAAGCCAAGGGGTTTGGGGCACCTGCTTTTCCAAGAGTTTATCTTTGATTTGATCCACGATCTGTTTCATTATTCCTCCTGTTGGCCTGTGCCCGGTGAAGGGGGTGTCTGAGTTCCTGAAATATTTTTTTCAACACGGTCGGCCGGGGGGTCTTCTGGGGCAGCCTCTTTTTTTGCAGCCTCTTCCAGGGCTTTTTTCACCTCGAAATTGATGGCAGCCGTCTTTTCCTGGGTCATTTTCTCCCTTTGGGTTTCAAGGGCGGCGGTAAGCTCTTCCCGGGCTTTTTGCCGGGCATCTTTTAGGACCGCTTGTTTTTCCTCCCGGGCAATCTTTTCCTTGCGTTTTGAAATGGCATAGACCCCGGTGAGCAGAACCGGCCAGAGCCCGACCACCACAGGAACCGCAGACAACGGGCCTGAGGTCAGTTCCGGGGCCGATTTAGTGCCCAAATCCTCTCTCATGCCCAAAGATTCAAAGGGGACCCCTGCCAGGTAGAGCCAGGAGGTACCTCCCATTTCATGTTCACCGTAGATATGGTCCAGATACAGGTGGGGCCGGTCCATGATCCGCTGCCTTGCAATTTTGATCAAACGGTCTCGTTTGCCAAAAATCAAAGCCTCTCTGGGACAGGCGTCCACACATCCGGGAAGTTTTCCCTGGGCCAGCCTGGGGGCGCAGAGGGTGCATTTGGTCACCTTGGGGGTCAAAGGATTGTCATACTCATAGGCCGGCACTTCAAAGGGACAGGCCACCATGCAGTACCGGCAGCCCACGCAGAGGGACTCATCATAGACCACGGCCCCCTGGGGTGTCTTGGTAAAGGCCTTGACAAAACAGGCCGAGGCACAGGCAGGTTCCAGGCAGTGGTTGCACTGTTTTTTGGCAAACACCGGGGCAGTGGCCCCTGTGTTTTCAGGTTCAAACCGGTTGACCACGGTATAGATATCCGCATGGGTCCGCCTTTTTTGATCGAGCAGGGAAAGATCATCAAAGGGTTGCTCGGGCTTTGGAAGATCATTGACCCGGTTGCATGCCTGTTCACATTTACGGCATCCAATGCACAAGGTGGTATCGTGGAGCACCCCGGAACTGTCCGGATGCCCCTCAAATGTTTTGCCTGCGGCATGGGAGCCTGTCAAAGGGGCTGCTGCACCCACGGCAGCGCCAAGCGTGCCCAAAAACTGTCTGCGAGAAATAGCCATAATAAACCCTTTTTTTGAATCCAATGGATATTTTATTTTTTTAATTCATGACATTTGACACAATCGGTGGCCGGAACCTGGGTCACCTTCATCTCCTGGTGGCAGGTGATGCACTGGCCGTGAAAAGCCCCTTTTAAACCGGGCTTGCCTGATATTTTATCAGATCCCGGGCCGTTCTTATCATGGCAGGATCCGCATTTGGGCGGTTCAAGGGAGGCAGGACTGTTGTGGTGGCAGCCCATGCATAGGCCTGAGGGGTCCCGGTGAAAGGCCCTGGCCAGAGCACTTTTTTCTGTTTTTTCCATCAGGGCACGGACCACCTTGCCATGGGGGAACTGGCTGGGTTCATACTCCTGGGATAAATCTTCTATCACCACGGTTTCAGGAATTTTTTCAGCCAAATCCCGGGGTGTTTTTTGAGAACGAAGCGCCACGGCTTCAGCAGCGGCCAAGGCAAGGTCCTGACCCTTTTGATAATCCTCAGGAGCCAGGGTGTGGCAAACCTTGCACGAGGCAGGATCCTTTTGAACGGTATCCGGCATCCGGGCATGGCAGCCGGCGCATTCCACGGCCGTTGTCTCCTGCTGATGGCAGCCGATGCAGGATTGCTCGGCCCGGGGAGAATGCATGGCATCTGCAAGGCTTATAAATCCGCCGTTTTCCTCCCCCCCGCCCGGGGTGTGGCAGTCACTGCATTTTTTCAAGCTTTCATGGTGACAGGATTTACAGGTCAGGGTCTGATCTTCATGGAACTTGTGGTCAAATGCCACGGCCGGCATAAGGGGGGCGGGATCCTTGATCTCTTTTTCCCAGGGCGTGAGCAGCACCTGGTCGGGCTGGCCTCTTTTAAGCCGGGGAATGTCCATATTTTTTTTGGACCGGGCCAATGCCATTGCCTCCTGTTCCCGGCTGTCATGGCATCCGCCACAGGAAATCGGCCCGGCAGCTCCGTTTTGGGTTTTTATCTCCTGGTGGCAGGCCACGCAGGACTGGTGAGAGGCCTGGCGGATATTTTTGACCCGGCCTTTGTTCTCCAAAATTTTTTCTTCGGCACCATGGCAATAGGCACAGGATTCTTCTTCATCTTTTGTATAGACCAGCTCTTTTTGGTCAGAATTGTACCGGTGATGGCAGGCAGAGCAATTCTCCTTGTCTTCTGCGCCCTTCCCCTTGATCTTGGCTGAATCCACATGGACATAATGAAGGGATTTATCAAATCTTAAATTTGTTCTGGATGAAACCATGGAAGGATTGCGTTGATGACAAGCGCCGCATTGCTCAGCCATGGGGCCGGACGGAATGTTCGCAGCTTTTTTTTCAACATGGCAGGCAATGCACTTGTCATGGTAGCTCTCCATGGATGGCTGCTGATCAGCGGGGATGAATGAAAAATCAAACGCCTCTTTTTTCTGATCGTGGCAGGACAGGCATTGCTGGTCAAGGGCCAGACTGTGCAAATCGTGGAGAAAGGTAACCTCGGCCATTTCATTCTTGCCAAAATCCGGTCCAAGATCAATCGTGATCATATCCGGTTTTTTTTCTTCCCTGTCTTTGATACTGGCCTGTCCGGAAAAGGAAAACAAAAGGAAAAAAGCCGTTATCACTAAAATGATCAGATGAAATGGTCTGAGTTTAAGCATGGTTAAATCCCCTGATTATGTTTAAATATCGGGTGGTTTGTGTATCCAACCAAATCGGTAGGATTAATTCCTACCATTTTCATATGATTAAGTCAACAAAAAAATAGCCCCTATGATTTCTGGTTTTTCGTAATGATTTTTTTAACAGTTTCACCGGTGAATTGTCATTTTCCCATGAAAATATGACAAGGCCGGCATATCTCCCAGCTCCAATGGGATAGTACTGTCCGGTGTTGTTTTTTTGCTGAACAGGATAATCTCGGCAGCATCTGTGCTGTTTTGTCCTAACAGCCCCCTTCTAACAACCCAAATCAACCGCCTAATTTTATATTTGCCTGAATATGGGGATGTTCCGTGCTTTCCTGGCCACCAAACAAGGTACCATATTGCGGCGCCAAGCAAACGGCAAAAAAGGTGTAATACTCCGCAGTGATGAGAAAACCAAGACAACGAAGAAGATGGTGCTGTATGATGGATCAGGGACAATTGCCAATCCCTTGATTCTATGATAAACACAATGTTGAACTATTGAGTTCCCAAAGGGTTTGCGCGCCCGTAGCTCAGCTGGATAGAGCACTGGACTTCGAATCCATAGGCCGGGGGTTCGAATCCCTCCGGGCGTGCCATTAATATCACGGTTTTTCAACTCTTTCTGAAGACCTTTTTTATTTTAGGGATACAATAGAGGTAATTACTATTTTCAATGACAAATCAAAATACATTGCCTTCAAGGTTTATGATAAAATCATAATTTGTAACTCTGGCAATCAACCCAGCTTTATTTTTTTCAGTCCTGCCTTTTTCTAAATCGACAACGGTCTGCTCTAATACCATGATATGCGCAATGGCATTACAGATCTGCCTTGCGCATATCATGGTGTGGATGTATTGGCTTGTTTATGGGCAATAACAAATTAAATGAATTGTTGTAATTTAATGAATTTTATTCATTACTTTTCCTGTGGAAAAATGCTCTAAATCTAAAAGGATTTTAACTTAGGCAATCTAATGAGGGGGCGGTAAGCATGAGTGGAATGATCAAAAAGACAACTTTTGTTTCTGTGGTGGTAATGGCGCTTGTAGGGAATGCATGGGGTGGCTGGTTTTCGTTTGAGCCGAATATCCATATCTTGGACGGGACATCTGTGGATAGGGAATTAGAGGACATTCAAAAGGAAACTGTGTACAAAAAAAATGGAAATACGGCTCAGGTAGATCAGTTGATGCGAGATGCCAAGGTTCTTATCATTGATAGTCAAAAGTATGAAACCCGGGTTGAATATGTCAAACATAAGGAAGAGGACCAAAGCGTCTTCGTTCTGGTAAAAGATGAAAGTGGGACCCAAATGTGGGCAAATATGCTTGGTCTTGCTTGCCAGGGAACTAATGGGAATGTTCAGAATTCTGTGTCACGGTTTCGGTTCTCGGATCTGCCTCAGCGCCAGCGGAAGTAAAAGTCAGGTCCGAGAATGGGCCTTCAATCAGCCACGTCGGAGGAGTTGACTTTTGCTGGAGTGGAGTTCCTGGAACCATCTTTTCCATCTGTAAATAAATCCCTATCAAATTCCCAGCTCTTTATCCAGCCGGCCTTCAAAGAAAATTGCCAACTGGGAAATTGTCAGTGACCAATTTTGAATCGGCATTGTCCATTTTTTACTGGCGTTCTGGATCCCCATGTAAAGCAGCTTTAACAGGCTGTCCTGGTTCGGGAATGATCCCTTTGTTTTGGTCAGTTTTCGAAACTGTCGATGCACAGCCTCAATGGTATTTGTGGTGTATATTATCCGTCGAATCTCTTCTGGATATTTAAAGAAATGACTGAGGCGTTCCCAGTTGTTCCGCCAGGATTTTATCACAATCGGGTATTTGTCATTCCATTTATTTTCCAAGATATCCAGTTCTTCTTCGGCCAGATCCTTATTGACCGCTTTATAAACACGTTTTAGATCTGCCATAAATTTCTTTTTATTTTTGGAACCAACGTATTTCAATGAATTTCGGATCTGGTGGACTACGCAGAGTTGAACTTCTGTGTCCGGGAATATGGTCTCAATGGCCTCGGGAAAACCTTTTAGACCATCAACACAGGCAATCAGGATATCTTTTACCCCTCGGTTTGAAAGGTCTGTTAACACCTGCAGCCAGAAGTTCGCACCCTCATTCTCGGATATGTACAGCCCAAGAACCTCTTTGCGGCCCTCGATATTCACCCCAAGAATTGTGTAAACGGCCTTGCTGCCGACCTTTCCGTTTTCTCGTACTTTATAATGTATGGCATCAAGCCATACGATTGGGTACACATTTTCCAACGGCCTGGCCTGCCATTCTTTGACGGTATGGATGATTTTATCGGTAATGGTGCTCAGAGTGGCATTTGAAATCTCAAGTCCATAGATTTCCTGTAAATGGGAAGCCATATCATTATAACTCATGCCCAGGCCGTAAAGGGCTATTATCTTTCTTTCAATTTCATCGCTGAGCGTTGTCTGATGTTTTTTGACGATCTGTGGAGAGAAGGTTCCGGCCCTGTCACGCGGGGTTTTTAGCTCAAATTTATCATCCAGGGATTTAATGGTCTTTTTGCTTTTTCCATTACGGCGGTTGGCAGAAACTTCCTGCCCGAGATGGGACTCCAACTCTCCTTCAAGAGCAGCTTCAGCAAGATTTTTGATTAATGATGTAAGGACGCCGCCCTTACCTGTGAAGGGTTTACCTTCCTGGATGCCTTTAAGGGCTTTTTGAAAATCAAATTCGGTGTTTTCTTCGGTCATGTCAGTTCTCCTTATTTAGCTGAGTATATCAGCTTTCATTCAACTGACACAGAATTTTGAACGCCCTCGAAAAAACAGAAAAAATCGCTTTGTCCATTGAAGCCATCCGGTCGGCTTCCGGAAAAATTGAATCGGTGATCAAGCGGGTGATGAATTTTGCCAAGCCCGGAGAACCTAAGTTTGACGTGGGCCATATCAATGATCCGGTCAAAGAAGCCGTGAAGCTGACCCGGTTCACCCTGAACAAAAAAGGGATACAGATAGAGGATGACCTGGCCAAAAATTTGCCCCAATGCATTGCCGAACCCCATCTCATTGAGGAGGTGATTCTGAATTTAATCAACAACGCTGCAGACGCCATCCTTGAGCATGGAAACAAGGGGCGTATCCTGATTTCCTCCCATCCGGAGAATGATAAAATCATTATCCGGGTGGAAGATGACGGGCCGGGGGTGTCATGGAATGTCCGGTTAAAGGTGTTTGATCCTTTTTTTACAACCAAAAGTCATAGTACCGGCATCGGTCTCAGTCTTTGTCACCGAATCATAACGGACCATCAGGGGAAACTGGATATCGGGGTTTCAAAATTGGGCGGGGCCTGTTTCATGGTGGAACTGCCTTTTTCCCGGGAAACTATGGTATAGTCCCAAAACCAAGGGGGCTGTGCCAACCCATAACATCAGGCCGTGAAAGGCTCATAAAAAATCGGAGGGACCCTAATGAATTATACCCTTTTTATCAGTAGTGTCCGGTTAGGTTGTTGCATATAAAAAGCATCTAAAATCATTGAAAAAACAGTCTGTTTTGTGTTGACAAATGTGCGTAAAAATTTTTGTGCGCCTTGAAAATTTAACTCAAGGAGCTCAAATGACGCACATCTCAGTCCCTAAAAAACAACTACGGTCCCTGAACTTTGACAATTTCAGGTGCTCTCTGATAAAGTCACTTTCAAAAGCACCGGAATTACAATCTCGAGGAGACCGCCCTTTAAAAATGACATTCGAAGACCAGATAAATGCTTTGGTTTATTTCCATCTTCAGGAGCACAAGTCTGCCCGACATTTAATTCAGGATCTCAAGGAGAATGTTTTTGCTAAAGAAAATATTGCGCCAGACGGTGGTATCAGCCGTAGTAGTTTCTGTGAAGCCATCAATCACAGGGGACTCGAACAACTGCAATTTATCTTTGAGGATCTTTATAAACAGGCTCTTGAGTGTCATCCGGGTGAACACGCCGAGTTAGGAGAGTTGGTTTCCATTGACGGTAGTCTCATAAATGCAGTCCTTTCAATGCACTGGGCGAACTACAGAAAAGGAAGTAAAAAAGCCAAAGTACATTGCGGATTTGACATTAATCACGGAATCCCAAACAAAATCTTTTTGACTGAAGGCAACGGCGCTGAACGCACTTTTGTTCCCAAAATACTTTCCAAGGGGCAAACAGGTGTTATGGATCGTGGATATCAATCCCATAAAGAATTTGACCTGCTTCAGGAGCAAGGCAAACATTTTGTCTGCCGTATAAAAACCAGGACAACAAGAACAATTATTGATAACCACGAGACCCCTTCCGACAGCTACATTTTTTATGATGCACTGGTTAAACTTGGTACTCCGAATCAAAACCAGACGAAAAGGCCTGTTCGGGTTGTTGGCTATAAAATTGCTGGCGTCAAATACTATGTGGCAACTGACAGGCATGATTTAACAGCGGAACAAATAGCAACAATTTATAAACTCCGGTGGACCATTGAGGATTTTTTCAAATGGTGGAAAGAACATCTGAAGGTATATCATCTCATTGCCCGCAGTGAATACGGCCTTATGGTTCAGATTCTTGGCGGCCTTATCACTTACCTGTTACTGACAATCCATTGCCAAAAACAGTTTAATGAAAAGGTCACGATCAAAAGAGTTCGGCAGCTGCGAACCGCCATTCTAAATGACCTGTTTGGCTGCGAGGAGCAGGGCTCTCATAGTTCAAACAGGGACAATATTGTCAAAGATCAAAAAATTATTGAGCAAGCAAAAACCTAACCGGACATCACTGAAATTTAATACAAGTTATTTCATTTAAACAAAATATTTCATCCCCCGTCTTTAAGTAGAGGGCCTGCTTTAAAAAAAATTGATAATTTTATTAAATTTTATTTTTTTATTTTAACATTTTTCATAGGTTCGTTCCTGTCTCTTTTTTTACCCGCCTTGCCTGAAAAGGCATAACTGTCTGAAATTAAAAGATAAAAAATTGACAATCACCCTCCGGAGACTTTCAAGGTATCTGAAAAGGAAAAATTGACATGGGAAACAGATTACAGCCCCTTACAAAAGAACAGATCAATATTATCCACAATGCGGCCATGCGTATCCTCAAAGAGACCGGCGTGGCATTCAAACTGGCCGAAGCCATTGACACCTTTAAAGCCCACGGGTTCAAGGTTGACGGTGACACGGTTTATTTTGAAGAATCCCAGGTGCTCAAGGCATTGGAGACCGTGCCGTCGGAATTTACCATCATGGCACGGAATCCTGAAAAAAATGTCCGCCTGGGTGGAGATCACTTTGCCTTTGGACCTGCCTGGACCGCCCCCTTTGTCATTGATCCAGACGGTACCCGGCGCAACGCCTGTTTTGCAGACCAGGAAAATATGTGCCGTCTGGTCCAGACCTCGGCGCATGTGGATTTTGCCGCAGGCGCCATGGCGGTTCCGGCGGAATTTGCCCCCAAAGAAGCTGCCACCCGCATGCTTCATGCCGCCATAACCATGACTGACAAGCCTTTAATTTCCAACCCCTGCGCCAGGGAAAACGGTCGGGAAATCGCTGACATGACCCAAATTGTCTGGGGAAAAAAGGCCTCGGAACTTGACCACCCTGTTTCCATTGTATCGGTGAATCCCCTCTCCCCCCTCTCCTATGCAGACGATACCCTGGAAGGGCTCATTGAATTTGCCCGTAACGGCCAGGCCCTGCTCATCTCCTCCATGGTATTGGCAGGCATCACCGGGCCCATTGAGATTGCCGGCAGTACGGCCCAGGAAATGGCTGAAAGCCTGGCCGGCATAACCCTGGCCCAGCTCATTAAACCGGGCGTTCCCTGTGTCTGCGGCGGCACCTCCTGTGCCTCGGACATGCGAACCGGAGGGGTCAGCTTGGGCGGCCCAGAATCCCTGCAGCTCACCGCCATAGCCACCCAGATGGCCGAGCACTACGGCCTGCCCTGCCGTTACGGGGGCAACCTCACCGACGCCTATTCCATCAATGCCCAGGCCGGAATCGAATCGGCCCTGCTCATGGCGGCCCCTGTCATCTCCGGCGCCCATTTTATTCACCAGGCCTGCGGTATCCTCGGGGCCTATGCTGCGGTCAGCCTGGAAAAATTTGTTATTGACGAAGAGGTTTGCGGCATGATCAAGCGGGCCGTAGCCCCCCTTGAGATCACCGATGCCAGCATCAACACCGATTTGATCAAACGAGTGGGCGCCTCAGGCTCCTACATGATGCAGCCTGAAACCGCCGCAAAATGCAGGACCGCCTTTTTTCCGGCCAACCTGACACGCAAAAGCACCTATGACGACTGGATCGCCAAAAACAACGGCGACATGGTTGCCCGGGCAACTGAATATGTAAACAAGAGGATTGAGTCCTACAAGACACCTGAAATTGATCCGGGTGTTGAACAAGGACTTAATGCCTATGTTGAAAAAAAGTATAACAATTAACCAAAAAGGGAAACTTAACAAATGGCAACACAAACAAGTAGTCAAACAGGTATGATGGAAAAATTTCTAGGAAAAACAGACCACCAGCTGTTCTGGACCACCCTGATCGTCTTTGGTATCGTTGTGGGCTTAGGCATTGCAACACCGGATAAACTTGCAACAACGCTCAAGTCCATGCAGTCGTTCATTACCACCAATTTCACCTGGTACTATATGCTGTTCACTGCTGCCTGTTTAGTCTTTTCCTTTTGGATGGCTGTGGGCCCCTATGCACAGATGAAACTGGGCAAGGATGATGACGAGCCTGAATTTTCAACCGTGTCCTGGCTGGCCATGCTTTTTTCAGCCGGCATCGGCCTGGGATTTATCTTCTGGGGCATTGCAGAACCCCTTTACCATTATATGCAGACCCCTTACGGGGCTGAGCCGGGGACAGCAGATGCCGTGCCTGTGGCCCTGCAGATAGCCTATCTCCACTGGGGGTTTCATCCCTGGTCCCTCTATGCTGTCGGCGGTCTGGGCATTGCCTATTTCTCCTTTAGACACGATCAGCCCATGACCATTGCCACCTCCCTTTACGGTCTGCTGGAAGATAAAACCGAAACCAGCATCTGGAGTAAAATCACCAACCTGGTCACTGCCTTTGCCACCATCGCAGGCATCAGTACGGCACTGGGCCTGGGCATCCTGTCCATCAAATTCGGCGTCACCCACATAACCGGGCTGGAAATGACCCCGGGCATTACCGTTTTTGTGCTGGTCCTTTTCATGATCGCCTATATCGCCTCTTCGGTTTCCGGACTGAAACAGGGATTGAAATACATGAGTTTGATTAACCTGTGGCTGGCGTTGGCTGTTATCGTGTTCATCTTTCTTGCCGGTCCCACCCTGCAGCTGTTGAACCTGTTTCCCGATTCCGTGGGGCACTACCTGTCCAACTTTGTCACCATGACCTTTTGGACCGATTCCATGAACCAGGCCTTTGAAGGCAAATGGCTGGGGTGGTGGACTGTTTTCTATTGGGCATTCTGGATTGCCTGGGTCCCCTTTGTGGGCGGTTTTATTGCTCGTATCTCCAAGGGTAGAACAGTCAGAGAATTCATCCTCTGGGTAGTATTGATCCCTTCTGTGGTCATGTTTGTCTGCTTTGATATTTTCGGCGGTGCTGCCATCCTTGCGGAAAGAGCGGGGACTGTAGAACTGTGGAAAGCCATTCAGGCCGACATGGGATCCGGTATCTTTACCCTGCTGTCCGCCTATCCATTTGGCTTTATCGCCTCCATCGTAATTTTTATCAGTCTGATCATCTTTTTGATCACCTCTGCTGACTCGGCCTCTTTTCTGGTGGCCATGCTCATGTCCAAAGGAGACCTGGAACCCAAGGCCGGCATGAAAATCGTCTGGGGATTTGTCCTGGGTACCCTGGCCATTATTCTCCTGCAGACAGACGGACTCAAAGCACTTCAGACGGCATCCATTGTCTGTGCCCTGCCGTTTATAGCAGAGCAAACAATTACTTGAACAAGGATTTATACAACTTATATTTTCCCCATGAGATATTCATCAGATTTACGCAAACGCGTTATAGATTTTGTAGAAAATGGAGGAAGCAAGACGGAAGCTGCCAGTCAGTTTAATGTATCCCGTGGAAGTGTTCACAACTGGACGTCTGCCGAAGATGGTTTATCATACAAGAAACCCGGTCCAAAAGGACCACGAAGTTTGGATCTGGAAGCTTTGCGCCTCCATGTGGAGACAAATGATGACATGACACAATCGGAAAGGGCGCAGCATTTCGGAGTATCCCGTGCCTGTATCTGGTATAATATGAAACAACTCGGAATCACTCGAAAAAAAAGATGACGGGATACAGGGAGGG